>NZ_BAAJLU010000002.1:0-341580 GCF_057550865.1 Colwellia sp. NW0002-52-1 | reverse complement strand
ACGCGTGTATTTAGATACGCTACATAAATTATAAGCTGAACCTTTGGTAAAATGCAGTTAACTGTTGCTGAGCTTGGTTTGAAGGAATTAATTTAAAGTTAATTTTTTCGCCAGGCCTCATTTGGCTTAAGCGAAATAAGTCTGTTTGAATGATAGTGCCTAAAACTGGATAACCGCCCATGGTTTGCCGCTCTTTCATTAATATGATGGGTTGTTCGTTTTCAGGAAATTGCACCATACCATAAGTAACGGGCATTGATAGCAAACAATGGCTACGCAATTGTCTTGAAAGTAGTGACTCGGTAGCTGCTGGCTTTTGTAAATGGGTAACGCTCAGACGATACCCCATGCGATTACTATCAGGTAAAACACTATATTTTGTGTTCAAAAATTTTTGTTGCTGTTTATGGCCCATTTTTAGGAATAAACTGCTGGGTATCATACGAATGGTGAGTTCTTTTTGGGGATAAAATTGTTCAGGTAGGGCAGTTGGCGTATTTGAAGCTAATAGTTTGTCTGCTTTTTTCTCAGAAAGCTCAGTTAATGTTTTAGCTTGTGGTGTAAAAAATAATTTGCTGCCAACAGTTAATTTTTCTCCCATAAAGCCTAAGGCCATTTCATTTATTGTTTGTGCATAACTGCCTAGCCAAGGTTGTTGTGTTTGTTCACAAGTAAAACCTTCGAATACAGCAAGGTAACTATGCAAACCCGCTTTTGGCATTGCCAAGTCAAGTATATCGCCAGCCTGTAGATGAAAACTTTGCCAAGGTTTAATTGCAACATGGTTTATTTTAGCTTGGCAATCAGCACCTGTTATCGCAATTGTACAGGCAGATTTGGCTTCAAAATTTATTTGACCTAGGGTAATTTCGATTGCCGCACAGCGACTTTGTTGATGACCTTGTTCAAGCGAAATATCATTAGCCGTTAATTGCTCGCTAATCAATTTGTTGGCACTAAGAAAAGCAAATTCATCGGCGGCGCCACTGGCACTAAAACCTAAATGTTGGGCATTCAGGCGACCAAGATCTTGAATACTTGCCTGGCCATTGATACTGATAATTTCCAGATGATGTTGGCTCATGAATTTATACCTTGTTTTAGCGTAATAAATTCAGCTTTTGTGATGGCATAAAATTTTACATTTTGTCCAACGTTTATAGCGGCATTAAACTCACCATTTTTGCTTGTAAACATAGGCAGTGGCGTTAGGCCAATAACATGCCAACCACCTGGACTTTCAATCGGGTAAATGGCACTTTGCTGTTCAGCAATGGCAACCGCACCTTGAGGCACTTTTAAACGTGGCGAAGACTTTCTTGGTAAATGAAGCGCTGTCGGTAAGCTGGCGAGATAACAAAAGCCCGGTGTAAAGCCTAAGGCGTAGCCATGATAAGTTTGAGCACTGTGCTGTTTAATAACCTCGTCCACCGACATGTTACAGCGCTGTGCAACATCCGCTAGATCCCATTGTTGTTCAGTATCATAGTAAACAGGGATATTGATACAGTCATCATTTTGTTGACTTAGTTCTTTAGTTACTGGTTTATAATCACGACTCTTTACTTGGTTGTGTAAGTTATTTTGCTGATGTTTGGCTAGAGCACTAATTTTATCAATAAGCTGAGCACTGGTGGTTAATTGCAAGTTGAAATAAACCATTAAGCAATGATAACTGGCTACCGACTCTACAATCAGCGCATTTAATTGCTGGGTAATAATTGTTTGAAAGGCGATAATTTCATTATGTTGTGACAGTGATATTTTTGCTTGCCAGCTAAGTAATAACGCATTTTCCGCGACTACTTCAATGGTAATTTCGGTTTTATGCATATCGTAAATTTCAGCACTTTGTGACGCATTTTTCATTATATTATGACTTATGTTTTCTATCTTCTAATGACTTGTTACGCATTCATTTGTGCATTTTTTTGCGAGTCAATAGTTGCTCGCAAAGCTTTGATCATCGCCAAGGCATTGGGTGTATCGCCATGAACACATAATGCATCAATATGAAATTGTAAGGGTTTTTGGTTAACGCTGAGTAAAGGCTTATTGTTAAGCAAACTTTTACAACGGCTAACGACATCTTGATTGTTACTTAATACCGCTCCTGCTGTTGAGCGAGATACTAACAAGCCGCTATCGAGATAGGCGCGATCTGCAAAGGCTTCATAATAGAGTGAAATATGATGTTTGCTGGCAATTTGATCAAATTTATCGATGTCGCTAATTGCTTGTATCATTAAAGATAGTGCTTGAGTCGTTTTTTTATTTAATTGCGCAATAGCGATACACAAATTTTCAAACAACGCTATGTCTTGCATCATATCGTTATACAAAGCGCCATGCGGTTTAACATAGGAAAGTTGAGCATTTTCGGCTGAACACAGAGCTTGTAAAGCACCTATTTGATATTGCACATTGGCGATTAATTCGCGTTGAGATAAGTGCATTGACTGACGGCCAAAATTTTCCACATCGGGATAACTTGGGTGTGCACCAATAATTACCTGATATTGTTTTGCTAGTTTAATGGTTTTTTTGATCGTTAAGGGGTCTGAGCCGTGAAATCCACATGCGATATTGGCCATATCAATTAATGGCATAATATCGGCATCGTTATTCTCTTTAAACTCGCCTAAATCACAATTTAATTTCATAATACCTAGCCTTATTAATCATCAGCAATATGTCGACGCTGCCTTGCAGGGTGACTTATCACCACATCAGTAAGGGGAGTACAGCAACAACTTAAGATATAACCTTGTTGTTGTTCTTGGTCAGATAAGCCGTCTTGACAAGTTTGCTCTACTTCACCTTGCTCTAACATTACCTTGCAGCTGCCACACATACCGGCGCGACAAGAATATGGCAGTATTAAGCCTGCATCTTCGCCTTGCTCAAGCAATGTTTGGGTATTATTTCCAGTAATGGTTTTATTAAAGCTACTGAATGTTAGTACGGGTTTACTTGTTTTTATGCTCAAGACTGTTTCCTTTTCCAGTGTGGGTTTTATGTCATTTGAAGTGGGGTTAACCGACGACTTATTGCTGAGAGTAAAAGTAGGGGCTGTTTGGCGTTTTATTACTTCAACCTGATCACCCTGTTTAATTTGGCCTTGATTAAGTGCCACTAAATTTTGCCCAAATAAAATATCACCATTAGCTAATTGGCGAAATTTTTTGAGTGTTTTTAAAGGCTCTTGCTGTGGACTTTTTTCACCTGTTTCAGGGGTCACTGTGGTAAAAATACAGCGAGTGCAAGGTTTAGTTATTTCAAACTCTACTTCACCAATGCGAATATGCTGCCAAGTATCTTCAGCAAAAGCTTCACAGTTATTCACAACAATATTGGGTCGAAATTGTGCCATCGAAATTTTATGCGTTTCAGGCTTATACCGGTTATTTAAACTATCCAGCGATGCTTGTGAGAGCAGCAGTAAAGGGTAGCCGTCTGCAAATCCAACTTGGCTATTTTTGTTTTTCACGAAGCGCTGAGAATCAGCGCCAAAAAACAGTAATTGGCAAGGTTGTTTGAGATAACGAGTAAACCACTGATTAATGTTGCTATTGCATTGTTGTGCATTAATGGTGTCTTGCCACACAGTTACCGCAATATAGTTTTGGCTAAGTTGCTGGTATTCAATCACTAAAGCTGGCATATCTGGTGCCGTGATAATAATGCCCTTTGCCGTTAAGTTTGCCTGAATTAAGCACAAGTTAGGGTGCGTGCGCGCAGTGATAAACGCACCATTGTCGGTAGCAATAACAAAACGACGATCACAAGCTAAACCAAGCTCTTCAACCCAGCTATTTGACAACTCAATACCTGCACTAGATTTTATAGGATAAATATTGATATTTTGTAGAGTGGCTTGGCTCATGAGCTCCCTTACTATTTTAAATGATGGCGTTAATGGTAACGCTAATTTAGAGAATGATGAACTTAACTTTTCCAATTAAGCCATTCATATTGCGATAAGTGTTAATGCCCTTGATAGTGGGCAAAATGCCATGATTTTGCAATATGTATTTTTCTTAGATTAAGGTATATTGAGCCCATTGTAATTTAAACCTTAGCGCTAACGAGAAAAAGTTGTGTTAGTGCTAACAGAATGGGCTTTTATGCATCTTCATATCTTAGGTATTTGCGGTACTTTTATGGGCGGTATTGCCGCTATTGCCAAACAAATGGGTTTTCGTGTTTCAGGTTGCGATGCTAACGTTTATCCGCCAATGAGCACTCAGCTCGAACAATTGGGTATTGAATTAAAATCAGGCTACTTAGTGGAACACTTAGCAGATGAGCCTGATTTAGTTATTGTTGGTAATGCCATGGCACGTGGCAACCCAATGGTAGAATATATACTCGATAGAAAAATTGCCTATACCTCAGGCCCGCAATGGCTATTAGACAACGTATTGAAAGATCGCTGGGTACTGGCAGTTTCAGGCACGCACGGTAAAACCACAACCAGCTCTATGCTAACCTGGATATTACAATATGCAGGTATGGAACCAGGTTTTTTGATTGGCGGTGTGCCGCAAAACTTTGATTGTTCGGCTCGTTTAGGTAATGCCCCGTTTTTTGTTATTGAAGCTGATGAATACGATACGGCATTTTTTGATAAACGCTCTAAGTTTGTCCATTACCGTCCGAATACGTTAGTGATTAATAATATGGAATTTGACCATGCTGATATTTTTAACGATATCAGCGATATTCAACGACAATTCCATCATTTAATTCGCATGGTGCCGAGTAATGGCTTGGTATTGTCTCCGAAAAGTGAAACCGCGATTACTGAAACTTTAGCCATGGGATGTTGGACACCGACCGAATTTAGTGTTGACCAAGATCATCAATCGTCTGGCTGGTATGCAGAAAAATGTATTGCCGACGGCAGTGAATTTATTGTCAGTTTTGAAGGTGTAAAGCAAGGACAAGTAAAATGGGGTTTGATCGGCGACTTTAATATCGACAATGGCTTAATGGCCATCGCAGCAGCGCGCCATGCTGGTGTACCAACTGCTGTTGCTATTGAAGCTTTAGCAAGTTTTGTTAATACAAAACGTAGATTAGAGCTAAAAGGTGAAGTGAATCAGGTCAGAGTTTTTGATGATTTTGCCCATCATCCCACCGCTATTGCAAAAACTTTGGCAGGTATGCGTGCTAATGTTGGTAATAAGCGCGTAATAGCGATATTAGAGCCAAGATCAAATACCATGAAATCAGGTGTGCATAAAGACACCTTAGCTAACTCGCTTGCTGACGCCGATATCGTTTTTGTATATCAAGGTGAGAAAGTAAAGTGGTCGGTTGATGCATTAATTGCTGACTGTAAACAACCTTGTTTTGTTGGTGATAATGTTGACCAAATGGTTGTTAATATTATAAAGCAAACTAAAGCTGGCGATACACTAGTTGTTATGAGTAATGGCGGCTTTGGTGGTATTCATGAGAAGCTATTATCAGCACTTAGTAAGCTATAATAGCTAAGGGAATTGGTATTGGTAAATGAACTCATTATTTATTTAGCAAGTATAAAGACCATTAGCATTAATTAACGATATCTTTAAGGTGTAGGTTTGCAAAATATAGCAACAACAATTAATAACAGTACTGAGTTTAATCAGAAAATAACCTTAGCTATTACAGGTGCCTCAGGCTCTGCTTATGCATTAAGGTTATTAGAATGTCTAGTCGCGGCAAATTATCAGGTGTACCTTTTGTGCTCAAGTGCTGCGCGAGTAGTTTTTGATACTGAAGTTGGCTTAAAAATACCCGGTTCGCCCGGCGCCGCTAGCCAATTTTTTATTGACAGATTTAAAGCTAAACCCGAGCAAATTATTGTTTTTGGCAAAGAACAGTGGTTTTCTCCAGTTGCTTCAGGCTCAGCAGCGCCAAAAACTATGGTAGTTTGCCCATGTTCTACTGGGACGCTTGCGGCAATTAGCCAAGGGATGAGTGATAACTTGATTGAGCGTGCGGCCGATGTAGTGATTAAAGAGCGCGGGCAATTAATTTTAGTGCCGCGTGAAACACCTTTTTCAACCATACATTTACAAAATATGCTGACGTTATCGCAAATGGGCGTAACCATTATGCCGGCAGCGCCAGGTTTTTATCATCAACCTGAAACGATAAATGATCTGATTGATTTTATGGTCGGTAGAATGCTTGACCATTTACGTATCGAGCAAGCTATTATGCCGCGTTGGGGCTATCAAGCTGGTACAGTAAACAAGTAAAGCGAGCAAAGTTGGCTTTATGTAGTCGAACTTGTTATCGATATTGTGTAATTAAACAATATCGATACACCTAACAGCCTATATTTAAGTTAAGGCTTAAACAAAGGCGTTAAGTAAAGCAATAAGTTAATTGTTGGCTAGTCCGCGTTTACACTGACTTTGCTTTTTGCTTTGAGAATTTTAATATCAACGCCGTCAAGTAACAGCATAACGTCTGCAAGTAATCTTTTAAGTTCAGTAACTTCAGTGGGAATACTTTTTTTGATTTTTTGCACGTAAGCAATAGCTTCGCGATTTTGGATAACGTCCAATAAAGCGCTTAATGTCTCGGTATCATCTGGGTCAATTGCAGGTAATTTTTTCTCACTAGCTGCATTGTACAGAGCATAAGTGGCCACTAAACTTGCTTGTGCTTCTTCAAGTCTTTTCATTAAAAATCATTCCTTGTTTTTATTGTTATGTTATATAACGGTTCTATTTTAAAGCGCGAGCTAGTGCTTTATTAGAACCTTTAGCTACCATACTGAAAAATAAAAATATTGTCTATTTTTTCTGCATAACGGCTAAGTTGTCTGAGTAATCTATCTAGTACGTTGTAACAGGTATTGAACGGCAAATAATGACTATTTATCGCATTCGACTTAAGTTTTTTGTAATGATGTGTTCTAGTAAGGTTATAACAATAATTGATATAGCTGATCAGGTTAAATGTATGTCTAGATTTACTACTCGTATAACGTCACTCGCTCTTAGCATTGCACTTGTAACAGGTGCAAGCCATCAAGCTTTTGCTGAAAATAATACCCAAGCAACAGCCGACAAGGCCACAACCGAAAAATGGTCGGTAAATAATCCACAAGGTGAATTTACCACCGCCAACATTGATGTTCGCCAAGGTACATGGATGAATGTTGATATAAGCCCTGATGGCAAAACCATAGTATTCGATTTACTTGGCGATATTTACACTTTGCCTATTGAAGGTGGTGAAGCCACGGCATTAATGACCGATATTGCATGGCAAATGCAACCACGCTTTAGTCCCGATGGTAAACATATTGCCTTTACTTCTGACGAAGATGGCGGTGATAACTTATGGGTCATGAATGCAGATGGTAGCGCGGGCAAAGCAGTTAGTTCAGAAACTTTTCGCTTATTAAATAGCCCTGCATGGTCACCTGATGGTAACTATCTTGTTGGTCGTAAACATTATACCGGTTCTCGCTCGCTTGGTGCTGGTGAAGTTTGGATGTACCACAAAACCGGTGGTAACGGTGTTATGTTAACTAAACGCCCGAATGAACAAAAAGATTTAGGCGAGCCTGCATTTTCACATGACGGTAAGTACGTGTACTTCTCACAAGATGCCACCCCAGGAAAAACTTTCCACTACAGTAAAGATTCAGAGAAGGGCATTTATAAGATTAAGCGTTTAGATCTTGAATCTGGCGAAATTAAAGTCGTTGTTTCTGGTAAAGGTGGCGCTATTCGCCCTGTTCCTTCTCCAGATGGCAAATACTTAGCTTACATTAGCCGAGATGACTTCCAATCTAACTTGTATTTGTACGACCTAACCAGTGGCAAAGAAAGTTTGATTTTTGAAAATTTAGATCGAGATATGCAAGAAACATGGGCAATTCATGGCGTGTATCCAAATATGGCTTGGTTGCCAAATAGCTCAGGTATGGTGTTTTGGTCAGGTGGCGAAATTAACAAGCTTGATCTTAAAAGCAAGAAAACTACCGTTATTCCTTTTCACGTTAAAACCGAGAAAAAAATACAAACAGCGTTACGCTTTCAACAAGATATTGATCAAGACAACTTTGACGTAAAAATGTTGCGTGATGTTGAGATATCACCCGATGGCAGCAAAGTCGTTTATGAATCAATGGGGCACATTTATGTGCGTAGCATTGATGATGGTAAAACCAAAGGAAAAGCTAAGCGTTTAACTAAACAGAAATCGCATTTCGAATTAAACCCTAGTTTCTCTCGTGATGGCAGATCCGTTGTTTACAGTACCTGGGATGATAAAGAACTTGGCGACATTCGCATGGTTTCTTCACGCGGCGGTAAAGGGCGTGTGTTAACTAAAGAGCCAGGTAAGTACGTAGAGCCAAGCTTTTCACCCGACGGAAAAACTGTAGTATTTCGCAAAGTTGCTGGCGGGTATATTACTGATCCTACATGGGGTTTAAACCCTGGTATTTACACTGTAGATGTTAAAAAAGGTACACCTAAATTAATTACAGAATCAGGCGCATTACCGCACTTTGGCGCTAAAAATGATCGTATTTATGTTTTACGAAACGGTGAAACACCACAACTAGTAAAAGTGAGTTTGCAAGCGTCAGCTGGCGCAGAGAAAGAGCAAGCGGTTTACCAAGGTAAGTTTGCGACTGAGTATAAAGTATCACCTGATGGTAAATACTTGGCTTTTGCTGAACGCTTTAAAGTGTTTGTAACGCCGTTTGTTGAGCGTGGCCAAGTGATCGATATTGGTCCAAAAGCAAAAAACTTACCCGTAGAGCAATTATCATTACGTGCAGGCGAAAGCATAAATTGGAATGGCGCATCTAATGAAATTTATTGGAGCTTAGGGCCAGATTTATATCAAGCCAGTGTTGCTGGTTTGTTTGATATCACTAATGAATCTGAGGTTGCTGACGCTGATAACACAGCTGAACCGGTTAAAACCTATTTAGGTTTTAAAGAAAAAGCAGATAAACCTTCAGGTCGTGTCGCTTTTGTTGGCGGTAAAGTGATCACAATGGAAGGTGAGCAAATTATCGACAATGGCGTTGTGGTTGTTGAAGGTAATAAAATCATTGCTGTGGGTAAAAATGGCGAAGTGGATATTCCGTCGAATGCCAAAGTGATTGATGTTGCGGGTAAGTCGATTATGCCAGGTTTAATTGATGCGCATGCACATGGTCCACAAGGTAGCGACGAAATTATTCCGCAACAAAACTGGAAAAACTATGCGGGTTTAGCCTTAGGTGTAACAACGGTTCATGATCCGTCGAACGATACAACCGAGTTTTTTGCCGCTAGTGAAATGCAAAAAGCCGGCGATATTGTTGGGCCGCGATTATTCTCTACTGGTAGCATTTTATACGGCGCTACTGCAGCCGGTTATACTTCACATGTTGATAGTTTAGATGATGCGAAATTTCATATTGAACGTTTGAAAAAAGCCGGTGTGTTCAGTGTTAAAAGCTACAACCAACCACGTCGTAACCAACGTCAACAAATGATACAAGCCGCTCGTGAGGCAGAAATATTAGTGGTACCAGAAGGCGGTTCACTGCTGCAACATAACTTGTCGATGATTATTGACGGTCATACAACGTTAGAGCACTCTATTTCAACAGCAAAAATTTACGATGATATTAAGCAGCTATGGTCGCAATCTGAAATGGCTTATACGCCAACTATGGGCGTAGCCTACGGTGGTATTTCAGGTGAACATTTTTGGTATGACACCACAGATGTGTGGAAGCACCCACGTTTGAGCAAATATGTACCGAGTGAGTTTTTAGACCCGCGTTCAATGCGACGCACAAAAGCGCCACACCATCATTACAACCACCTTAACGTGGCAAAAGTTGCCAAAGAGTTACAAGATTTAGGTGTAGTTGTTAATTCTGGTGGTCATGGCCAACGTGAAGGTTTAGCTATGCATTGGGAAATGTGGATGATGGCACAAGGTGGCATGTCGCCATTAGAAGCTATTCACACAGCAACCATGTCTTCGGCACATACCTTAGGTTTAGATAGCCAATTAGGTTCACTTAAAGTAGGTAAGCTGGCTGATATTTTAGTTGTAGATGGTGATGTAAGCACTGATATTCGTTTATCTGACCGTATTGTTTACACTATGATCAACGGCCGTTTATATAATGCCGACACGATGAATGAAGTAGGTAACTACGATAATAAGCGTGCTAAATTTTACTTTGAAAAATAAGTTTTAAATTTACCTCTCTAAAATAGCTAGATAAAGTCCAGAAAATCTGGGCTTTATCTATTCAAGTTATTTCTGCTCACACCTTGCTTTAGATTCACTTGAGTAAAAGCAACACTTACATTTATTAATTCTAGCGTTGTTAAACAAGCCAATATATTTCGCTTAATTTTGCAATAATTGCCATGATAATTTAAGTAAACCCCTACCCATACTTGACATTAAATAACAGCAACTTAAAATCAAACTTGACTACATCAATAGGTAACTTGATGTATCTCATCGAATCAGCCGACTTATTTCGCGTATGTAAACTTTAATAAGTCGGCGCTTATAAACTAAGGTTTAGCTATCGCTGCGCTAAATTTTTTTATTGTTTAGGTGACGAAGTATTATGCTAAACCAAATTTTCGAATTGTTTCAGTATTCAGAGACTAGCCTTTTGGCGGTTTCATCACATAATCCATGGCTAGTATTACTGTCAGTAACGATCGCCATCTTCGCATCATACATGGGGTTTCAGGTTGCTTCCCAAGCATCAACAGCTTCAATTTTTCGTAAGCACGTCTCATTATTAGTAGGCAGTATAGTATTAGGCTGTGGAGTGTGGTCAATGCACTTTATTGGCATGCTAGCACTTGAGTTGTGCACTTCAGTTACCTATAAGTTTGACTTAACGGCTGTTTCTGTTTTACCGGCTATTGTGGCTTCATGGGTCGCCTTGAATTTGATTACCCGTGAAAATATTAAAATGTCGCAGTTGGTATTAGGTGGAGTGCTCGTTGGTGCGGGTATTGGCACGATGCACTATGTCGGTATGGCAGCCATGGATATGTCAGTACTCCTTAGGTACGACATTTTTATGTTTTGTCTTTCAATAGTGGTTGCTGTGGTGTTAGCCATATTGTCATTATGGATAAGTTTTGGGCTCAAACAGTTTGGTGACACAAGCTTAAGCAAAAACATGAAAATGTTGATATCGAGTTCTGTAATGGGCGCTGCTATTTCAGGCATGCATTATACAGGTATGGCTGCAGCGCGTTTTGTGTTGCCACCAGGTCTTGAGATATCTAACCAAACCAACGCTATTTCGCTTTATCTTACTTTAGGGGTAACTGGAATTACAGTTATTATTATAGGTATGGTTTTAGCTGTTAATGTGCTTTTTAGTTATAAAGACAAATCTGTGATAGCTGAGCGCAATGAAAAGCGATTAACCGCAATTATGGATACCGCTATTGACGGTGTCATTACTATCGATGCATCAGGTAAAATCATCAGTATAAATAAAGCGGTATCAAAAATTTTAGGGTGGCAGGAAAGCGAGCTGCTTAATAGCAGTATCGGTATGATCGCTCCTGAATCTTTCCAGCATAATTTTAATCAATATATCGACAACTATATTGAAACTCGCCATGCAAAACTTATAGGCTCTGAGCATGAACTGGAAATCATCGCGAAGAATCAAGAAGAAGTGCCGGTGCTTTTGTCTATTGGGCATGTTGAATTAAATGAACAGCATTTATTTGTAATTTTTATTTCTGATCTACGGGAGCGTCGAGAGATGGCCGCAGAATTACAGAAAAAAGATACACTTATTCATGCCCTATTAAAAAATATTCCTGGTATTGTTTATCGTTGTTTTGACCGTTCTGGCTGGCCATGTATTTTTCTAAACGATGAAGTTGAAAAAATACTGGGTTATCCAAAAGAAGATTTTTTAATGCCTGAGCCAAAGCGTAGTTTAGCTGATTTTATTCATCCTGAAGACCTAGATAGAATTGAGTCGACAGATTTACGCGGCCCAGATGGCTTTTGTAATGAACATAGGTTTATCGATCGATATGGCACAATAAAGTGGGTACTCGCTTATGGTCGTGCAAGTAAAATTGACGACAGCGATGAATATTATCTTGATGGCTTCATTATGGATATTAGTGAGCGAAAGCAGATGGAATCTGAGCTGGTTTTAGCAAAAGAAGTCGCTGAAAAAGCCGCTGAAACTAGAGCGGCTTTCCTCGCAAATATGAGTCATGAAATTAGAACCCCCATGAACGCAGTTATTGGCTTTAGTGATATCTTATTAGATGACGAACTTAGTGCATACCAAAGAAAGCATCTTGGCACTATTAATCAGTCTGCCAAATCACTGTTACACATTCTTAATGATATACTCGACAGTGCGAAACTTGATAAAGGTAAAACCCAACTTGAGTATCGTGATTTTTCACTTGTTGAAGAAGTTGATGCTGTTGTTTCTACTTTGTGGTTACAAGCACAAAGTAAAGGTTTAGCGTTAACCTTGAATATTCACCCGAGTGTACAAGAATTCTATAATGGTGCGCCTGATCGTATCCGACAAGTGCTAACCAACATTATTGGTAATGCAATCAAATTTACTGAACAAGGCACAGTAAGTATTGATATTTTTCAGGCGGAAAATCACATGATAACTTTTGTGATTAAAGATACTGGCATTGGCATGACAGCATCACAACTTGCTACGATATTTGAAGCATTCTCTCAAGCTGATGAATCGATGAGTCGACGCTTTGGCGGCACAGGCTTAGGTACAACAATTAGTAAGCAGTTAGTAGAGTTGATGCAAGGCAGCATAAGCGCGACGAGTGTAGAAGGTGTAGGTTCAGAATTTACCTTCAGCTTGCCATTGAAACCTGCGATTAAGTCGGTTGAAAACTTAACCTCACATAAAATGGCCGCGATACCTAAGCTACGTATCCTTGTTGTTGATGATATAGAGCAAAATATTGATTTATTAACGTTAATGCTCAAGCGAAATGGACATGAAGTAATAGAAGCCCGCGACGGTGAGCAAGCATTAGTGCAGATGCAAGAAAATGAACTTGATATTGTATTGATGGATATTCAAATGCCGAAAATGGATGGTCTAACGGCAGCCAAACAGCGCCGACAATTTGAAGCACTTAATGGTTTAACTACGTTACCTATTATTGCGTTAACCGCCAGTGTATTACCGCAAGATAAAGCCTCGGCAGAACAAGCCGGTATGGACGGTTTTGCTAATAAACCCATCGACATGCAACAAATTAATCATGAGATATTAAGCGCACTTAATTTAGACAATGTCGCTCAAGAAAGTCATCAGGATATAGCGAGCACGGCGTTAGTTATCGATGTTAAAAAAGGTATGGAACTTTGGGGATCAAGAACGACTCTTTACTCAGAGATATCTCGTTTTCTCAAAGATGCTAAAACAGACGTTGTTCAACTTGAAGATATGCTAGAGCAACAAAATCTCCAACAAATATCTATGATATCTCATAAACTCAAAGGCGGTGCAGGTAATCTTTCGCTTAATCGATTTATGCTGAGCTTAGGCGCTTTAGAACAGTCAAGTAATGATCACAATGTGGAGCTAATTGCTGAAAATATTGCGAAAGTTATTGCTGAACTTCACCAGGCGGTAAATTGCCTTAATAAAAAAGATATTGAGCAAGCAGCGGTGGCTTTGCAACCACTAGAAAACAGTGAAAATAGTAATGAAGAGCTGATTGAGATTTTGCAGCAACTTACCCCATATGTCAGTAATAATGAATTCAATGACGCGCTTTTGGATAAGCTTCAAAGCCATGTGTCTTCTAAAACTATTGAAATTAATAATATTATTGATGCATGTGAAAACTTTGAGTTTACTCAAGCACTTGAGCAAATTGAATCTTTGATTGAAACCCTTAAGCCAAGTTCGTCATAAAAATAAAGGAATAAACACAGTGCAAAAATCAAATAAAAGTATTTTAGTTGTTGATGATGAACCAACCAATTTGCGTGTACTTAATCAAATACTCAATGACAGCTATAAGTTAATTTTTGCTAAAAGTGGCCAAGAAGCTTTACGCTTGATTGAAAAAGAAGCCCCTAACTTGATTTTACTAGACGTTATGATGCCTGATATGACGGGTTATGAAGTTTGTGAACATCTAAAGCAAAAAAGTCAGTTTAAATCGATCCCCATCATCTTTATTACAGCATTAAGTGATCCTGAAGATGAAGCCAAGGGCCTAACTCTTGGTGCTGTAGACTACATCTCAAAACCTGTTTCGCCAGCCGTTGTTAAAGCTCGAGTTAAAACACACTTGTCTTTAGTTGATGCTGATGAACTTCGAAGTACTCGATTACAAGTGATCCAACGCCTGGGAAGAGCTTCTGAATATAAAGATAATGAAACAGGCATGCATATTATGCGCATGAGCCATTACTCTAAAATTATTGCTTTGGCCTACGGCTTCTCAGTAGAAGATGCCGATGATTTATTTAATGCCGCGCCGATGCATGATATTGGAAAAATAGGTATTCCAGATAGCATTATGCTTAAACCTGGCAAGCTCACTAATGAAGAGTTTGTTGTGATGAAAAATCACCCTGTCATAGGGGCTGAAATATTAGGCGAGTCAGACTCAGAGTTAATCGCTTTGGCAAAACTGGTTTCTTTAACACATCATGAAAAGTGGGATGGAACAGGCTACCCTAACCAGTTGAAAGGCGAAGATATTCCCATTGAAGGCCGTATCGTTGCCTTGGCAGATGTTTTTGATGCACTAACCAGTGTTAGGCCATACAAAGATGCTTGGACAGTTGAAGCAGCGATGGAGTTGATAAACAAAGAGAAAGGCAAGCACTTTGATCCGCAACTTGTGGAGATTTTTGAACCACTACTTGAGCAAATTCTTGAAATAAAAGAGCGTTGGAAAGACTGAGGGCTGTAATTTCTACTCGTAACAAATAGATACCGTTTTACGTAAGTCTAGGTATTTAAGTAACTGGTAGATAGCCAAATAGTCCTTAAATCGACAGAATGTTTGTTATATCCCATGTATGTAAATCCATTATCTTACTCTTAGTTAGGTTCTTTAAAGTAGCTAACTTTTGCAGAATGCAATTACTCTTGATGTCTATGGTCATGTAATTATAAGTTAGTTATTTCATTCCTGAGTTAACTTCATGCATTGTGAGCTTATTTAAATGATTAACTTCATTAGGCTTTTGGTTATACTGAAATTAACTAAAGATTTATAAAATCAGTAAAAAGGAAACGAGTATGGATAACAAGATATCAATTGGCATTAGTAGCTGCTTATTGGGTCATAAAGTGCGATTTGACTCGGGCCATAAAAACAACTCATACATAAATAATACCTTAAGTGAGTATTTTGATTTTATTCCCTTTTGCCCAGAAGTTGATATTGGCTTAGGTATTCCTCGTGAAACCATTAGATTAGTTCTGCTCGAGGATAAAGTGCATTGTGTAGGTTCAAAAAATCCGGATTTAGATGTAACAGAGCGACTTAAAGATTGTGCTGAGGAACAAAAAACATGGCAGCAAAACTTGAGTGGTTATATCTTGAAAAAAGACTCGCCTAGTTGCGGTATGGAACGAGTGAGATTATACAAAGGTGATATGCCTGATCGTATTGGTGTTGGAATTTACGCTCAAAAGCTCATGGAGAATTATCCAAATTTACCGGTTGAAGAAGAAGGGCGTTTGGGTGATGCAATATTGCGTGAAAACTTTATTCAGCGAGTGTTTATTTATGCGCGTTGGCAAAAACTAGCGGCAGAAGGTTTTTCAATAAAAGCGCTGAACGACTTTCATGCCCAACATAAGTATATTTTTATGAGTCATAACCAAGCTATGGCTAAAGAGTTAGGGCATTGGTTAGCGCAAGCCCATGGCGAAGTGCCTAGTGAAGTAATGCCGCAATACTTAACAAAAATGATGACGTTATTAAAATTAAGAGCTTCTCGAAAAGGTCACGTAAATACGTTACACCACTTGCAAGGTTATTTGAAAAACTTTATCAGTGCCGATGACAAAGCTGAGTTGGTTGATATTATTGATCAATATCGTAATGGTTTGCTGCCACTGATTGTTCCTATAACATTATTGCGCCATCACTTTAGACGTTTTCCAAACGACTACATTACCGATTCATATTATATGAAACCTCATCCTAAAGAATTGATGCTATTAAATAGTTTATAAAATGGCTTGAGGAAAGCGTATTGAAAATTGAAGTGGTTGAAAACCCAGAGACCGAGTTAATTGCTTTTTTAGATAAAAAAATAGCTGAATTTAACTGGGCTCATTGGGAGGTAAGTGAACGTAAAGCAATTGCAGTACAGCTAAAAGCTGAAAACGGTGATGTCATTGCTGGCGCCGCTGGGCGTACCTTCGGCGATTGGTTAATGATCAACACCTTATGGGTCTCTGAAACACTACGCGGCCAACAGGTGGGTAGTAAAATATTACATGAAATTGAACAGGCTGCGCAGGCCAGAGGTTGTAATAAAGCCTTACTCGATACCTTGAACTTTCAAGCTATGCCATTTTATGAAAAATACGGCTATCAAGTGCAATGGACACAGCAAGGCTATCCAAAAACTGGTTGCAGATATTATATGATGAAAAATTTAACACCTTTGCAGAGCGACTTGTAATTTATGTATAGCGGAAAATGCTTATGTGGCGCGGTTGCCATTAGCGTGCACGGAATAATAAGCGATATTATCCATTGTCACTGTTCACTTTGTCGGAAAAACTCTGGCACAGCTTATGCCACCAATGGCTTTGTGAATCGTACAGATTTTATTATCGAAAAAGGTCATTCAGCGTTAAGCGCTTTTTCTTTTAAGCCAGGACGTACGCGTTATTTTTGTCAACATTGCGGAAGCCCTGTATATAGCAGTAATGAAGCTGATAAGTTAAGGGTTCGTGTGCGGCTAGGCATATTTGATTCTGATATTGCCGAGCGACCGATATCGCATAATTTTGTCGACTCTAAAGCCAACTGGGAAGAGTTTAATGCTGATTTACCGCATTATTCGACCTTCGAGCCCAGCCGAATTAAATAATTAGTACAGGAAAATTTTTTGATGAATATTGTGTTATTACTGAATAATGATATAGCCAGCAATTTAGCGTTAAATTTATTATTACCCGCGTTAGCACCACATAATATCAAGGTGTTTTTATCGAGCAAAGTGGGTGGTAATTCAACACGACCGCAAGCACTGCAAGATTTAGCGAGATTTGAACAGCATGATATTTATCAAGCTTTAGAGCAGCTTCCAAAGGTTACTGCTCAAAAGCTAATGTTTAAAACTTACCCAGAAATTGCTCAGCACCACGGTATTCAAATTGAAACTTTAAATCAGATAAACGCTGAACAAGGGATAGAAAAAATTCAGGCATTATCCCCTGATTTAATTATTTCCATTCGTTATGGTGTTATTTTGAAAAACCCGATTATTGCCCTGTCAAAACACGGCGTTATTAATTTACATTCTGGTAAGTTGCCCGATTATCGCGGTGTTATGGCGACGTTTTGGGCATTGTTAAATGGTGATGAAGAGTTGTCGACCAGCTTGCATTTTATCGATGATAGCTCTATAGATACAGGCCGAATTATTAATAACTCAACGCTAGCGGTGCAGCAAAATAAATCTTATCTTTGGCATGTATTGTCTTTATATGTTGGCGGTTGCCAATTAATTGAACAAGCGATTGAAACACTAGATAACGACGGTAAAATTATCACTAAAAATCAGGGAAGTGCAGGTGAGTATTATACTTTCCCAAGCGCTGAGAAAATAACTGAGTTTAGCGCCAGATTTGGTCCATTGTATCAACCAAGTGACCTTGTTAATTTACTCACTTCATTAAAGCAAGGTGAGTAGCTAGCATTAATCATTGAGTTTGAGCTTAAGTTTAAATAAAAGGAAAAAATATGAGCATAGTACGGGTAAACGAATTTACTGCCGCAGCAGAGAAATCATCAGAACTTTATACATTTTTACAAACATTGGTGCCTTATATTTCATCTGCGAAAGGTTGTATTTCATGTGAATTGTTAAAACATAATGAGCATAGTGATCAGTTTATGATGATCGAACGTTGGGATGAAATAGAAAGCCATCAACTTGCCATTACCGATTATCCACAAGATAAGATGCAAGCCGCAATGAGCTTATTTGGTGCAGCGCCAAAAGGAACATACTACAAAGAAGGCTAAACCAGAAGCTAGGTAACCAGGACTCTGGATAAGCAGTACTTGCTCAATCCTCCCTTTTAAGCCATTACCTGCGTTAAAACGTCGATAAATAGCCCGCTATTCATAAACGTTTTGCCTTGGAAATGGCATAAAATGAAGCATTGATGGTGTAAATTCGTGATATTCACCTTACTATAGCATTTACTTTACCACCTAAGCTTTTGATTCACTTGAGTATCAAGTACTCATTATCCAGAGTTCAGGTTAGGCAATATTGTTGGTGATGTTATTAACAGGCTTTAGGCTATTTCTATTTTTTATGGAGCAAGATTAATATGTTAAAAGTGCTTTGGTTAACCTTGTTTTTTATTGTCTTAATTTGGTCAGGCATTGGGCCGAAAGACCAATTTACTTGGTTTTTAGAAGTATTACCGGCCATTATTGGCATAGTGTTAATGGCGATAACGTTGAAGAGTTTTCCATTAACGCGGCTACTTTATAACTTTATTTTATTACATTGTATTGTATTAATGGTTGGCGGACATTACACCTACGCAGAAGTACCGCTGTTTGACACTATTGCCAATTGGCTGGGCTCTGAGCGTAATAACTACGATAAAGTTGGGCATTTTTTCCAAGGTTTTGTTCCCGCTTTATTAGCGCGTGAAATTCTTATTCGCAAAGGTATTGTTAATGGAAAGGCTTGGCTAAATGTTATTATTGTTGCTATTTGCTTAGCTTTTAGTGCCTTTTATGAGTTAATTGAGTGGTGGGTTGCGGTTGCTTCCGGTGAGAATGCAGAAGCATTTTTAGGTACTCAAGGGTATGTTTGGGACACGCAATCAGACATGGCTTTGGCGTTAGTTGGCGCTATTATTTCATTGATTGTTTTAGCTAAATATCATGATCGCCAATTAGCTAAAATACGCGTCAAACCTTAGTGCTTTTATCTAACACTGTTACTGAAAAGTAAGCGCTTAACATTTAAGGTTACTCATGAAAGTGAAGCTATTATTTATAATTATTACACTATTTTCGCTTGTGGCTTGCAGCTCTTTTTCTGTGAGTAATCAAGGCGCAAAAGTTACTGTTGGCAAAAAGGTTGAACAACCTAATGTTATTGTGAATGGTCAAGTTAACGATATTGACAAGCCCTAGCGTTATAGCTGCTCTAGGGCTTTAATATTAGCTATGCAGGTAAGCTATGCAAGTAAGCTTTGCACTGCTGTTTTTAATTGCAGCGCTAGCGCTGTATTAGTTAATTGAGCTTGTTCGGCATCAAAGTTATCAAAAAAGCTGGGTACCGATAACGATGCTTTTACATCGCCTGCAAAGTAAGGCGCAGATCCTGTGGCCGCGGCTAATACGCTTGCTGCTCCGCCTGGTCCTGGAGAGGTTGAGAGTAAAAGCATAGGTTTGCTTTGAAAAAGTTTTTGATTGATGCGTGAGGTCCAATCAAATAAATTTTTATAAGCCGCGGTGTAACTGCCGTTATGTTCAGCAAATGAAATAATAATGGCGTCACTTGCTCCCAACTTGTCAAAAAAAGCTTTTGCCGCTTCAGGTTGGCCTAATTCAGCTTCTTTATCTTGGCTAAAAAGTGGCATTTCATAATCGTTTAAATCAAGCACTTCTAAATCAATATCTGTTTTAATTTCAGTAGCTAACTTGCCAGCGTACTGAGCAAGTTGTTTGTTAATAGATTTGCTACTGGTGCTGGCTCCGAATGCGACAATTTTCATATTTCTACCTTAGTTTGTGAGGTTTTTTAACGCTTTTAATAACATTACTCTACAGTGTGACAAAAGTTAGGTAAAATAGTTTTAATCGAATGTAGAACATAAACATTATTAACTGATCTTATTTAGGATAGCTAGTGTCAAGTTACGAAAAACGTCTCAACAAATATATCAGCGATTCAGGTTATTGTTCGCGCCGATTTGCCGATAAGTTAATCGAAAACAATCGTGTAACCATTAATGGCAAAGTGCCCGAGCTTGGCACTAAAGTGGTGTTGGGCGATAAGGTTTGTGTAGACGGTAATGAGATTAAAGCCAGTGCTAGTAATCATACCGACCGGGTTTATATCGCTTATAACAAACCCGTTGGCATTACCTGTACTACTGAGCGCCATGTTAAAGGTAATATTATTGATGCTATTGGTCATACTAAACGTATATTTCCTATAGGCCGCTTAGATAAACCATCAGAAGGCTTGATTTTTCTCACCAGCGACGGTGATATTGTTAATAAAATATTACGTGCTGAAAACGCCCATGACAAAGAATATATTGTCAAAGTAGACAAACCTATTAGCGAGCGCTTTATTGAGCGCATGTCAAAAGGTGTACCGATTTTAGGCACTATTACTAAGCCGTGTATTGTTAAACCTGAGAGTAAGTTTGTTTTTCGTATCATATTAACCCAAGGGTTAAACCGTCAAATTCGACGCATGTGTGAATACCTCGATTATGAAGTTACTGAATTAAAGCGTTCACGTATTATGAAAGTTGAGTTGGGTACTTTACGTCCTGGAGAATGGCGTGATTTAACCGCCAACGAAATGGCTGAAATTACCACTGCGGTAGCCGGATCGCGGAAAACAGCGCTTGATGATGATTATATTGAAAACGGCGCCGATGCAGGTAGTGATACTGAACAAACGAGTGACGAAGCACCGGCCAAGGTAAACATTGCTGATATTAAACATGCGAGTAAAAGCATTGTTTCTAAATCACCGGCGTCTTCACGTAGTTTAACGCGCATAGATGTTAACAAACCTGCAGAGAAGCCTGGTGGTAAAAAACGCTTAAGTTTGAAAAAGAAAGACTAGTAAAGCCCTGAACTTAAGGTGTGAACTTAAGCTATGAACGTAAGTGAGGATATTTAATGCATGTTCCTGAAAAGTGGCGTTTAGATAAGCAGTCAGATATTTATGCTTTTATTGAAAAATATAGCTTTGCTACGTTAGTTTCACCGTCATTACAATCGAGCCATTTGCCCTTAATGTTAGATAGCGATAAGCAGTATTTAATTGGGCATTTTGCGCGTAGCAATCCGCATTGGCGTGAGTTTGTTGAGGATACAAATCAACAACATTTAGTGATCTTTAATGGGCCTCATGGTTATATTTCACCTACCTGGTATGCCAATAAACCCGCCGTTCCAACTTGGAATTATGCGGTAGTTCATATTAAAGGCAGTGCTGAAATATTAAGTGCTGTTGAAACTGCTAAAGCGCTAGATTTATTGATGGCTAAATATGAACCTGCACTTCTAGACACACGCGAGGTAGTTACTCCTGAGTACCAAGAAAAATTAGCTCATGGCATTGTCGGCTTTAAAATTTCAATGGATGTAATTGACGCTAAAGCTAAGCTTGGGCAACATCGTACAAAAGCAGATCAACAAGGAGTAACGGCGGCCTTAAGTAAATCTTCATCCCCTGATCATCAAGCTTTGGTTAACTACATGCAAGCATTAAAGCTAGGTGTTGGTTAGCTAGTAAGTATTTGATAATTTGTAGTTATTTATAACTTAGCTATAGCTTAGTTATCACTTACCCAAAGCTTATCAAGGGCTTACTCAGAGCTTATCCAAGGTTTATACACAGCTTGTTTATTGCCGTCATATCTTCACTACACCAGTATTTAGCGAGTAATGTTTTAACCGCTAGTTTTTCAAATTCAATAAATTCGCCGGTGAATATTGGTCGGTTAATACGGGTGAATTTTTTGGCCAATCTTGCGTGGTAACCGTTGAAAGCATTTGACGGCTTATCTCAATAATATCAACATTAAAAGGCAATAAACTAGCGCGCAAAGCTAAAGCACGCTCAGCTATTTCATCGTTGTTAGGTAGCGGCTTAGCACTGGCTAATATAATGCGGTTGCTGTTGTTATTATTTTTAACATTGAAAAAATCACCAAATACAGATTTATAGGTCGCTGACTCGTAGTTATATAAGCGACTTACCGAAAATGTATTTGCTGCTAAAACACCGTTTTCACTGAGTAAATTTTTAACTTCTTGTAAAAATTCTTGAGTCATTAAATGCTCAGGTATGTAGTCACCGTTAAATGCGTCGAGAATAATCCAATCGTATTGCTGCTTTTTTATCGATTCGCGCTTTATAAAAATGCGTCCGTCTTGCGCTACCGCTGTAATGTGGTCGTTTTCGAAAAAACTAAAGTAATTGCGCGCGACTTTAATTACCGCTGGGTCAATTTCGACATTGGTAATAATCGCCTTAGGGTAGATCTGGTGTAAGGTGTTCGACATGGTGCCGCCGCCTAAACCAATAATTAAAATGCGATCAGGATTCGGGTTAATTAATAAACTGGAGAAAAGCATTTTAGTATAGTTAAAAACTAAGCGTTGTGGATCGTCAACTAACATACAGCTTTGTTGAGTTTTAGAGCTTCTAACGTTAAATTTTAAGCAGCGTAAACCTTTGTTCTCTTCCACTAATATATTGCGGTATAACGAACGCTCACTGTGAATAGTTTTGGCCAATGTTGGTGTGCTGACCATTGAGCCCATCACTAAGCCACTGATAATAACAAAGGTAAAAATAAACTTATTCATGAGCTGTGCCTTGCTGATTAAGTACATTGCTATCGCGACCATGCTTCTGTTGATTCACACGATTAAACACCATAGCACTAACGCCAAGTAAAATTAGTACCGTACTACAGACCATAATTATGTCGTTAACCTCGAACAGTAATACTAAATAGAAAGAGGTAATTATTGTGCCTAACGCACTGCCCAGTGTTGATACAAAGTAGAGAAACCCAGCGACCTGGCCGCTTTTATCTTTATCAGTAACCAGCAAACGTACGGAATAGGGCGAAATCATACCGAGTATTACGGTAGGAATAAAAAATAATGCCATGGATGCTAATAACGAACCATATCGTGTATCTTCAATGGCGAGAAATATTGCCTCCATTATCCATTGCGAAGAAAAAGCCACTGGCAATACAGTAATACCCGCACAAATAAATATTAATCCGTAACGGTTTAAAGAGGCGTTTTTTGTTGATAGCTTACCGCCGGCTAAATAACCCAATGATAAACTCAACATAAATACCGTAATGATACTGCCCCAAATATGTACGCTACTGCCAAAAAACGGCGCTAAAATTCTGCCACCTAACAGCTCAATACTCATGATACAAAAGCCACTACTAAAGGCTAATAAATAGATTAAAGGGTTTTGCCAAGGCGAATTATTATTATTTATTTTTGTCATTAACTTACTGCTTTATTCTTGGTATTTAATCGATAAGTTATCTTATACCAATTGAATTAAGAAAGTGAGTAATTATAAGTAGGTAACCTGAACTCTGGATAAGCAGCACTTGCTCAATCCTCCCTTTTAACCCTTTATCTGCGTTAAAACATCGATAAATAGCTCGCTATTCATAACCGTTTTGCCTTGAAAACGGCATAAGATGAAGCATTGATGGTGTAAATTCGTGATGTTCACCTTGCTATAGCATTTATTTCACCACCTAAGCTTTTGATTCACTTGAGTATCAAGCACTCATTATCCAGAGTTCAGGTTAGGTAATGTAAACTCAGAAAATCAGGTGAGCGAAATGTGCTTTGCGGATATCGAAATAGCACTTCATTGCTTAATAATAAAGTAGTCGAATATATCCTTGCTTGCTTGCTTGCTTGCTTGCTTGCTTGCTGGCTGGTTAGTGCGTAGTTAGCTATTAAAAATAGAGGGTTAGCATTGTGCTGAGATAAAGGTCACAGAACATAGAGTTTAGGAACAAAAAAGGCTTGTTAGAAAAACAAGCCTTTAACATGCATCAGACAGTAATTTTCAGCAATTTTAAAATCAAAAATTGCTTAGGTAAGTTACTCATGTAAGTTACTTATTTAGCCTTTTTATCTTTAGCAACCGTGTTGCTAGCTAATAGCGGCTTTAAGAATCTCGCGGTATGCGAACTCTTATATTTTGCCACTTGTTCTGGAGTGCCAGTAACCAGTATCTCACCGCCACCGCCACCGCCTTCAGGACCTAAATCAACAATCCAGTCAGCCGTTTTAATTACGTCTAAATTATGTTCAATAACCACTAAGGTATTGCCTTTATCACGTAAACGATGAATCACTTGTAGTAGTTGTTTAATATCGTGAAAGTGCAAGCCTGTGGTGGGCTCATCTAAAATATATAAGGTTTTACCGGTATCACGTTTTGATAACTCTTTCGCCAATTTAATCCGTTGTGCTTCACCACCCGATAAAGTAGTGGCTGACTGTCCAAGCTTAATATAGCTTAAACCTACGTCTACTAACGTTTGCAGTTTACGTTTTATTGCAGGAATAGGCGCGAAAAATTCAAAAGCGTCTTCAATGGTCATATCTAGCACTTCATGAATGCTCTTGCCTTTGTATTTTACTTCTAAAGTTTCACGGTTATAGCGTTTACTTTTACAAACGTCACAAGGTACGTAAACATCAGGTAAAAAGTGCATTTCAACTTTGATTAAACCGTCGCCTTGGCAAGCTTCACAACGTCCGCCTTTGACGTTAAAACTGAAACGTCCTGGCTTATAACCACGTGAACGCGACTCTTGTGTGGCGGCAAAAATGTCACGAATAGCGGTAAAAATACCGGTATAAGTGGCAGGGTTAGAACGCGGTGTTCTGCCTATTGGGCTTTGATCTATATCGATAACTTTATCGAGTAAGTCTAAACCTTTAATTTCTTTATATGGCGCAGGTTCTTGTGTGGTAGCACCGTTTAATTCAATGTGAGCTAACTTATACAAAGTGTCGTTGATCAGCGTTGATTTACCTGAACCAGAAACCCCGGTAATACAGGTCATTAGGCCATTAGGAATAACTAAGTCGACATTTTTTAAGTTGTTACCAGTAGCACCTTTTAATTCAACAACGTTCTTTTTGTCAAAAGGCACTCTGCTTTTAGGTATTTCAATACCTTCTCTACCGGAAAGGTATTGACCGGTTAGTGAGTCTTCACACGCAAGAATGTCATCAACGTTACCTTCTGCAATAATATGGCCACCATGCACACCTGCTCCAGGGCCAATATCAATTACGTAATCGGCAGCGCGAATAGCATCTTCGTCGTGTTCAACCACAATAACGGTATTGCCTAAATCACGTAAATGAATCAGCGTTTCTAGCAAACGTTCATTGTCACGTTGATGCAAGCCAATAGACGGCTCATCTAATACGTACATAACACCCACTAAACCCGCACCAATTTGGCTCGCTAAACGAATACGTTGTGCTTCACCGCCTGATAATGTGCCAGCAGCACGCGATAGGTTGAGGTAATTTAACCCTACGTTAACCAAGAAGCCGAGTCGATCACAAACTTCTTTAAGAATTTTTTCTGCTATTTGGCCTTTTTGCCCGGTTAACTCTAAGCCTTGGAAAAAAGCTAATGCATCAGCAATGGCATATTCTGCTACTTCAGGTAACGGCGTATCGCCAACAAAAACGTTACGTGCTTCTAGTCGTAAACGGCTACCATGACAATCAGGACAACTTTGGCTATTAAGGTATTTCGCTAACTCTTCACGAACCGCGTTTGACTCCGTTTCGCGATAGCGGCGATCCATATTATTTAAAATACCTTCAAACGGGTGTTTGCGAATAACAATGTCACCGCGATCGTTCATATATTTAAATTCTATTTCTTGCTTGCCGCTGCCTTTTAAAATTAATTGCTGAGTTTTTTTATCTAGCTCATTAAAGGCTAAATCAAGCGAAAACTGATAATGATCAGCCAAGGCTTGTAACATTTGAAAATAATAAAAGTTGCGTTTATCCCAACCCCGAATAGCGCCACCGGCTAAACTTAGTTCTGGGCTAGTAATAATTCGACTTTCATCAAAAAATTGCTGATTACCTAAACCATCACAGGTTTGACATGCCCCTGCAGGATTGTTGAAGGAGAACAAGCGAGGTTCTAATTCTTGCATGCTATAACCACATTTAGGGCAAGCAAAATTGGCAGAAAAGACTAATTCTTCTTTTTTAGGATCATCCATAAAGGCGACTTTTACTGTACCAGAGGTCAGTGAAAGGGCGGTTTCAAAAGATTCAGAAAGGCGTAATTGAATGTCTTCACGTACCTTAAGGCGATCAACAACCACTTCAATGGTGTGCTTTTTTTGTAATTCTAAGCTTGGTGGATCTGAAAGGTCACAAACTTCGCCGTCGATACGGGCACGAATATAGCCTTGAGCCGCGAGGTTATCTAATAATTTAGTATGTTCACCTTTACGGTCTTGCAACACCGGGGCAAGCACCATAACTTTGGTGCCTTCTTCTAGCGCTAATACGCGATCAACCATTTGAGAAATGGTTTGTGCAGCAAGCGGTAAATGATGGTCTGGACAACGAGGCTCACCAACACGCGCGTAAAGTAAGCGTAAATAATCATATATTTCGGTGATGGTTCCCACGGTTGAACGCGGGTTATGCGAGGTTGACTTTTGCTCAATTGAAATAGCAGGAGACAAACCTTCAATGTGATCCACATCGGGCTTTTCCATTAAAGATAAAAACTGGCGAGCATAAGCAGAAAGCGACTCTACATAGCGTCTTTGTCCTTCGGCGTATAAAGTGTCAAAGGCTAATGAAGACTTACCTGAGCCCGAAAGGCCGGTAATAACAACTAACTTATCGCGAGGAATATCTACATTAATGTTTTTCAAGTTATGAGTGCGAGCACCCCTGACTTCAATTTTTTTCATAATGACTTTTGACCAATTTAACGCCCGGGTTTGTGATACGAGATTATCGTAAACAAAGATCAGACTGAATCTAAATTATCTTATGTCTCAGTAACATTTTACATAATGATTAACGATATAATACGCGCTAAACTAAGTTGTTTTTATCGTTAATGATACCAAACGTAGCGTTGTTCTGAACATAAAGTTGGAACCGAATATTATCGCACAATTTTTAGTCCAAATTCATCTTAAATCTCTGTTTTTGTTCATTCGATTGCCGTGTTAATATGTGCGCGTTTATATCTTCCCTACAAAATTAGAGTTTAAGTTTCATGAGCGTATCCGGTTTAAATAATATCGAGAAGAAAGCCGCATTATCATTGGCGTCAGTGTTTGGCTTGCGCATGCTAGGCTTGTTTATGATCTTGCCCGTTTTTGCCATTTACGGTGAGCAACTTATTGGCTATAGCCCTATTTGGCTTGGCGCAGCTATTGGCGCTTATGGTTTAACGCAAGCTTTGTTACAAATTCCAATGGGAATTTTGTCAGACAAATTTGGACGTAAACCTGTTATTTTAACCGGTTTAGTCATTTTTTTACTTGGTAGTATTGTCGCCGCCATGTCAGACACTATTTATGGCGTGGTATTTGGCCGAGCTTTACAAGGAACCGGTGCTATAGCGAGTGCCATTCTTGCATTAGCGGCTGACTTAAGCCGAGAAGAGCAACGTCCTAAAGTGATGGCAACCATTGGCATGTTCATTGGTCTTTCGTTTACTATCGCCATGATTATTGGCCCAATAGTCGCACAAGCGTTTGGGCTAAGTGGCTTATTCTGGTTTATCGCCTTGTTAACGATATTTGCCATGCTGACCATTCAATTTATTGTCCCCAATTCTATAAATACCGCCCCTAAAGGCGACAATGTTGCTTTGCCATCAAAATTAGGCAGCTTAATTCGTGACAATCAATTGTCGCGTTTAAATTGGGGGGTATTTATTTTACACATGGCGTTAACGGCATGTTTTGTTACTTTACCCAAACAATTTGTTGCTAATGGTTTAGCGCTAGAACAGCATTGGCAGCTTTATTTACCGACGTTAATTGGCTCATTTTTCTTAATGGTGCCATTTATGATCATCGGCATGAAAAAGCAAAAAGAAAAGCAAATGTTTAGTGCGGCGGTTGCCTTGTTAACCTTGGCGCTATTATTACTTTGGTATTTACCGACTAGTTTGTTTAGCTTAGTTGTATTGGTAATGATGTTTTTTACTGCTTTTAATTACTTAGAAGCCACTATGCCGTCAATATTATCGCGCATAGCCCCTGCCGGTGTTAAAGGCAGTGTGATGGGGATTTATTCAAGTAGCCAATTTTTAGGAGCTTTTGCTGGTGGTATTTTAGGTGGCTTTGTTGCTGGCGAATTTGGTGAGCAAACTATATTTTTGGTGACCGGTTTATTTGCTTTAGTTTGGTTACTTTTAACCTTAGGTATGAAACCCTTGAAAAAATCGAAAGCTTATAGTTTTTCAACCAGTATTATTAGCGATGAAAAAGCGGTTGAAGTAGCACAAAAGCTGAGTGAAATGCCGGGTGTTATTGAAGCAACCATTATGCATGAAGAAGCTGTCGCTTATTTAAAAGTAGACGATAAAACGGCTGATCTTGTGAGTATTAAAGCGTTATTAAATCAATAAATAAAGGTTAATATTAACCTAGTTAGCCGGATAATAGGCTTTAAAATACCGCGGTGATGAAATCTGTAATATGCTTTTCGGCTATTTGCATATTAACTTCATCATCTAACTCTTTTCCGACTAATGCATTGCCTAACGGCGACTCTGGCGTAATAACGACAATATTTAAAATGTTATTGTTTGCCAGAGTAAGTTTACAACGATAACCACCGGCAACAGGTGCTAGAAAAAACCACTGCTGTTTATCTATATCTTTTTCTAATTGTATAACCGCACCAACATTTACTTTTAATTTGGTTTCTAATGCTTCAAGCGGAATACTTTGTAAGCGTTTAATAGCAAATTTTATCTCATCTACCCGCCTAGATTGACCTTCTGCCAAGTAACTTTGCTCTATGGCTAAGGTATCGTATTGTGTTTCTGCCACCGACTGATCGTCAGTAGCCGCTTTATGTGCGTTGTTAGCCGCAATTAAAGTTAACGATAACTCTTGCTGTAACTGAGCGGTTATTTGCTCAATAATTATTTTTTTGTCGATGTTAATATCGCTTCTCCAACGTACCGCTATTAATTTCTCAAGCGCAGCATACTCAAATTATAAAGAAAGTAAACTTGTGCTTTTCAAAGCAGATATTTTTTTATATACGCACTCCTATCTGACAGGTGTCAAAATAAAGCTTGAATTTTAGCTTACTAGCAGATATTTTATAATCTGATAAGTTTAAGCAAAAATATAAACTACCTTTATATTCCTTAGCTATAAATTAATATAACCATTAAAAGTGACTTAATATGAATGATAATGCTGCCTTTCCACATTTATTAGCGCCATTAGATTTAGGCTTTACCTCTTTAGCTAACCGAACGTTAATGGGCTCTATGCATACCGGCCTGGAAGAAGAAAAAGGTGGCTTTGACAAGCTCGCTGCATTTTATAAAGCTCGCGCTAAAGGCGGTGTTGGGCTTATTGTTACCGGTGGTATTAGTCCTAACATGCGTGGTCGCCTAGCTCCTTTGGGTTGTGAACTCAGTAAGTTTTGGCACGTAGCTAAACATAAAAAAATTACCGATGCCGTGCACGAATACCCAACTAAAATTTGTTTGCAGCTATTACATGCCGGTAGATATTCGTACCACCCATTTAGTGTGTCTGCTAGTAAAGTAAAATCTCCCATTAACCCATTTACCCCAAAAGCTATGTCGGTGCGCGAAATCAAAGGCACGATTAAAGACTTTGCCCATTCTGCAAAACTGGCGAAAAAAGCAGGCTACGATGGTGTTGAAATTATGGGCTCTGAAGGTTATCTCATTAACCAGTTTAGCTGTGTAAAAGTAAACAAACGTACTGATGAATGGGGCGGCAGCATTGAAAACAGAATGCGTTTAGCCATTGAAACTATTCGTGCTGTTCGCGCTAGCGCAGGTGACGATTTTATTATTATTTTCCGTTTATCTATGCTTGATTTAGTGGATGGTGGTAACAGCTGGCAAGATGTTGTAACCATGGCTAAAGGTGTTGAAGCGGCAGGGGCAACATTAATTAATACCGGTATTGGTTGGCATGAAGCTCGCGTTCCTACCATCTCAACATCAGTACCGCGCGCGGCATTCACTTGGATCACCGAGCGAATGAAAAAAGAAGTGTCAGTACCTTTAATTACCACAAACCGTATCAATACCCCTGAAGTGGCAGAAGAAATATTGTCTTCAGGACAAGCCGACATGGTATCGATGGCACGCCCATTTTTAGCTGATGAAAACTTTGTTGTGAAAGCGGCGGCCAATAAAAGTGATGAAATTAATACCTGTATTGGTTGTAACCAAGCCTGTTTAGATCACGTGTTTAGTCAAAAACGCGCCTCATGTTTAGTTAACCCAGTTGCTTGTTATGAAACTGAACTGACTTTTGTAAAAACCAATAACAAGAAAAAAATTGCGGTAGTGGGTGCTGGGCCTGCTGGTTTAGCGTTTAGTGTTTATGCGGCTCAGCGCGGCCATAGTGTTGAAATATTCGACCGTGGTAGTGAAATTGGCGGGCAATTTAACTACGCCAAACAAATACCTGGTAAAGAAGAGTTTTATGAAACGCTACGTTATTTCAATAAACAAATTGAGCTGTTAGACGTTAAGTTGCATTTAAACCAGCAACAAAGTGCAGAGCAATTAGCGGGTGCGGGTTTTGACGAAATAGTGTTAGCCACAGGTATTGTACCAAGAGCATTAGACATTAAAGGTATTGAACACGAAAAAGTTAAATCCTACATTCAAGTACTACGTGATAAAGAACCTGTGGGCAAACGTGTAGCCATTATTGGTGCCGGTGGTATTGGTTTTGATGTTGCTGAATTCTTGGTAGAAGAAGAGTCGCTAACCACCAATGCTGACAAATGGTTAGCCAGTTGGGGTGTCGACAAAGCCTATCAAGAAAATGGTGGGTTATCGGGTAAAATGGCACATGAAGCGCCAAATCGCGAAGTGTACTTACTGCAACGTAAAACCACTAAAGTGGGCGCGGGCTTAGGTAAAACCACTGGCTGGATCCATCGTGCAACCTTACAGAAAAATGGCGTACAAATGATAGCGGGTGTGTCTTACGACGAAGTAAATGATGAAGGCTTAGTTATTTCCATTGATGGCGAGCAGCAAACGTTGAAAGTAGACAATGTGATTATTTGTGCTGGGCAAGAGTCTGAGCGTAGTCTTTATAAGCAGTTAGAAGCACAAAACGTTAATGCTCACTTGATTGGCGGTGCAAATGTTGCTGCTGAACTTGATGCAAAACGCGCGATAAGACAAGCGGCAGAACTGGCCGCGAAAATCTAAGCTAATAACGCAATAAGTAAAACTGAAATGCCATGAGCCTTATATAATTAATGCTCATGGCAATTTATCTGAAAATTCAATAACTGATCACAAAGACAATAATTTAAATTGAAATAATCATTAACTTATCAAGGTCTAATGATATGCTTACAAAAAGCATTTTGTAGATAACTAATAGATAAGAGTGACTATGACGCTAATATTCAACCCCGCAATTGCTATTTCGAACTCACTCAGGTTTAAAGCTAAATTTTCTCTCTTAGCCTTAATGTTTTATCTGCCACTGATCGCTAGTTTCATTTGGATTGTTAAACAACAATTCCATAATCTCAATCAATATCAATTAGAATTATCGGGCAATACTCAGATCAGTGCTATCGTTGAGCTCGAACAAGCGGTTGGAAATATTCGTTTAAGTCAAAATCGTAGCAATGATATTACTCAGAAAATTGAGCAACTAACGTTGCCCGAAAATAATAAGCAAACCTTGCTTGTGGGTTGGCAAAACTTACGCGTTAGCGAGCGGAAATTTAATGACTTTTCGATGTTTTACGATAAAACATTCGCCGAGCGAGAAAACTTAGCAGCAGTAAGTGGTTTGTCGAGAGAGCCAGATCCACAAGCTTTTTATCTTGCTGAAGCGGCGTTGATAAGAATGCCTGCCTTAGTTGAATACACCGGCAGGGTTAAAGACTTAACAATCAGTATTATTAGTAATAACGGTTTTAGTGCTGAAACATATACTTTGCTAGTTGCTTTAGATAATCGTTTAGATGAACTACAGCTACAGTACGCAAAAACTATTGAACAACTTAAACGTGTTGCCCCTAACATGTTTAATAACTACTTATCGCAATATGAAAATGTAAAGCAATCGGTAGACAATTATCAGGCATTACTGCGTAGCGAAGTTATTAATCCTGATAGCATTCAATGGCGTGCCGCTCAAGCCAAAAGCTTAGGAGATGCGCAATACAAGCAGCAGCAAGAATTAATGGTTTTGTCAGATAAACTTTTAGTTGATCGTATTCAACAGTTAAAAAATAGTGGCGTGCAAGCATTGTGGTTATTATCGGTAATACTTGTGATTATTATGTTGGCGATAAGCTATTTATTGGTGGGTATTTACCAGTCGTTAAGTGAAAATGTAAATAAAATAAACTTAGCCGCAGAGCGATTAGGTAATGGTGACTTCTCATTTAATATTAGCAGCAGTGCGAAGGATGAGCTTGGCGATATTACTCGTCGTTTTAGCCAAATGCAGCACAAAATTCATACATTATTATCGAGAGTTGCTAATGATGTTTCGGTACTAAAATCGGCAGCAGCTAATATTAATAGCCTAACCGAAGCGATGGAAAAAAATATTGCCCTACAGCAGCAAGATACTCATCAAGTTGCTAGTTCTATTAATCAAGTTAATGATTCTGTGCAAATAATCTCATCAAATACGGCGGACGCTAAAATCCTGACAGAGCATGCATACACAAGTGTTAATCATGGTGAAGAAGTTATAAGTGATACTGCCAATGTAATCACCGCTATATCTTCTCAAGTAAATGCTTCCGCTGAAGTTATCAATGAGCTCGCGTTGCATAGTAGTGAGATTGGTAAGTTTGTTAATGTGATCAGAGAGATAGCAGATCAAACTAACTTATTAGCATTAAATGCCGCAATAGAAGCGGCACGAGCAGGAGATCAAGGTAGAGGTTTTGCCGTTGTTGCTGACGAAGTGCGAACATTAGCGGTTAGAACACAAGATTCTACCAGTGAAATTCAACGCATTATCGAACAGTTACAGTTAGGTACCGGCCGTTCAGTTGAAGCGATGAAAAATGGTGTTGAACAGGCTGAGCAAGGCGTTGAAAAAACCGCACTAGTGGCTGATGCCTTTCAACAGGTCAGTCAGAGTGTTACTGAAATAGTTTCAGCAACCACTCAAATATCAAATGCTGTTGAGCAACAACGAAATATGGTGATTGGTATTACAGGAAACACCCATGATATTGCTGAAAGTACTGATAATTTGTTACAGTCAGCTGAAGACGCCGCAAATGCCGGTGCTAATATTTCTCAACTTGCAGAAGATCTTGCGGTACAATTAGCGCAGTTTACTCTGAAAAAATAATTATCTAGGCAGAATGAATAATAATAACACACAGAAATTTTCCATTACGCACGCAGGCAACCGTTAATATGGTTGCCATTAATACTATGGTTGGGATAGCTGCTACAGATATCGAAATTGCCAATTCAGCTGCTGATTTTAAACAATTACTATTGGCAGAAATTTCCCAAGCCACCACTCGTATCTACATTTCTGCGCTTTATATACAAGACGATGAAGCCGGCAGAGAAGTGCTAGCCGCTTTATATCAAGCTAAGCAAAAAACGCCATCATTAGATATTTGCTTATTCGTAGATTTTCATCGTGCACAAAGAGGCTTAATTGGTGATAAAGAATCTGGCGGTAACCGTGACCTTTACTTAGCGCTTGAAAAGCAACACAAAGTATCTATTAAGATTTATGGTGTACCCGTTAAGCGTAAAGAATTACTGGGCGTTTTACACTTAAAAGGCATGGTAGTTGACAATGTATTGCTTTACACCGGCGCCAGTATTAATGATATTTATTTACAGCAAACAGAGCGTTATCGCCTCGATCGCTATTATCGTTTAAACAGTCAGGCTTTAGCAGATAACTTTTGTGAATACTTGCAACGCTGCTTTATTGAACCCGCATTGGCTCCGCTATTAAATCAAGGTGATGTCCCCAATGCAAAAAGAATAAAGCGTAAAATTGTTCGCTTAACTAAGTTATTAAAAGCGGAAAAATATAAAGCTTTTAACACGCAAAAGCCTGACAATAATATCGAAGATATTCAAGCGTCTATGCTGGTAGGTTGTGGCCGCCGAGGCAATCAGCTAAATCGCGCTATTAGAGATTTAGTGCGCAATAGCCAAGAGTCGTTAGTTATTTTTACCCCTTATTTTAATTTACCTAAGCCTTTGCTCAGAGACTTAGATGCGGCACTAAAACGTGGTGTAAAAGTTACTTTAACGGTGGGTGATAAAAAAGCCAATGACTTTTATAACCCTGATGAAACCACTTTTTCAACCGTTGAAATAGTACCTTATATTTATGAACGTTTACTGGTGAGCTTTTTATCTCGTCGTCAAAAATTTCTCGATAATGGAAATTTGTCACTGAGGTTGTGGCAGCATGATAGCAACAGCTTTCACTTGAAAGGCATAGTGGCAGATAATCGCTATCACTTATTAACGGGAAGCAATTTAAATCCTCGGGCTTGGTCGCTTGATTTAGAGAATGGTATTTTACTCGATGATGAAAAAGGGCAGTTAGCGGATAAGTTTAATGCCGAATTTCAACGTATTACCGAGCATACCAAAATTATTCATAATATCGCTGACATTGAAAGCTTGCATAATTACCCCGATAAACCGCGTAAATTATTAAAACGTTTACGAATGACGCAAATCGACAGGCTATTAAAGCGGTTCCTATAAAAACAGTATTTATAGCAAGTTGAATATTTAGTTGCTCATTTAAAATGTGAAATGAGCAACAACCACGTTATAAAGTTTATAAGCATAATAACTAGTGACCAAATTTTATGCCTGGTAATTATCTGTTTTTATGATTGTTAGGTATTACAGTGTTAATTTTTCACTGGTGCTATTCTATTGCTGAGCCGTTTATTTTAATGATATTAAAGTATCAAGCTGGGCGTGTTGATATTCCTCATCGTTAATGAAGTATTGCTTTATTTCGTTACCGGAAACTAACTTGATAATTTCTTGGTCATAATGCGCTTGTAGCTTTTGCCCTTTCTCTGATTGTGTAAAAGCTAAATATAAGCGCTCTTCTGGGCCAATGACTTTATGGCTATATTGGGTTTTAGGGTCAGCTAAACCTAAATTAGTGTGATAAGTAACAGCGACATCTACGCGTTTTTTTTCAATTAGCTTAGCAATATTATCGATATAATCTACACCATAAAAGCGGGAATTCTTAGGTAAAAACTTTTGTAGTTCGTAATCTTTTCTCCCTGCAATTGTTAATCCGGCCAGGTCGTTAGCTTGGCTTATATTGTGCTTACTTTGATCATAAATTGCATAGAGAGGGTATTCAATATCAAGGTGGTATTTGGGGAATAGTAATTGCCGATTTTTATGTTTATAACTTCCAACGATCATGTCTGCTCGGCCCGTTTCAACTAGGCTTAAAGCGCGACTCCAGCTGGTAGATATAAACTCTAATTGATAGTCTTTGCCATAAATTGCTCTAACAATATCCCAATATGTACCTGTGCCATCAGCATTGGTATATTCTTGCCACTCCTCGCTAGCAACTATTAGTACAGGTAATTGCTTAGCAGTAGCACAGTGGCTGATAAAAAAAGCAGCAATACATATAAGTATTTTATCCATAAGTTATTGATTTATTTCCATATAATTTATATTGTTTTTTATTGTTGTGACAAGCTGCTTTTTTGCACAATATTTACTATAAACTAATATAAAAACAGTACAACAACTATACTAACTCGTAGTATATATTTGTTGTGCTGGGTTATAGCTCATCCAAGAGGTTAATACGTACTTGTTTGATGAAATAGGTATATTTCCACGGTGTGTATGGGTAAAACCACATGGAGCAATAATCATGCTGCCGGCTTTGGGCTTAATAATTTTATTCTGATAATAAAACTCTGTTTCGCCGCCTTCTTCCACGTCATTTAAATAAATAATAAAAAGTAGCACACGATGCAATGCTTTGTTATCGCCTAATTGTGGGTATATTTCCGAGTGCCAATAGCCATAATTACCTTTACCTTGCTCATAACTTTGCGCGTTAACTGGCGCTAAATTAAATAAATACTTAATTAAATTAAATAAGTTTGGTTTGCCAACTTCTTCAAAATTATCAACAGTTAATAAAACCGGTTGTTTAGTTTTAGGGTGTTGAACTGTAAGTGCAATACCGCCAATTAAACTGAAAAAATATTGACTAATATAGTCGGTAATTTGCTTACTGCAAGCTTGTAAAATGGTTTGTAGTGCCGGCTGAAATTCAGCATGTTGATTAAGATAAATGTCTTGGCTGAGCTTTTTCGTTGTATCGACACCGCCGCCCGTTCTTCCTGCCACTTTATGTTTACTGTTTTCAAAGTCTTGAATGAACTTTGCACAAAATTCTGGGCTAAGCGCATTTGGGTATACTTCAATAAAATCTGTCATGTTTATTTTCTTATTATTAATCGTAGTGCAGCTAATCTGTGTTTAGCATACAACAAAGCGCTAGTAATTTAATTACCTTGTTGCAAAATCTCTGTAGAATGTTTGAATAAAGTATATTGTAAGGTGCATTTAGCAGTTTTAATTACTGGCTATCAATGCATACCTGATCCCAAAAGATGTAGAGAGTTATCATGATAAAAGAAAGTATAAAACCAAGATTTTGTGAAACTGATGGCCTAGGTCATATCAACAATACCGTAGTTGCACAGTGGTTTGAAGGTGCAAGAGATCCAGTTTTTAAATGGTTTACACCAGATTTAAGTTTAAGTAATTGGAAATTGATTTTGGCTAAAACCACAGTTGAGTTTCATGCAGAATTACAATATGGCGCTGAAGTAGAATTAAAAACGTATATCAGCCGGATCGGAAATAGCTCGTTTGATGTTTATCAAGAAGCTTGGCAAGACGATAAAAAGTGTGCTTCTGGCACTGCCGTTATGGTGCACTTTGATCATAAGAATAAAAAGTCTCAAAAAATTTCAGCGGCAACAATCGATACGATGAAAGCGAATTTTATTGAGCTATAAATTGCTAAAAGCTGCATTGTTGATATGTGAAACCGCCTCTATATATTATGGCTATCTAGCAAGTTAATAACCTCGTGATTGAGCAGTAATATATAGATTCAGGTATGTGGCAATTTAGACATAAGTGATAAAATATTTCAGAAAAATAGTGTAAACCTAGCGTAATTATTTACCCGTAGTGGTAGAATCTGAATATTGTTATTAAAAATAAATATTCTGAGCGAGCCCACGCTTAGGTAGTGTTAAATATGTAAAGTCTCACTTTACTGTAAATATAGGATTTTGTTCATGGCTGGTGTCAATAAAGTAATAATTTTAGGTAACTTAGGGAAAGACCCTGAAGTACGTTTTATGCCTAACGGTGGTGGGGTTGCTAACCTTACTATTGCAACTTCTGAAAGTTGGAAAGACAAGCAAACCGGTGAACAAAAAGAAAAAACAGAATGGCACCGCGTAGTAATGTTCGGTAAATTAGCAGAAATCGCTGGCGAATATTTAAAGAAAGGCTCTAAAGTTTATATTGAAGGCGCTTTGCAAACACGTAAATGGCAGAACCAACAAGGCCAAGATCAATATACTACTGAGATTGTAGTTCAAGGCTTTAACGGCACAATGCAAATGCTAGACTCACGTGGCGGTAGCGGTGCTGGCGCAGGCGGCTTTAACCAACAAGCACCTCAACAGTCTGGCGGTTTCCAGCAGCAAGCTGCAGCACCTCAACAAGGTGGTGGATTTAATCAGCAAGCAGCACCACAACAAGCTTATAACAAACCGGCACAACAAAGCGGTGGTTATCAACAACCTGCTCAACAGCAACAAAACTCTCAACAGTCTGGTGGGTATCAACAGCAATCTGGTGGATACCAGCAGCAGTCGTCTCAACAGTCAGGCGGTTTTCAACAAAATGCTCCTAAGGTAAACCCACAAGAGCCAACGATTGATTTTGATGATGATATTCCGTTTTAAATCATAGTTGATTCGGATATTACAACTAGAAAAGGTGAGCTTGTGCTCACCTTTTTTCGTTATATAGTTTTATTTTTTAGTTAAACCATACCAAGTTGAGTAATTAATTAGCTGTTCATTTTTAATTATAAAAACGAAGGCCACTTCATTAATCCAATGAGTATAAATTGATTAGCTGGATATAAATAAGCTAATAACTAAGAAAAGTAGAGGTATTGAATAGAGCGTAGGTTTATAGTTTAAAACGATTTGGTCAATTGGCTATTTAACCAAATTTTAGCCATTTCAATTGAATCGAAAGATTTGTTTTTTAACCCAGCTTGACTATAAGCTTTTTGAAAAATACTCTCGGCAATTGCCGGTGACTCGCTCAAACAAGAGTAGATTGCTAAAGCTTTTGTTTGACCAGTGCTAACAAGTTTTACATGATAATCTAAAGCGTTTTTTGTGGCTAATGGCAGGCCTCTTAAAATGAGTAATACTGCGAAGTTCTGGCTATCAACATTGTTAATAATAATGTTTGTAAGATCAACGTGCATTTTTTTAAAAAACTCTATATTCCATGGACCAGTCGCATCAATAGATATAATGTTTCCTTCTACAGTAAAGCTGCATTGTCCGTGTGGAAGAAAGTCTGCTTTCAAGTTGTTACCTATAGTTTATTAATTATGGCTTATCAATAGCTTCTTTAAAGCTATCTGTAAAGTTGGATATTGGAACTTAAAGTGGTTATTTAACAGTTTGGTCGGTAATACATTCTGCCCATATAATACCAAATCGGCGGATTCTCCTAATAATAATCGCAATATAAAAGCCGGTACTTTAAATAAGCAAGGTCGACTAAGTACAGCACTTAGGGTTTGAGAAAACTCTTTATTCGTTACTGGCATAGGTGCTGTTGCATTTATCGGCCCAGCGAGTTCAGTTTGATAAATTGTGGCTAATAACACGGCAACCATGTCATCAATATGTATCCACGACATAAATTGTTTACCACTAGCAATAGGACCACCCAAGCCGAGCTTAAAGGGTGGTAACATTTTCTGCAACGCACCACCATTATTGGCTAATACTATTCCGGTGCGAATAAGGCAAACACGTGTATCTTCTGATTGAGCTTGCTGCGCTATTGCTTCCCATTTTTGGCAGACATGATGACTAAATTCATCGTGTATGTTTTGATGACTCTCATCGATAGGCAAAGAGCCTTGACGGCCATAATACCCTATAGCACTGCCAGAAATAAAGCTATGGGGTGGTCTAATCGCTTGTTGAATTTTATCAACTAAATCTTGAGTTATTTTCCAACGACTTTGGCAAATAATTTGCTTTTGTTTACTTGTCCATCTTTTATCAACAATAGCTTCACCGGCTAGATTTACAACGACATCTAGATCATTAAAGTTAATATCGTTAAGCGAAGTCACTAACTCAATATGAGGCGGTAATAATTTTTTGCTTAACTCAATACTACGAGTTAATACAATAATGCGTTTAGCATTTAAGTGTTCGATCAGTGCTTGCCCTATTAGGCCACTACCACCGGTGATCAAAATGTTCATTGTGGCTCCTTAGTTACCTTAATTATACAGTCAATGTAAAATTAAGGATCACATACAATGTCGCAAGCTTGTATTGAACTATAGCAGATGAAGGTGGCCATAAATAAAATTAGAGCAATAAAAAAGCTCCCTAAGGAGCTTCTATTTACTACATAAGTAGATGATAAAACTTAGTAGTAGGCGTCTTCTTTGTTGTGTGCTTGAGGGTCTTCGATAATATCTTCAAAGCCGACTTCAAAACTGTTGTTGTTATCAGTATTTGCCATGTAAATGGTGCGGGTTGAGCCATCAATCCAAGTAACGGTGCCGCTACCTTTTTTACTACCGCATTTCATACCAATATGTATGTCGTTAAACTCCATCGTTTCCTCCTCGTTAATTGTCGAAAATTAAACCGAACTTTCGATTAAGCAAACACTGTTATTTGTTAGAATGATTAATATATTAATAGTTCAAATATTCCGCAAATAACGTGCTTTTTTTCGACGGGAACGTTTTATTATAGAGAGAAAAATATTCAAATCTAGTTATTTTTAAGGTTTGGTACTGATACCTAAAACTGCCTGCTTGCTAGCCCCTGTAACTGCTGGAATGTTACCGAAAATATTTTTATCAAATGCCAGTGCTAACCAGGCAAAAGCCATTGCCTCTAGTGAATCACTATTAATATTTTTTGTATGAGTATTCACTATTGAATGCTTGGTAAGTCTCTGTTTTAAAAGTGAAACCAAGTAGTTGTTCTCAATGCCACCACCACAAATGTATACGTCAGACTTCGTACTTAGTTGATGAATTTGTTGGGCAATACTTTCCGCGGTTAAAGCGGTTAGTGTTGCTTGAATATCTGCTGGTGACAACGTGCTATTATCAGTAAATTCTGCTAACCATTGGGCATTAAAATATTCACGGCCAGTGCTTTTAGGTGCTGGTTGAGTAAAGTAAGCGTCGCTTAACATTTCCTGTAATAAAATCGCACAAATGGTACCTGAACTTGCCCATTGGCCTTGTGGATCGAAGCGTCCTGATTGATGCTGTGAAAACCAGTAATCCATTAATGCATTACCTGGTCCGGTATCAAAACCTGTGGTTTTATGAGAGGCATTAGCAGGAAGAAAAGTAATATTTGCGATGCCGCCAATGTTAACCACAAACACGTCTTTTTCAGGTGAACCAAAAATTGCTTGATGAAAAGCCGGTACTAAAGGCGCGCCTTGGCCGCCTAACGCAATATCTTTTGTTCTAAAATCGCCAACCACACGTATATCGGTTAATAAGGCTAATGTTTGTAAACAGCCTATTTGCAAAGTAAAAGGTGATGTTATTTGTTGATTTTTAACAGGCCTATGGCGAATTGTTTGCCCATGACAACCTATTGCAGTTATATCTGTTGCAGACAAGTTTTCTTGTTTTAAAAAACTTAAAATAGCGTGTGAAAATTGCTGCGCTAACTCAACATTTAAACTGCCTGCGCAATCTATTTCATTGTCGCTGGCGTTATACAAGCGCATTATTTTCTGCTGAGTAGGGTTATCGTATGCTTGATAATAGCTAGCGAGTAAGTTCGCTCCGTTAGCGTGCTGAGCTTGGTTATGATCAAACTCAACTAACGCGAGATCAATTCCATCAGCGCTAGTACCAGACATTAGGCCGATATAGCGAACTTTATTACTCATACCATTACTCGCATCAGTACTCATATTAATCAGCGTTACTTGAATTAGCGGGTAAATCTAGCAACATATCTCTCGAACTAGCAAGCTCGGCAAGGCGCTGAGCTGCTATAGCATCAAATTTTTTCTTATATTTACTGCTAATAGGTTTAGCATCAGGCAGTTTTACTGTTCTTGGATTACGGTGCACGCCATTAAGTAAAAACTCGTAATGTAAATGCGGTGCTTCAGACATACCCGTTGAGCCAACATAGCCAATGACTTGTCCTTGTTTTACTCGCTCGCCTGCTTTTACTGCGCGTTTAGAAAAGTGTAAATACTTAGTCACAATGCCATTACCATGCTGAATAAAAACGTAATTACCATTGTATTTATTGTAAGTTGAATGGGTAACTTTACCATTGCCCGCTGCAACAACAGGCGTACCTCTTTTCGCTGAATAGTCGGTACCGTTATGTGCTTTCCAGCGCTTTTGAATTGGATGAAAACGCTTAGGTTTAAAGTTTGAACTAATATAACGAAAGTTTACCGGTGCACGTAAAAAAGCTTTACGCATGCTGTTACCTTCTGATGAATAATACTCATCGTCGGTAAAGCGAATAGCAGTAAATGTTTCTCCTTGGTTAATAAACTCCGCCGCGACTATTTTTCCAGTACCAATGAAGTCACCTTCAACATATTGATTTTCGTAGATAACATTAAAACTATCACCTTCGCGTATATCCATGGCAAAATCTATGTCCCAACCAAACACATTAGCTAAGCTGATAATTTGGCCGTCATTTAAACCCGCAGATGAAGCAGCGTTCCAAAAGTTAGATTTAATAATACCTTGGGCAATAGCCTCTCGAATTTCAACCGTTTTGCTTTCTTTGTAAGCGTGATATTGCTGATTTTGCAAATTAACAAACAAGGTTTCATTTTTAGACAACGGATACTCAAGGGAAACCAACGTACCTTCATTGTCTTTACCCATACGAATAATATCGCCAACGTTGAGTTTTTTTAGTAATTCGCTTTCTTCACCTTTAGCAGTAATAACGTTATAGGTTGTGGTAGCATTTAACCCATTTCGTTTGAATATTTTTGCTAGTGAATCGCCACTTCTTACCGTAACGGCTTGCCAAGTTAATTGAGCAGCATCTTCTTCAATATTACTGGGTAAATCGGGGGCAGGACCTTGGTTTATTTTTAATTCTTCAATTGGCGGTACTGGCAATTGAATGTTGTTAGTAACTTCAGCATGGTTACTTTGTTCAGGCATCGCAACTTGATGGCGTTCACCTATTTTAAATTCACCGCTATTGTTTGATGATACTTGCTTACTATTTTCTAACGGTACCATGAATAAAATCAGTACTATTGCAGCACATGACATAATTATTATTTGGTGCTGTTTTGGTAAGGCAAAATATAAATTTTTTATATTTTTCAAAAAGCTAAGACCCATAAATGACATTATAATACGAAAACTATCGTCTACTATAACAAAATAATATCATCGTAAACAATGATAGGGTTTTCACCACAGTTAAAATTACAGTAGAATTCGACAATAAATTATTCTTATTTAAAAAAATATCTTTGTTGGAGCCTAGTAAATGTCAGATGTAAGCCAAGCGTTTGCGGAATTAAAACGCGGTGCGGAAGAAATTCTGTTAGAAGATGAATTGTTAGAAAAGCTTAAGAAAGGTAAGCCGCTTAAAATTAAAGCGGGCTTTGATCCTACAGCACCTGATTTACATTTTGGCCATACAGTTTTAATTAATAAAATGCGTCAGTTTCAGCAACAAGGCCACGAAATTATTTTTCTAATTGGTGACTTTACCGGCATGATCGGTGATCCAACAGGGAAAAATGTTACACGTAAGCCGCTAACAAAAGAAGATGTATTAGCAAACGCTGAAACCTACAAAGAACAAGTATTTAAAATATTAGATCCTGCAAAAACCACCGTGGCTTTTAATTCTACTTGGATGGAAAAACTGGGTGCTGCGGGCATGTTAAAACTTGCTTCACGTCAAACCGTTGCACGTATGATGGAACGCGATGATTTTAAAAAGCGCTACAACGGTGGCCAAGCTATTGCTATTCATGAATTTATGTATCCGTTAGTACAAGGTTGGGATTCTGTTGCATTAGAAGCTGATGTTGAATTAGGTGGTACTGATCAAAAGTTTAATTTATTAATGGGCCGTGAGCTACAAAAATCTGAAGGCCAACGTCCACAAACCGTGCTAATGATGCCGTTGTTAGAAGGTTTAGATGGCGTACAGAAAATGTCTAAATCTTTAAATAACTATATTGGAATAACCGACGCACCAAACGATATGTTTGGTAAAATTATGTCTATTTCTGATGATTTAATGTGGCGTTACTATGAGTTATTAAGCTTTAAACCGATTGACGTTATTAATGGTTATAAAGAAGGTATAGCCGGTGGTGCAAACCCTCGAGACGTGAAAATTGATTTAGCGAAAGAGTTAATTGAACGTTTTCATGACCAAGAAGCAGCTGAAGCGGCACATCAAGAATTTATTAATCGTTTTCAAAAAGGCGCAGTACCTGACGATATAGCAGAAGTTGAAGTGACTACTGAAAATGGTGAAATTGCCATCGCTAATTTACTAAAAGAAGCCGGTTTAGTCGCCAGTACCTCAGAAGCTATGCGTATGATAAAGCAAGGTGCAGCGAAAATTGAAGGTGAAAAAATTGTTGATAACAAGCTAGTAATAAATGCCGGTACATCAGCAATCTACCAAGTAGGTAAACGTAAGTTTGCTCAGGTTAGCGTTAAGTAAAATTACTAAATGCAGAGCTTGATAAAAAAACCAGTAAATTTACTGGTTTTTTTTGTTAAAAATATAATGGCAATAAGCATTTATGTAGTATTCAGTGCTTATTTTAGAAGATAGCATTGGTGCTAAAGAGTTGTAATTTAGTAATAGCTAGGTAATCTAACATTATTATTTTTTAGTAGAGTTACCATGATAAATCATCGATTACTTAGCAGCTTAGCATTTCTTATTATCCTTTCATCTTGTTCTGTTACTCAAGTTGCTACTACGTCTTTTGGTGATGGTTTTGATTTTTCTGGAGTCAAAAGCTACAGCACGTATGGTCGTAACTCTACCTTCGGTGATTTACAAAATATTAATGGCGCGATTCGTAACAATATTGAATTAACAATTGAGCAAGGCCTTGATGAAAGAGGGTTGCGTTACCAGCATGTTGAAAGTGCCGATATAGTGATTGCTTATCATCTACTGAATAATAAAGTCGGTGAATTTAAACGCTATAATCAGCAAATAAAATATTGTGGTTATTGTTTAAATGCCGACAAAAATTCGCGTAGTGAATTAGAAAAAAAATTTAACCCAGGTAGTTTAGTTATTGATATTATTGACCCGAAACGCCAACGATCTGTTTGGCGAAGTGTATATCCGTTAAACTTTAAAGCGCAAGATAATAGCCAAGAAATTCATGATAAAATTAATCGCGCGATTAAAACTATGTTGCTCGACTACCCAGGTGGTAAAATACAAGTCAAAAATTAAATCTAAAAGGAGTGGTGACATAATGGCAAAATGGGTCGCTATTACACTGTTTGCGTTAACTTGTTTCATGGTTATTTTACTTAGCTTAGGCTACATGTTGTCTGAGAATGAAAAATCTACCACTGAGCTGAAAGAGCAATTAGCGCAACAGATACAGCTTAATCAGAAAAAAGTGCATCAACGAAATAACCTTAAAACTTATACCAGCAATGTTCAGGCTGATATAGCGCCAACGCAAACCGATGCTGAAATAATGCAAGCGTTTGAAAGCGCGCTTATCAACAACTTAACTTGCGTAACTGCAGCACAATGTCAGGTGGTGACAGTTAAATTTAAAAATACTCACTGTACCTTAGCCAGTAATATTATTGGTGCATCACAATTGAGTAAAATAGCCACGCACACCATTGCAATGGATAATTGCCCAAGTGTAAGTTCGCCCCATCAATTAGCTTGTCAGCAAAATGTTTGTAGTTTAGTTAAGTAATTTAACAGTGTGTTGTTCATGCTTCTTGTGTGAACAATAAATCTTGGCGGCGTGGTTGTCGTGTTTAATATAATTTGGGTATATAATAACGCATTGTTTTTTATAAATTGTATGTAATATGAATTTTCCAGATGACGAAACAGGCCAAGTATTAGCTGAAATGCAAGCTGCTGGTATTAATTTAACCGAAATGCATAACGTTGTGTTTTTCCAGTTATTTGAACAAGAGATGCAAGCAAAAGCAATGGTTGAGCATTTAGCCGCGCAAGCCCCTGACATGCAAGTAACAATTGAACCAGATGAAATGCCTAATGTTTGGGACGTAAACTGCACAGTAAAGATGATCCCAAGTTACGAGGCTATAGTGGCACAAGAGGCTGAGTTTGAATTGTTAGCCGCTAAATTTAAAGGCTATAACGACGGTTGGGGGGTTGAAGCTTAATAAGCTTAAACGTGGTACTTTACTTACCTCAATGCAATTCCATTAGCTTTAAAGGCCTGCCTTTAGGTTTGTAAATTGAGCAGATATATTAATATGGGGGGCTTTTTTACGGTTTTATAGAATTGATAAAAACCGTCAGAAAAATATCTATCATTACGTAATATTTGTGATATTAATAATACTCCAAAAATATCTGGCTAAGTTTTCATAAATTTAGCCTTCAGTAATAAAGTGTTATCGACACAAGGAGTGTTAAATCATGCTTAACAAATATTTATATTTCCCCCTGCTCGTTATATTAAGTGCTTGTGGAGCTAACCAACCGCCCCCATACCAACAAGACAGGCCCCCTGAAACTCGTGACCAATATAGTGGTGCAGAAGGGTTAAAACAGCAGCAAAAAGATCAAACTCACCTGATGAATAAAGAGTTAGCTGATAAATGTACTGCTGCCAAAATTGATTTGGCAATGGCAGAGCAAGAAAAAAACACTAAAGAAATTCATCAACAAATTGGTCTAATCAACAGTAATTGTGTTGAAGAAGAATAAGCTTATTTAAATTTAATTAAGTGCTTCTTTAGTAACGGGAGGTATTCTTTGGTTGCTCGCTTCTTAAGTGATTTTGTTTTTAATAATAGCTCTTTACCTGTTGATGAGATCACTTTGTGGTTTTTTATATGGTAAAGGTAAAGTAAATTGACTGGCGAAGTTCGCATTATTTTATTCATTTTAATTTAACGAATAGATATCTATCAAGCAGTTCAATATAATAACTTGCAATTGGCAAACGACTTTTAACTAAATCGTTGCTGCTTATCAACCTTCTATCAGTGAGAAGTTAATGACTTTGAACCTAAAAACTAACCGTGGTTTTACGCTAATCGAACTCGTTGTGGTGATCGTTATTCTAGGTATTTTAGCCGCGACGGCTGCGCCTAAATTTATTAATATTAAAAGTGATGCCGTTATTGCAAACCTTAATGCATTAGAAGGCTCTATAAAATCAGCAAATCAGCTGGTGTATTCAAAGTCTATTGTACAGGGGGAGCTTATTGGCGAGGGAGTTATTGCCCTTGGCACGCTCAACATTGATACCTTTTATGGCACATTAAAAGCTGACTCTCAAAATGTTGTTAATGCTATTGATGCGTCTTTTACTGTAATTTCAAACCCTACCGATTCATTTACTACTAACTGGGGAATTTATAAAGTGCCTAATGCTGGCGTACAAATTTTTCCAAATGGCTATGATATTTCAAGTGGTTGCTTGTTGTATTATATTGAAGCCGACGCAGATAATTCAGCATTTTATTCACAAACCACTAATGGTTGCTAACGCTGATAAATACTTGTTATTAACAACTATGCAAACAATAAACTAACTCACTGTATTGGCAGTAATGAGTTTCAATGTTTAGCAATCTCAGCTCTTCATGTCTAATACCAATTGATTTAATGAATCGATCAATTTTAAACGAGGATAAATTTTCAGTAGCAAGGCGCTTGATTGATTCTTACATGGATGTAAGTCATTAGAGCAATGTAGGAGCATATTGTCGAGCAATAGCAGGCTATTGGGATTGAAAGCAACGTAGATATTGGATATTTAAACCGCTTTATAATGATCGATTGTTTATATCAATTGGTATAAGTTATCCGTGGTGAAATTGCTTAAGTTAAAGCACGTAAGATAAAGTAACTTAAGAAAATATAAATTAGTTACCATTAAAAGTAGTAATTTTACTTACGGTTTTAAACGTTTACATTAATTGGCTATAAGCACATATAATGTCATCAACATTTTCTTTACCACCTTGTTGAATACGTTTGTAGTGATTAAGTGTTTTGGCTAAATATTGTTTAACTACATGTGCTTGTTGAGTGCTTTTTGCTTGCCAAATATCATCTCCTATAGGGCTTATAGGTTTATTTACTTTACTGTTAGTCTCATGACATGTTTTGCTTATTGTTGAGGCTAATATCACTTCATAATAGCGACCATTATCTGCTACTAGCGCTTCGTTTTTTAAACTGCATTGCAGTGCAATTAATTTTTTACGTAGAGCATATTGTTGATTAACAGGGCATAGTAAAAAGTCGATTTTAAGATCAGGAAACTGTTGGCAAATATCATTAATGAAATTAATCATTAAATCGCCACCAACACCGGCAATAATAACTAAGTGAGAGCCTTGATACTTTCGCAAAGGTAGTGTTGAAACATCTATACAGTGTGTTTGCCAGTGCGAAGTAGTATTTTGGTAGAACTGTTGTAATTTACTTTCTACACTAGCGATTAGCGCTGGCACTATATCTACAAAATGTACATTCGGCGCTGCTTGCTGTGACAATAAACTTGCCCCTAAAAAGCCATGATCACAACAACAATCCCAAATGTGGGTATAATCGCCAGTTACCATTTGTTCTATCTGCTTTAACCTTTTACTGAGTTTCAACTAACTTTTCCTAATCTCTTGTTATCTTATTGCATTGTAATGTTTTTATTCCACTTTGCTAGGTAGCTGACTTTAAGAAATATTGCCGTTCTGGTATTGAGAAAAATTTCTTGTAAAATAAGTGGGTAATTTTAAAACCCTTAGGTTGTTATGTTTACTGAAAACCCAGAAGACTTTATCAATAACTCATCAATCGGCATTCATGTGGTATCGACTAAAGGGATTATTGTTTATGCCAATGAATGTGAGCTTGACGTTTTAGGCTATAAAAAAAGCGAATATGTTGGACATCATGTATCAGAATTTCAGATTGATAGTGTGTGCTTATCGGATATGATGACACGATTAAAGCGCTTTGAAATGCTGAAAAATTACCCTGCAAAGGTGCAAGGTAAATCTGAAATAAAATATATTATTTATAACTCGAGCGTTTATGAAGAAAACAACGAATTTTTGCATACCCGTTGTTACGGTACTGAAGTTGATAAAGTCATTTATGACGTATTTGTCAAACATTGTGATTATATAAAGCAGTAGCCAAATAATGTCATTTGTTGTTGTAATCTAGTTATATTTGGTTAGTAATTTACCTTATCAATAGCGTTTTTTACTCACTAAAATATCAAGAGTCTGAGGTTAACCCTAAGCTATCTCTTAATTTTTCTAAGTTTTTATGACTACTGACGAATAAAAGTTTATCACCCGCGTTGAGCGACTTTACATCTGCGGGAATACTACATTTGTCGCCACTGTTTACCGTAACTAATTGGCATTGTTTCGGAAGTTCAGCATCAGCAAGTGACTTAGGGCAGTTTTCATCAAGAGTAAGTTCGACAAACTGAAGATCTCCATCTAAATAGGCCGACCTGAGCATACCATCGCGCATCTCGCTCATGTTGACTATTTCTCTTGTCAGTTGTTTATTGGTGAAAATAACACCGTCCATTTCAAGGTTATGACAAACCGGCTCAAGCTCGTCGTCTTCTACTCTAACAATTACTCTTTTAAAACCCATAGTTTTTGCAACCTGTGCTGCGAGTAAATTGTCGGTATCACTGTCAGAAAGGCATATTAAGGCATCGGTATTTTTCGCACAGGCTTCTTCTAAAAACTTAGGCTTAGCCCCGTCACCTAAAATAAAACCACAGTCGATATATTCACTTAACACATCAATTTTATCTTGATCTTTTTCTATAATAACCACTTCATGATCGCGCTTAGTGAGTTCTGCTGCACAGTGAGAGGCCAAAGAGCCGCCTCCGATAATTACCATTCGCATTGTGTTTAACTCCTTCTCTTACCTATCCAAGTTGCCGGGAGCAATAAAACAATAATAGCTACAGTTTCTACTCTTCCTAGTAACATGTTAAAAATTAATACCAGCTTTAAAGGGGTAGGTAGTTCTGCAGATGTTAAGCCGCTAGACACCCCAGCAGTTCCGAGCGCAGATGTTACTTCATAAAGAGACTCTATTGGCGGCATGCCATAACCCAGAAAGATTAACCAACTGCCAACGAGAAAGACTAAATAACCGCAAATAACTGCTAATATGTTTTCTATTGTTAAGTAGTCTACCCTTTTACCGTCTAAGCGCAAATGTAGCTGCGAATGTACACCACTGCTGGCGCGTCGTAAAAACATTTGCATGGCTTTAAACAATACTAATAATCGATAAATTTTTATGCCACCAGCGGTACTACCTATGCCGCCGCCAACAAACATACAAGCACAAATTAACAACATGGCAGCGCTACCAAAGGGTAAAATATCAGATGAAGAAAAACCGGCGGTTGTTATCGCAGATATGGTATTAAAATAAGCTTGTCCAATGCTAGCTTCACCTCCAGATAAGTTAACCAAAGCGAAAACGGCTAATGGTACAAAGGCTACCAGTAAAAGTAGGCATCGTAATTGAGGATCTCTGAAGCTAGCGCGAAGTGAAGATATAGTGGGACGATAATAAAGGTGTAATGAAATCGCGCCGAGAATTGAAATAATAGAAACTATCCACTGCTCGCTAATGCCATATGAGGCAAAGCTGTCGTCTCGGTTGGCAAAGCCACCGGTAGAAACAGCAGCCATTGCATGTACTATAGCGTCAATGAGTGAGCTACCAGCGAAAAGTAATGCACCAATACCTATAAAAGTTAATACAGCGTAAACCACTAAAATACGTTTAGCATGGCCACGCGTACCACCAATATGCGAGTCTACATCGGCAGCATCTGCACCAAACATTTTTGTTTCTATACCTGGTTGGGTGTGAATAGCGAGTGCGAGTACGATTACGCCTAAACCACCCACCCATTGCATCCAACCTCGTGCAAACAAAAATGCAATGGGTTTGTCTTCAACAGAAGATAGGGTTGAGAGACCAGTGGTTGTTACCCCTGAAACTGTTTCAAACCATGCGTCAATAAATGACATGTTGTATTGCAACATAGGCAGCGTAAAGAGTAATGATGAAGTAATAAAAACTAATGCAGCAACGGCGAGTGTTTCATTACGTTGGAGTTGCTTAACGCGCTTAATTTTCCGACTAAGGGCGTAACATATAGCGCATATTATCGCGATAGCTAAATAAGCCAGTGTTACAGGATATTGTCCACTGGCGAGTGATACGCTCATTGGAACCAACACCAGCAGCCCCATTAAACCGAGTAGTTCGAAAAGGTGTTTACATACTGCCTGAGGACGGGCCGCGAAGAGTAAACTTATTTGACCTTTAGAGCTGACATGAGCTGAACTGTTCGACAATTTTATTCCTTATTTCTATACGCTTAATTTTTGTTTTTATAAATGTCTTCTATTTAGTGTAAAGTAAGTTTATGCATTATGCTTTAAGATAACGCATGAGTTTATTAAACATATTCGTGATTTAAAAAAATAAATAACACTTAAGGATTAAATTTATGTTTACAGGTATTTTAGGACTTATACATTTAATTATCGCAATTTGGGCGATTCTTAGTATTTTAAAATCAAGCGCATCAACAGCAGAAAAAATTGTTTGGGCGTTAGTGGTATTGCTATTCCCTGTTATTGGTTTAATTATCTGGTTTTTAGCCGGACCCAAATAATAATCGCAGCTTCAAGATAAAAAAAACCAGTAATTCGTTGTTAGATTACTGGTTTTTTTGTTTTAAGTACACGTAATATCTAGTTTAAATATTGTTTGCTACTTTGTATTTTTATATTTAGCAGTATGAATAATAACAAGTGCAATGCAGCCTAATATTGCTGTAGCAATACCAATGGGCTTACCGTAATCGCTTGATAAATTAAAGCCTATAGCTGCGGTCATAATATAAGAAACGGTTACGGCTGTTGCGATAACTGCAGGTATACTAGTGATCCAATGGAAAGTACCGCGGTCAAATAAGTATTTCGTTGCAAGCCAAAGCACACTGGTAGATAGCAACATATTTGAGAAAGCAAAGTAACGCCAAATAACCGTAAAGTCGAGCTTTGTCATAAAATACGCAATGGTTAATATCGGTATGGCGAGCAATAATCGATTACGCATGCTTTGCGGTATATTAAAAGCGTCAACTATAGTTAAGCGCAGTGAACGAAAGGCTGTATCACCAGAGGTAATAGGGAAAACCGCTACGGCAATAATTGCCATAATTCCACCGAACACACCAAGATAACTATTAGCAACATGGTTAACCACTAACCCAGGACCACCAGCATCGAGCAGTGCTTTTAATCCGGCATAACCTTCAGGAAATGCCGCAATGCCGGCAAGTGCCCAAACACAGCCTACAACACCTTCACTGACCATAGCGCCATAATAAACAGGGCGTACATATTTTTCGTTGGTTAAACAACGAGCAATAATAGGGGCTTGAGTAGAATGAAAACCACTTATAGCACCACAAGTAATAGTAATAAACAGTAGCGGCCAAGTGGGTAAACCATCAGGGTTTGGTGTTAAAAAGTCGTGCGCATGATCGGCTTCAAAATAAGCTAAGAAATCGCCCGTCATGGGTAAATGTGGCGCATTTATTAAAAGTGCAATGGCGATTGAAATCGTCATAACAATCATTAATAAGCCGAAAACCGGGTAAAATTTAGTGATTATTTTATCAATGGGTAATAAGGTTGCTAAAAAGTAATAGCCTAGAATAGCCAATACCCAGAAAGTATTATTGGCTAAAATGGTGCCTTCAAAAAAATCTAAATTACTGAGTAAGCCCGCAGGACTCATGATAAATACTACGCCAACAAAAAATAGCAACATGGCAGTAAATATCAACATAAAGCCTTTGAAAATAACGTTGTAATATTTTCCTGCTATTTCAGGTAGGCTTTTGCCATCTTCCTTTATGCTCATAACCCCAGAGAAAAAATCATGAACCGCGCCACCTAAAACGTTACCGAGCACGATCCAAACTAAAGCGATTGGGCCATATAATGCCCCTAGTATTGGTCCAAATATTGGACCAACTCCGGCAATATTGAGAAATTGAATTAAAAAAGCACGAACAGGGTGAACAGGTACATAGTCAACACCTTCGCTAAAACGCTTTTGTGGTGTATCAACAGTGGAGTCTAAGCCTGCTTGTTTTTCGACAAAAGGGCTATAAAATTTGTAACCTAGTATTAAGATGGTGAGACAGATAAAAAAGATAATCATAAAGCTCGTTCTCTTGTGTATTTATATAATGAAGCGCGTGAGTTATCGCTAGATTTTGCACATTTTAATTAACCGGCGAACTGTAACAAAAGCCAAGGGCCTTAACAATAAGACGTTAGGCTAATATATTGTTTAAAAAATCTCATGATGTAAACGTTTTGTATCATATATAGACTCTTTTTGAACACACTTGCTTTAATTGTAGTTTTAACATGGTCGCTTAATCTATGATTATATTGTTTAGAGTTTATGCATTCATTATCTACAAGCTGTCATAATAAATATGTTGCTTGCTGCTATATAAATTACTTAAGATGGCCTTCATAGGAGCTTAATTAATCTATATTTTTATTAAGCTATTTTGACAGTTAGTTGTTAATTTAAGGAGTTGGTGATGCCGACAAATAAGCATAAACGAAAAGCTTCTGCGCATAATAAATCTAAAAAGTTAAAAAATGCTCAAACACCAGGCCTCATTACATCGCACCCGAAAATATTTATTTATGTTGGCTTATTCTTTATCGCCTTAGGTGCATATTTTATGGCATTTGAAGCTCAAAGTAATGCCATGTTTGGACTTGCTATGCTTCTGCTAGTTAGTGGAGCGGCTACATCTATATATGCTAATTTTTCGGTACCTAAATTGCGTAAATAATTGCACCTTATTATTATTATTTAACACCGATAGCGGCTTAGAAAATAAAAGCTATCGGTAAATTTCATGTTTATTAGTTATCACCTACCTTCGCGCTGAATCGTTAAGTTTATATCTGTATGACTTAACAATAGGTTAGCGTGCACTTTTATAGCCTTGGCGTTTATAGCTTCTGCTTTTTAAATTACCGCCCGTTGGTAAAAAATCACCTCATCACTAAATATCGGTCAAAAAAACCTTAAAGTCGTAAAAAACACTTCTCATTTACAGTTAAAATTCTCAACATTTTGAAATTTAAGGTAATAAAATTTGGAATGCTCTTTGCTAAAACATTTAAAGTAATAAAATTAAAAATTAAAGAGTTAGGTATGAATAAAAATGAAATCGCTGGTGTTGAGAGTGTATCAACACGTTCAAATGTTATTTTAGCCAATATCGCTAAATGTTGGTTTGCCGTTGCTGTTATCGGGCAATGGATTATGGTCTATTACGTCATTGCTCATTATGGCGGTGAATTACTTGCAGGTAATACTGATGTTTTGGAATCACCGAATGGTCATCAGTCAGGATTAATTGCATTGATTCTTCATGTAATAATTGCGGTAGTTACTATGGGTTTTGGCCCCTTGCAACTCATCCCCAAAATTCGAGAAAAATTTCCTAAATTTCACCGAATAAATGGGCGTATTTATCTCGTTACTATTTTTATCGGCAGCATTTTAGGGTTATACCTTGTTTGGGGTTATGAAAAAATGCCAGGTGGCCACGCTATGTTTGTTGCAATGAATATCATGGTGTTACTTATCATTACCTTTGCCTTTCTCACTTTACGCAATGCAATTGCGCGTAACATTGTACAGCATCGTCAATGGGCTTTGCGTTTATTTATGGTGGTGAATAGTGGCTGGTTTTTTCGTGTGGGCTTAATGGCTTGGCTTTTAATTCATCAGGCGCCAGTTGGCTTCGACCCAGAAACCTTTGAAGGTCCTTTTATTATTGCTTTAGCATTTGCACAGTACCTTTTACCACTAGCTTTACTGGAGCTATATTTTTGGGCGCAGCAGAAAACCGATTTAAAAGTAAAGTATGGCGTTTGCATAATACTTATTTTGGCAACGTTATTAATGGCTGTAGGTATTTTTGGTGCGGCGGCAACTATGTGGTTACCTAAAGTCTAAATTTTAAGTAACACGGTAATTATTATCTGCTTTATTGATTATTTTTTGCTGCCCTCGTCGGGTTCAATAATTTCAAAGGCTGGCAGTGTTACACGCCAATAAATGGCAGCTAAGCGTAAAGCTAAAGCCCCTAGTATTGCGCCTACGATGGCAAAGTGTTGTGGTAGCTCGATATAAGTAAAAAGGGTAAATAATGCGCCGCCTAAAATAGCCGCGGTGGCGTAAATTTCTTGTCGTAATATCATTGGGATAACGTTACAAAGTACGTCACGGATCATACCACCGGCAACGCCTGTTACCATGCCTAATAAAATGGCAACGGGTACAGCCGCGTCTAAGCTTAAGGCTTTTTCTGTGCCCAATACTGCAAATAAAGCAAGCCCAAAAGCATCGGAAACCAACAAGAATCGCTTAGGAATACGCTTCGGGCATCGTATAAAAATGATAGTGAGCGCCGCTGTAGCTAAAATAACATATAGATATATTGGATTTTTGACCCAAAAGACGGGGGTTTGAAGAATTACATCGCGAATAGTGCCGCCGCCAATAGCGGTAACCGCAGACAAAACAGCCACGCCAAAAGGATCAAGTTGATAACGACCTGCCATTAATGCCCCTGAAAAAGCAAAAACAATCACACCAAAGAGATCGAGCCAATAAAGTAATTCTAACATGTGAACAGACGCTTATTTTACTATGGGTAAGTCAGCTGCTTGCCAAGCATTCATGTCGCCATCAAGGTGGCGAAGATCGCTAAAACCAGCAGCGCGTAAATCATTTTCTGCGCTGGTAGCCCGGCGACCTGAGCGACAATGCACCACAACGGTTTGATCTTTATAAGCCATTATTTTGCTAAGGTTTGCGTTAATTTCATCATGGCTAATATTAATCGCACCAGCAATATGACCTTCAGCAAATTCATCAGCGCTGCGTACATCTAAAACAAGGGTTTTATTGGCAGGCGTAGCCATTAAAGTTAATAGGGCTTGTTGTGAAATAGGGGCTGTTTCCTCTGCAAAAGCGAGAAAAGTAAACAAGCTTAATAAAATAACCAAAGTTAATTGAGTAAGTTTCATAAAAACGCCTTGTATAAGTAAAACAAAGTTTAGATTAATGCCGACAGTTTACCTTAATTACTGTAATAACAAAGATCTTTAATTACAGGCGAACGAGCTAACTATTTCGTTTTAATGTTATTGAATAACACCAGAGATAGCATAAGAGGTAACAGCTAGAAGTAATACCAATAAAAGTAACAGATAGAGGGCATAATTTACCCGTTTACTGGCATGAATAATATCAGTGGCTTGCGGTTGTCTCGCGTGGTCATTAAAGCTAGCTTTGCGCACCTTGCTACCGCCATACATGGCAACACCACTGAGCTTTATTGCTAAACCTAAAGACAATATATGCAATAAAATACTGTTATTTGTTTGGAAAAATTTACCACGTATTAAACGCCAATAGAGCAAAGTATTTTGCCCTACAGTACCGAGTAAAATAACCAAAGCAAATATTCGCGATGGTAACCATTGCAGTAAATTTACAATATGGTTAATCGCAGCACCAAAGTGTACAAAACGATAAATTTTTATGTTCCATGCGTAATGCATTTCTAATAATAGTCGAAACGCTAATGCTGCTAATGGTCCAAAGAAAATAAAATAAAAACCAACACACACTAACAGTTGCGAACTCTTTAATACTTGCATTTCAATACAAGCTTTACTTATCCCTAATGGTGACATTTGTTCAGTATCGCGCAATAAAAGTGGGGCTACTTTCTGTTTAGCTTGGTAGGTATTGTTGGCAACTAGTTCGCGAGCAATGGCTTTATTTGTTGTTGTTAAGCCAAAGTTTCCTAAGGCGAAATAAAGTAAAAACGCTTGCCAAAGCCATTGTATTTCAATGAATACTTCAAATAACCACAAAATAGCGACTATCGGTAGTAAAGTAATGAGTATGGCGATTAAGCCTGAAATATTTTGTTGGCGCGCACTGTTACTCGGTTTACTTACTTTATCAGCCAGGCGTTGACAATAAAAATTGAAAAAAGCTAAGGGTTGTTGAGTAATAAACTGACTAACCAATGCTTTTAAAGCGATCACTAATAATAAGGTGATCACCGCAGAATACAAATACGGGCTAGTTAACATATTACTCAGGGTTTGCATTAGTTTAACGACTTTTCTTTTAGCGCATCAAGCATGCTGATAACTAACTTTGACGAGTTAACTGAGGCAGTTTCTAAATATGCTTCAAAAGATGTTGGAGACTCTTTTCCTGCAATATCAGACATTGAGCGAATCACCACAAATGGCGTATTGAATTGATGACAAGTATGCGCAATAGCGGCGCCTTCCATTTCAACAGCGGCCATGGTAGGGAAGTTGGCTCTAGCTTTCGCTATATCGTCATCTTTCGTCATAAATGTGTCGCCAGTGGTAATTAACCCGATTAAGGTTTGTACGTTTTCAAGCGAGCTTATGCCTATTTTTGCTGCTGCAACCAATTCTGGATGAGGAATATATGCGGGCGGGTTAGCGGGTAGTTGACCAATTTCATAACCAAAAGCGGTTACGTCGACATCGTGATAACGCACTTCTGAGCTAATAACAATATCGCCGACTTTAAGTGACTGTTCAAAACCACCTGCAGAACCCGTATTTACAACATAGTCAGGCTGAAATTTATCAATAAGTATTGCTGTTGCTAATGCAGCCGCAACTTTACCAATACCCGATTGTACAATCACGACTTCAGAGCCATTTAATTGTCCCTGATAAAAGGTATAACCTGCATGTGTTGATGTTTCGCAATTGTCTAATTTTGCTTTTAAAATGGCAACTTCAGGCTCCATTGCGCCAATAATACCTGCTTTCATTAATGTTAATCCTGTAAAAAATTTTGACGACTACAATGCGCCAGAGTTGATGGGCGGATTATAGCGCGACTTTTGCATATCAACAAAAAAAGCAGACTTATCTGTCTGCTTTACATGCGATGAACTACTTTTTTAATGAGGCAGTGCAGCGGCTTGATTTGCTGAAAGTTGCCCAGCTAATGCAGGGGTATCTTTTGTTAACATAGCATGCGCAGCTGTAGGCGATAATGCGCCAGTAGGTCTTGGGCGAGCTTTTACTAAAGGCGCAGGAATAATTCGGCCTTTTACTTGCGGTGAAGGTGCTTTATTACCTAATATTCGACTGTTAATACAAGCACGAATTTCATCTATGGTGTAATTGGCTTTTACTTTAATGCGAATATGCGGAATGGCTGCAGCTTCAAGTGCACCACTAACAAACCAATCTTTTTTAACTTTATAACCTTTGCCTTGTGTATCGACTAAATCTATTACGCCAAGCATCTTCATGCTGTCGCGTTCGCAAATTACAAAGTCTAAATACTTGCTATGAGCATTATTTGAGGCTGTTTGCCCTGCGCGTTTTGATACGCCATTACGAACGCTAACAATATCAGCTAGCTTTACACGATTGATAATACGGTATCTTGAGCCCATTGCTTGCTCAACAAGGTTTTGAAAGTTTTTTTCTGCGGGGGTAAATAGTGCAGTTTTACGATCGAAAGGAAAGGGAAAGCTATTATCGTTCAAGCGGCTCGCAAGCATACCAACAATAACAATTAGGCTGATCATGGCAAATAGAATAAGTTCCATATACATCTCCGGCAGTTCAATTTCTTGACGTTTATCTTAGTTAACTTGATAAAGCAAAAAATGAGCCAGAGATGATGCCACTAACACGTTAGTGAGTTAATAATAGTGATTATCGATATTGCTTTTATTAACTCACTGATTTTAAATGGTTAGTTTTCTAACTGATAAGAAGCTACTTTGGGTATTTCGCGGCTAATGCGCTATAAAGCTGTTGCTGAAAGTCGTCAGCACTCGTGTCGAGTGTAGTAACCAAGTTAGCTAGTACTTCGTTGTCTTCTTCACCGTGCCATATTTTGATGTAGCTGCCTTCTTTATAGCCATGGTCTTGACGGAAAAAGTTTAACGTGTTTTTTCCAACATATTGACGAAAAAGCTCATCTAAATCCATTGCCATTAAGCGCATACAATCAGCAAGTGCAATAGCATTAAATGCTTTGTCAGTGACGGCTGCAGAAGCAAGGCTTTCTAAGGCGATTTTAAAGTCTTGTTGGCCGCTGCTTTGGGTTAATTCGGTCGCTAAAGTTTCGGTAATGCTTTCTATTGAATCACCAGACATTAATCGTAAACTTAAGCCAAAATGGAAAATATCGACTAACTCTAATTGTACCTGAGCAACGTCAATTTCTTGGTGTTTCCACCATTTCCAACCGTGATGATCTAACATTTCGGCACACTCAACCCAAATGGCACGATACCATTCGTAATTGTTATCTCGCCAAGTCTCGCTAACACGTGAATTCATGGCATCTTGCATGGATAACATTTGGGTAATTTGGTTTTTTGCTGTGCTTAGTAAATCGCTCATGGTTTTCTCTATTCTAGTCAATTAGGTGGGTGATCAATTTTGGCTGTTGCAAGAATAAACTAATAAGCATTGGGGTTAAAGTCTTGTCCGATTAATGGCATCATATATTCATTAAAATTTATGTTGAGGTTCGGTTTTGACAGCACAAGTTACAGGTAAAGTTTCTAACGAAGTACAAAGTGAAGCAATGCGTATTGCTAAAGGAACGCAAAAAAAGTCACAAACCAAAGAGCAAACCAAATTAATTGCTCAAGGTATTGAAAAAGGTATAAGCGAGTATAAGAAACAACAAAAAGCAAAATCTCGTGAACGTGATAAACAGCGTAAAAAAACTGTGGCAGCAAAAGCTAATGCTCAAGTAACAGAGTCCACACCATTAGATAGCCAACAACAAGACGTAACTATGGGTAATAAACTTCTGAGTGTTTTACCTTGGCTGTTGTTATTAGCGAGTTGGGGGTATTTTTTACTGTCAAATTAGCTCCCGATTAACTCGCTAAGTTTTGCACCATTATCTTAATTACAAATATTAATAACAAAACTTAATGGCAAAAGACGCGTTTTCGCGTGTTTTGTATTGCTGCTATTGCTGCGCCTAAATAATACTTTTAACGCGGCGATAAATGAATACCCGCTATCATGCAACGAATAGAACCACCGGCGAGTTCTATGGTACTAACGTCAATCGGTACAAGCTTTGCACTTTTCTCTATTAACTTGCTTTGCTCAGTGGTTAAAGCATTATAGGCCGTTGTTGATAAAGCCAAAATTCGGCCATTAGAAGATTTTAATTCAATAGCGTTACCGCAAAAATGAGAAATTTGCGCTTCGCTCAGTTCAATAACGTCACGACCTGATGCTTGAAAGCGTTGAATAATTTCTTCTCGTCGCGGTGTGTTTGTGATCATACTCGGCGCCATTAAAACAAACTCTGTGGCAATACACATTAAAACGTTGGTGTGATAAACACTTTCGCCTGCGCTATTACTGGCATCAAACAACATAGGTTCATAATTAAAGTGCGTGCAAAAACGTTCAAGTGCTAATGAGTTAGCGCGTTTTGACTGCACGGCATAAGCAACACGATCAAGATGATCAAGTACCATGGCACCAGTTCCTTCGAGATAAATATGGTCTTGCTCTAATCCTGAGTAATCGACAATGTCTTGTACTCGATAGCTTTGCTTTAGCATGTCTATAATGTCGCTTCTTCGCTCTAAACGACGGTTTTGTGCATACATAGGATAAATAGCAATATGGCCACCACTGTGCGTTGAAAACCAGTTATTTGGAAACACTGAGTCAGGCGTTTGCGTACTTTCATCTTCAAACATATGTACTTTTATACCTTGGCTTTCGAGTATTAATTGCGCTTGGCTGATTTCTTTATAGGCCAACTCGGCAATGCGCTCAGGCGATTGAGTTAACTCAGTTGCCTGAAAGCTATTATCTGCCATGGTTTCTGGGTTTGGGAGGAAGTGATGCAGCCTGATCATGACAACACTGCTAGGCGCTTGTGGATTTATAATGCTCAACGGAGTTTTCTCAATTAAAACGAAAGTAAGTCGGTAGTGTAATTTTAATTTTTGTTAGTTAAAATGCCATTGTTACTATATTTTTGCGTTATTTTTTATCATTTTGTAAGGTTTAAATGTCATTATGTCAAATTCAGCCTAAGACCCTATCTGCACGATCAATTAGACCAACAATTAATTTCATTATTACGTGAAGATGGCAGAGCATCGGTGTCAACTTTGTCTAAACAATTAAAAGTATCACGCGGCACAGTACAAAATCGCATTGAGCGTTTAGTATCGTCGGGGGCTATTTTAGGCTTTACGGTTAGAGCACATGAGGCGATAGAGGCGGGGTCTGTAAAAGCTATTATGCTGATAGAGGTTGTTGGCCGTTCAACCACACAAGTTATTAAGGCACTAAAGGGCTTACCTCAATTGACTAAGTTACATACCACTAATGGCTCATGGGATTTAGTGGCTGAGCTTCACACCAGTAACTTGATTGAGTTTGACCATGTATTAGCGCAAGTTCGGATGATCGAAGGCGTACTCAATAGCGAAACCAGTATTTTATTAACCTCGGCTTAGTTACATGGGCTTAGCTCCACGGCCTTGTTATTTATTTAGCTTGATGAGTTTTAGCTTTAAAAATTAATACTGATAACGCGCGCTTAACCATGCATTGGTGTTGTTTTCGAGTTGCCCGAAAAAAGAAAAATCATTTCTACCAAAAAACACATTCGCGCCAGTACTAAATAACCATTGATCATTGTATTGATAATTAACTGAAGGTTTAAGGTAACCGTCTTTATCGCTAGGAGAATAAAAGGCAAACATTGAATAGGTGAGTGTTTGTCTTAGGGCGCGATAGTTTAGACGTAAAGTTAACAAATGACGATTTTCAGCCACACGTTGATCAGGTGTTTGGCTGTTGGCTTTCAATGCTTGATAGTGCTTAGTTCGCTCAAGATAATACTGCATACTGGCCGTTAAATTTTTTGCTAGCTCTCGTTCATAGCCAATTAAAAGTCTATGTTGGCCATTGGCGATCATATCATTCGTACCTTGATTATCTTCAGTGCTGTTATAGCTAGCGTACTCTGCATTGAAAATACCGCCTTTAAAAGGTGCTGATGCGCTAACTCCCCAGACATTAAGCTTTGGAAAATAACTTTGGTATTGCGAACTAACTTGGCTTGAAAGCTTCGTACCTTGTGGTGTTGGCCAATAACCTTGATAGCCATATAACGCAACTTCAACATTATTTAGCTGAGTTTTTAAGCGAGCTGACCATTGTGATTTATGATTTTTTTCGACTGAAAATCCATTAGCAGGGGCAATTATTTGCTGCACTTGTGGCGAATAAAATGAGAAGCGCTCGCCGTTAATATAGTTGTCTGAGGTAAATTCAGGTGTCCATACTAAGGAAAAACTCACCGCCTTATAAAACCAGTTAGTTCTGACACTGTTCGTTGGTGCCTTTAAGTATTCATCAGCGCGGCCAGAAAAAAATGACTGCCAATCTTTGGCAAATAAATCGTTGAGGAATAAGTAATCTCCCGTGCCCCAGGTTAATACTTGCCGACCTGCTTTTATGTCGACAAAACTAAACGGGCTGGCACTCAGGCTAAGCTCTCGGGTTTGAAAAATAGTTTTTGCGAGCACGTGGTCATAATAACTGTCGAGCTTGCCTGTGGCATCGAATAACTCATGGCTGTAGTCAATATTTACTCTAGCTCTTACTTCGCTAAGCGATGTGCTCTTTTGGCTAACATTAGCTTGTAAAAACTGCCCGTGAGCTGCTTCTATAAAACCTGTTACTTGCCATGGTGAAGCTTGCGGCTCATCTGCCCATTCGTCTGCCCAGTTATCGTTATTGGCATTGCTAGCACTTTCGCTATTTGCACTTGCGTTTACACTAACAAGTATCAACAACACATTAAGCAGTAGCGCTTTAATTCTCGCTAAATTACTAATAATCGTTCACCTTCTAAAATATTGCGTAAGTGACTAGTCTAACCACGCTTTTGGCGGTGTGCGCATACTGCGTTCACTGAAAATATTGTCAGGTAAGCCAAGGTTATATTTTACATTACGAAATTGCATTTCGGTGTAGCTGTTATTGTTCAGGTTAGTAATACGCGACTTTACTACAGTAGCAATGCCGTCAATTTCTTGCACTTGTAGTACTGTCATTTTGCGAATAGCACGATCGTTGTGATCATAATAAGTTGTTTCTATTGGGAGGGAATTCTGCTTATCAATTGTGACAACATAGTGATTAAACTCAACACTTTGTGGATCTTTTGGGATAGCTTTAATGGTATAGGTGCTGCTATCTTCACTGTCTAATGAAAAATTATCTTCATTAGGATTACGACCTGAAACATCTTCATAGTAAAAGTGCGAGCCAACAAAAGACGTACGTTTATCGCCAGCCGAAATACGTTTTACTAGGTCAAGTGCGGGTAAAAACAACCAACGATTGTCATCGCTTTGTAGCTGTTTTTCTACTCTAAATACCGTGTCTTTAACGTTACTTGGTTTTGAAAAAAACACCAACATCGTTTGATCACCAAGGTCTTGCACATCTTTGCGTAAAATGGTGAATTGTCGCATTTGGCGATTACCGTTTTCATCAACAATAATCATACGCGCTTCAGCACTGCCATCTTCGCCAGCATAATAAGAAGCGAGATTCGCGCGGTCTATTATATTTTTAACGGTTAAATTTTCGGTTTTATTCGTTATATTTATTGGCGTAGTTTTTATTGCTGAAATTTTACTTTCTTCAGCATGTAAGTGGCTTTGGCAGGCCAGAAATAAACTCAAAGTTAGCCAAAGAGAATGGCTATGCTTTATTGCTTTTATCATTTTATTACTTAATTTAATGCTCATAATATTGTCCTTATAAATTCGCTCATGCTTAACCGGCTTGGCGCTTAGTGGTTAACGTTAGTAAAGCTGGCAGCAATACTAAGGTCACTAAGGCAGATAAAATCATAATACTCGCTAAGAAAAAACCTACGGTGATATAAGGCATAAGCGGTGATAATAACAAAGGCGTAAAGCCAACCGCGATTACAATGGCATTGCGAGCAATAGCACGACTTGGCTCTTGAAACATCGCGCTTAAGGCGACACGTAGACTTTGCTTTTCAGCTTCAAGCTCGCGCACGCGTTGAATAAAATGTATAGCAAAATCAATTGATAAACCTAAAGTTAATGCGGATAAAACTGCAATGGGCATGTCATAAGCTTTACCAAACCAGCCGACTAATCCGTAAATCATGGTGATAGTAAAGGTCAGCGGTAACATGGCTAAAATACCGTACTTTACTGATCTAAAGAGCAACATCATCATGATAAATACAATCACAAAAGATGAAAGTAGGCTGTCTATCATGCCGCTAACCATAGCATCTTGCCAAACAACATTAAGGTATGATTTTCCTGCCCATTGATGCTGAACATTCAGTGGCGGCGGATTCTCGCTAATATAGGTATCTACCCAGTTAACTACCTTAGCCATGTGCTGATTGTCTCCGCTGGTCATTTGCAGCCAAAGCAGTGTGCGTTGAAAATCAGGGCTGACAAAGTGCCATAAATCTTGTGGGCGATGCGAAGATTGAAACTGCAACAAGGTTTGCGCGACTCCATTACTGCTACTTGGGATCATGAAATCTTTATCTTCGCCAGAGTTAAGTTCGCGATTTACTGTGCTAATAATATCGGTCAAGCTGTTTACCTTGCCTACATCACCATTATTAACTATAGCGCTTTGCAAATCAGCTAACCAATTTAACATCGCCGGGTCAGTAAATATTTTTTGTGAATTATTCGCCTGTTCGCTAATGTTATAAAGTTGTTCGAGCCAAGCTTGTTCCTCAACGTTAGCTGTAAAACTAAAGTCATCAAGTAGCATTAATAAATCTGCTGTGAAGAAGCTGTTTTTTAGATTTTTTTCACGCTTTAGCCATTGTTGATGAGCTTGTAAAATGGCTGTTTTGGTTGCGCCGTTATTCGCCGTATCAAGTATGCTATTAAAATTGTCTAGGGCAACTTGTTGTTGCAAGTTGTTATTACTAAAGACGAGCCATGCGTCATAGGTGCCGGCAAAGTGTTCATTAAGTACTTTATCGGCAATACGTATTTCATGATCTGCTTTGAACCAATTTACTGGGTTGTCGTTGATAATAATACGGTTAACACCCACTAAGCTGAGCACAAAAAAGGCAATAAAAGTGATTAAAATAAGTTTGGTTCGTTTAACTGAAAAAGCGCCTAGCTTTTCTAAACTGCTTGCTAATCGACCTTTTTTCTCCATCAGCTGAACGGCGCGTTGTAATTTAACTAATGTTTCGGGTTTCATACGAGCGATGTACGCGGGTATAAAAGTAATGGTTAATACAAAGGCCAATAAAATTCCGCTGCCGATGAAAGCGCCAAATACTTTCACTGGTGGAATAGGTGTTAGCATGAGTGAATAAAAGCCAACAGCTGAGGTAATTGAAGTAAATAACATTGGCTTGTATAAATGGTCCATGACTTTTTTTATGGTTTTTGAAGCATCATCGCCGGCTTTAAAGCGGTCAGCAAACTCTGATAAAATATGGACTGAATCGACCACCGCAATCGGCATTAAAAATATCGCGATCATTGACGACATAATATGCACGGTAAAACCAAAGCCAATTAAACTGCCCATAATAATTAATACTGTTGCCATGGCAACGATCATAGGGGCAATAATTAATGCAATATTACGAAAGAAAAACCAAAGTAAAAAGAAAATAGCTAAACCGGCAAGTGGCGCCGCTACGCCCATTTGTACAAACATTTCGTAGCCAAATTGATCTTCAGCAACGGGTAACCCTGTTATATGAAACGCTAAGTCGCTTTGTGTCACAGCTGAAATGTTAGTCGCTAAAGCTCGAATTTGCTCTGCAATAACATAGCTTTGGTCTTTAGAAATAATCGGTACATATATAGCAATAGCTTTGTCATCGCCAGAAACTAAGGTGTTACTTAACATGGGTAAGCGTTTAACGGCTTGCTGAATTTTTTCGCTTGCTTTTATTGTGGTGGGTGCTTGCTTCATAAGGTATTCGAATTGAATACCTTGACTAATTCCCTGCGCGTTGGTTAATTGACGAATATTATCAACAACGGTTAATGACAATAAATCGGAGGAGATAACGCCCTCTATTTTTAAAATATCGTCAGTTAATTGTTCGACTATTTGTAATGTGTTCGGGCTAAAAATTGTAGTATTGCTGACTAAACCCACGACGATCATATCGCGCATTAAAAAATCAGTTTTTATTTGATTATGAAAAATACGGGCAGGCGCTTCTTGGCTCAACATATTTTCGGGGTCGGTATCAATAATAATTTTTGGCAACATCGCTAGACTTAACAAAGTTATCAGTAATACTATGCAATAAATTACCAAGGGTTTTGTGATGGCAAAATTCAATATTCGTTTGTAATTCAAAACTTTTCCTAACCTCGATTGTTGAACAAAATATACAGGGCAAGTTATATTAGATAAATGTAATGTACTTTTATATTAGCAGTATCTAATGTAATATCCAACAAGAATTAAATTTAAGTGTTTTTTATAGCTAAAGTTAGCTTTTACAAACAATAACAGTGAGTGGTGTATGACAGAGTTAGCAGCAATTGATTTAGCTGAAATGCGAGCTAATGCAGGGCAGGCAGCTGATGTATTAAAAGCAATGAGTAATCAAAATAGGCTGTTAATTTTATGCCATTTGGGTGAAAAAGAAATGTCGGTAACTGAGCTAAATAACTTTGTAGATTTAAGCCAATCAAGTTTATCGCAGCATTTAGCAAGGCTACGCCAAGACAAGTTAGTGAAAACACGACGTGAATCACAGACTATATTTTACAGTATCGCTAATCCTTCGGTGGTGAAATTGATCAGTTTTTTACACAGTGAATTTTGTAAGCAATTATAATTAACCGATGAAAAGTTTAATCATGACTAAATAGTTTTTTCCTCACCATAGCGCGGTATGCTTTTGGCGTAATACTTAAGGTTTTCTTAAAAAGCCGAGTGAAATTTGCTTGGTCTTGGTAGCCCACTTGAAACGCAATTTCTTGAATCGATAAATTACTCGCAGCTAATAGCTCTTTTGCCGTTTGTATTTTTAGTTTTTGCCAATATTGTGTGGCATTAATACCAGTTGCTAGTTTAAATCTGCGGGTAAACGAACGCTGACTTATATCAAATTGCTGAGCAATATCATTTAAGGTTAATTCAGAGTTCAGATTGGTTTTCAGCCAGAATTGAATTTGACTAATTAATTCGTCAGGGTGGCGATCAACCGCTCCCTCCAAATAGCGTTGTTCTTCATAAGGTTTTCTTATTTCATGAGAAAAATTACGTTCTACTTGTTGCGCGGCATTTTGCCCATAAATTTGAAATATAATATGAACTACAATATCAGCTAAGGCATTAACACTGGCTGCGCAATACGTGCGTTCAGACTGGGTAATAAAAAAGTCAGGCTTGAGATCAACTTTTGGGTAATCACGTTTAAATTGCTCAACATAATGCCAATGGGTGGTAGCGGGGTGGTAATCTAAAATTCCGGCTTCAGCCATCAGGCACACGCCGGTTCCGCCACCTATTAATGTAGAGCCTTGTGCCCAAATATGACTCAACCATTTTAGCATTTTGGGTTGCTTAGCTATGGTTGGTCGAGGGTTACGCCATAAGCTAGGAATAAATGCAAAATCAGGGCGTTGAGCATGTTCAATGTCAGTATCGGGCATGAGTTTAATTAAAGCGCGTGTAGATATTGGCTGTATGGTTTCGGCAACCATTTGAATGGATAATCGAGGTGCATTACGGTTTTCTTGTAGCGCAACAGCCTCACCTGCTCTGAGCATCTCTACGGGTAAACTAACACTAGTGGTTAACATATGATCATAAACGAGCAAAGCAATGTTAATGGCGTTGGGTTTACTACGTTTAAGTTTTACTTTCATTATTATATGATGCTCTTTTATAGTTTGGCTATTTTGACATGTTTTATGGCTGTTTGTGCATATTATTTTTTTACGTTAACTCTTACACTGGCGTCATAAATATTAAGTGTTAATTTTAAAGAGATTTTTCATGACTGCGTTACCTATTATTATTGGCATGGGTGGCATTAATGCCGCTGGTAGAACATCATTTCATCAAGGCTTTCGCCGTATTGTTATTGATAAATTGAATGCTGAAGCTCGCCAAGAGACTTTTGTTGGCCTAGCAACATTAATGAATTTGTTAACTAGCCAAGATGGAAAGTTAATTGATGCTGAAGGTAGTGCGGTTGATAAAGCGAACGTTGAGCAGCGTTTCGGTGAAGAAATTTTAGCAGGTACTTTGATCCGTAAGATTGAAAAAGAACATTTTGATCCTGACGCAACACCTTGGCAGCAAAAGCTGACTATGGATGTTGGCGTTAACGGTATTGTATTTGAAACCCGTGCGCGTGATTTACCCAGCCCACTTCCACGCTCTTGGAGCGTAACTGAACTTGCAGATAAACGTGTTCGTGTTGAAATTGCTGGCGAAATTGAAGTTAAGCATGACTCAACTCGTGATAACCCAATAAAAGCCGCGGGACAATTTCCTACTGGTTTTAAACCGGCAAGCCTTTATAACAGTCGTTACCAACCTCGTGGTTTACAAGCCACTATTTTTGGCGCTGCCGATGCTATTCATTCTACGGGTTATAGTTGGAATGAAATTGTCGATAGAATTAGCCCAGATGAAATTGGCACTTACTCCGCCTCTGTATTTGGACAAACTCAAGCCGAAGGTTTTGGCGGTATGATGCAGAGCCGACACCAGGGTGAGCGTGTATCAACAAAGAATTTAGCGCTTGGTTTAAATACCATGTCGACAGACTTTATCAATGCTTATGTTACCGGCAGTGTTGGTACAACATTCACGTCTACCGGGGCATGTGCAACTTTTCTTTATAATTTAAAAGCCGCGGTACAAGATATTCAAGCGGGTCGTATTCGTTTAGCTATTGTTGGTAGTAATGACTGTGCAGTAACACCTGAAGTTGTTGAAGGCTTTGGTAATATGAGCGCATTAGCGAATGAAGAAGGCTTGAAAAAAATTGATGGTAATGGTGTTGCTGACCATCGCCGCACAAGTCGTCCATTTGGCGATAACTGTGGTTTTACTATCGGCGAAGCCGCTCAGTTTATTATTTTAGTCGATGATGAATTGGCACTTGAATTAGGTGCTAATGTTTTAGGATCAGTGGCTGATGTTTTTACTAATGCTGATGGCATTAAGAAATCGATAACAGCGCCGGGACCTGGTAATTACATTACTATGGCGAAATCGGTTGCTTTGGCTAAGTCTATTGTTGGCGAAGAAGCCGTTCAACAACGAAGCTTCATTCTTGCGCATGGTTCAAGTACACCGCAAAACCGTGTTACTGAGTCATTAATTTACGACCGAGTAGCGAAAAGTTTTGATATACATAATTGGCCAGTAGCAGCGCCAAAAGCTTTTGTTGGTCATACCATTGGCCCAGCAAGTGGCGATCAAGTGGCAATGGCCTTAGGCGTGTTTGCTCACAATATTATGCCGGGCATTACTACGATTAATAAAGTGGCGGATGACGTTTATAACGAGCGTTTAAACATTGCCACCGAGCATTGGTATTGTGACAATATGGACATTGCCTTTATCAACTCTAAAGGTTTTGGTGGTAATAACGCCACAGCAACTCTATTGTCACCTGCTGTAACTCTAGCTATGATGGAAAAACGCCATGGCAGTGAAGCGATAGCAAGTTATCATGCTAAAGCTGATGTTGTAGAGCAAGCGAGAATTAAATATCAAGCGCAAGCTGACAATGGTGACTTTCAAATTATTTATCGTTTTGGTGATGGCACGTTGATGGATGATGATCTTAACATTACTGATGAAGACATTAGTGTGAACGGGTTTGCGAATAAAATTGTGTTACCGACAATAAATCCATTCGCTGATATGACTTAACTATTATCATAGCTCAGTTAGTTTTCTTTAAAGCCCTGCAATAGTATTGACAGGGCTTTTGTATTTAATGCACTATAAAACCTCACAAAAAAATTCCCAGGCTGAAAGTAACCCAAGATAATTGCTTTTTAGGGTTTTACTGTTTAGCACACTTTTCTGAATGACTTGTTTATACTTTCGTTATTTAATGGCGATAGTACTGGTAAATATATATGACCATAGCGCCAATTAAGGTTGCTCTAAAGCTTGAAGAAGAAGTTGAAGTAGATAAAACCACGCCATTTCGTTCATTTTTATTAGCTTTGAGCTTAGGTTTACTCGGTGCTTTGCTTAATTTTTTCCCTATCGAGCTTGCTCATAGTATCGCTTTAGTTATTGGTAATCTTGCTTTCATTATTGCAGCCGCTTATCTTCGGCCAGCACTGACATTATTATGTGCATTTATTTGTGTTGCTCCGCTATTCATAATGTGGGGACATCCTTTTGGTTTTATAACCTTTGGCTGTGAAGCGCTATTTGTTTCTTATTTACGTGGAAGAGGTTGGTATTTACCAACGGCCGATTTCTTATACTGGCTAATTATTGGGATGCCGATAACGGCAATATTATTATGGATTAATGCTTCTGAGTCGCAAGAGTATTTGCTTTTTACTGTTTTTAAACAAGGTATTAATGCCGTTTTTTATACTGCATTAGCCGTTATCATGATTTTTGTTTTTAGCGATAAACTCAATGGTTGGGTAAAATCTCAACAACCTAAGTTACAGAAAAACCTTAAGCAGTATTTACATTATATTTTATGGATAATGTCAGCATTTTTTGTCGTAGGCGTTTGTCTTTTTTTAAGTCGAAATATAAATGACATACAGCAGCAGCAAATTGAAGACAAGCTTGAGATTAGTAGCCAATATTTAGGTCAAATTGTAGAGAATTATGTTGAAGATCATAAAAACGCGATTGTCCAAGCTTCCCTTGAGTTATCAAGTATTGAGCCAAGCCTCTATCAGGAAAATTTAGCTAAGGTACATCAATTATATCCAGGTTTTATCACTATGCTAGTGGCTAACAAAGAAGCGAACATAGTGGCAACCTCGCCTTTGTCTTTAATGACAAACTTACCTAAAGGTGTGGCGAATGTTTCAGATCGCAGTTATTTTGTTGAAGCATTCTATGAACAGTCAGTTTTTATCTCACCCGCATTTCTTGGCAGAGCATTTGGCTCTGATCCAATTGTTGCGATCAGCGCTCCTATTTATGGTGAAAATGAAGAACAGCCCATAGGCATTGTTGAAGGTTCGTTAAACCTTAACTTATTTAATAAAATTAATAGATATTCATTAAATGATCGTGAATTGGACGTAGTCTTAACCGATGAAAATGACAATGTTATCTATGCTGAATCGAATATCGCCACCACTAAATTGGCGAAATTAAACTTTACGCTTGACGAGACAGATATTAAACACAACTTAATCGTTCTTGGAGCTAATAATTCAAAAAACAAACGTTATTTATTCCGCAAAATTACACTCAATAACGGTTGGAAAATATTGGTACTTATTGAGCATAAACAAGTGCTAATGTTAATTGAACAACAATATTTAACTATATTTGTCTCGTTATTTTTAATTTTTATTTTAGTGGTTTTATTAGCAAATCAAATTGCCAATACTTTAAATAAACCGTTAGCTTTTGCTTTAAAAGAACTTGCACACGGCGATGGTAAGACAGGTTTTAAAGCAATACCTTATGATGCGCCGAGTGAATTTTTAACTTTATATGATGAACTACAGCAGTCAAAAACAAAACTACTACGACAGCAATTCATTCTAGAAGACAAAGTTAATAAGCGTACCCAAGAACTAAATAAAGCAAATATAGCGTTAAAAGAGCTAGCCAATAAAGACAGCTTAACAGGCTTGTATAATCGACGTTATTTGGAAAATAAGTTTAGTGAGCTACAAGCAATATTGTCACGTAATAATGCCGATATGGTTGTAGCTATGCTAGATTTAGATCATTTTAAACAGCTTAATGATGAATACGGACATTTGATTGGAGATAACTGCTTAGCCTATATAAGCGATGTAATGAAACGTAAGTTTGATCGTCGCAGCGATATTGTTGCTCGCTTTGGTGGTGAAGAATTTATAATTGTTGCGCAATCTAATGACAATAACGGCGTGTTACAGATGCTTGAGGAGTTTCGAGAAGAAGTCGAACAGCATAGTTTTCCTCATGATAGCCATAACTTTGTCAATATTACTATCTCAATTGGCACAATAACGGCTAAAGCAAAGCTTTCTGCTAATATTGACGACTGGGTTAGGCTCGCCGATGAACAGCTTTACCATGCTAAAAACCGAGGCCGTAATCAGTTATCTAATAATAACTTAACTGGTGCCAGCTTAAATTAAATAGCGATAAAGCCAAGTGTTTTTCTTATTATTTGCATATTAAAGCGTTAGCCATATTTACGTTATAACAAGTCTGGCATATAAGAATTATTGTTCCACTGCATAGAGGGATTGTCGTGGACTTTAAATGAGTGTGGAGAAGCAAGGTAATGATTTAAGTCACTTTAAAATGCAGTTTAAACTACATTTTAAAGTGATTAATGAAATGTCTAATGAATGGTTTGTGGAAACTTATGCTTCTTTCACTTGTGCTGTCATCACAAAGTCAAGAATACCAATGGCCGCTTTTCGACCTTGATCAATCGCAGTAACCACTAAATCTGAACCGAGTACCATATCACCACCAGCAAAGATATTTTCTTTACTGGTTTGTAAAGCAAAGTTAGTGTTGTCGGCGGCAATTACACGACCTCTAGCATCTACTTCTACGCCAGCATCTTTCATCCATTGTGGTGGACTTGGCATAAAACCAAAAGCAATAACCACAGCGTCAGCAGGCATGATGAACTCAGAGCCTTCAATCGCTTCTGGGTTACGTCGACCTTTAGTGTCTGGAGCTCCCAGTTGCGTTTTAATAAACTTAACGCCACAGGCAGCACCATTATCGTCAACGGCAATGTCAATGGGTTGAATATTAAATTGAAAATCAACACCTTCCTCTTTCGCGTTTTGTACTTCACGCGGTGAACCTGGCATGTTGGCTTCGTCACGACGATAAGCACAAGTTACTTCGGTTGCGCCTTGGCGAATCGAGCTGCGAACACAATCCATAGCCGTGTCGCCACCACCCAATACCACAACTTTTTTACCCGAGAAGTTTACATAAGGCTTAGCATTGGCATTGCCATCTTCTTGTGACAGCTTCATCAACTTTTGGGTATTAGCAATTAAGAAGTCTAATGCATTATAAACACCCGGCGCTGACTCATTTTCAAATCCGCCTGTCATATCTGTATATGTACCTAGCGCAAGAAATACTGCGTCAAATTCATTACTGATATCTTCAAAACTGATATCAACACCTACATTGGTATTCAAACGAAACTCAATACCCATGCCTTCAAGTATTTCTCTACGGGTTTGAATAACGTCTTTTTCTAATTTAAAAGACGGAATACCAAAGGTAAGCAAACCACCAATTTGAGCGTGTTTGTCATATACCACGGCTTCTACACCGTTTCTTGTTAATACGTCAGCACAGGCGATACCAGCAGGTCCTGCGCCTATAATTGCAACACGTTTACCTGTAGCAATAACTTGAGATAAATCAGGCTTCCAGCCTTGAGCGATAGCGGTGTCAGTAATGTACTTTTCGATATTGCCAATAGTCACTGCACCAAAGTCATCATTTAGAGTACAAGCTGACTCACAAAGCCTGTCTTGTGGGCAAACACGGCCACACATTTCAGGTAAACTGTTGGTTTCATGGCACAGATCAGCTGCTTCCATTATCTTTCCGTCAGTTACTAGTTCTAGCCACTGCGGAATATAGTTATGTACTGGACATTTCCATTCACAATATGGATTACCACAATCTAAACAGCGGTCGGCTTGACCTGCGCTTTGATCTTCACTCAATGGTTGGTAAATTTCGACAAAATTAATTTTACGCTGTTCTATCGCTTTTTTAGGCGGGTCGATGCGTTTAACGTCGATAAATTGATAAATATTTTTACTCATTAAAAAGCTTCTCCAATCGTGTTCTTATTATTGTGCTTGAACACGAAGTTCTGCAGATGAACGGCTACGATGACCCAATAGGGTTTTAACATCAACGGCCTTTGGCTTAATCAACTTAAATTGTGGTGCATACGAGTCGAAATTAGCTAAAATTTCTTCTGCTCTTAAGCTACCTGTTTCATCTAAGTGTTGATTAATAATGCCACGTAAATGTTCTTGATGGATATTAAGTTCGTCTATGGCTAACATTTCTATAGATTCGTTATTAAGACGTATTTCTAAATCGTCTTGTTCATCTAAAACATAAGCGAAACCACCTGTCATACCAGCACCGAAGTTAACCCCAACTTGGCCTAAAATAGTCACTATGCCGCCAGTCATGTATTCACAAGCGTGATCACCCGTACCTTCAATAACAGCATGACATCCCGAGTTTCTTACTGCGAAGCGTTCTCCTGCTCGACCGCAACCGTACAACTTACCACCCGTAGCACCGTATAAGCATGTATTACCCATTATCATGGTTTTGTGGCTTAAATATTCAACGCCTTTTGGTGGTTTAATGGTTAATTTACCACCGGCCATACCTTTACCAACATAGTCATTGGCATCGCCGGTTAATGTCATTTCTAGACCACCAGCATTCCAAACACCAAAACTTTGACCTGCAGTACCATTTAAAAAGACTTTAATTGGGTTTGCTGCCATACCTTGATCGCCATGTTGTCGAGCAATTTCACCTGACAATGACGCGCCAACTGAGCGGTCAGTGTTTTGTATGCTTAATCGGTATTCACCACCATCGCTATGCGCTATTGCGTCAGTAGCTAATGACAGTAAACGTTGATTTAACTCACCTTTATCGAACGGTTCATTTGTATCCGTTTGGTGTAATGCTGTATCTTCACCAGCAATTACCGGCGCAATAATAGGACGTAGATCTAGCTTTTGCTGTTTAGCGGTAATACCGGCTAAAGGCACAAGTAAATCTGTGCGGCCAATAATCGCGGTTAAGCTCTCAACGCCCAAACTAGCTAATATTTCACGTACATCTTGAGCAATAAATTTAAAATAATTCATTACTTGATCTGGCAAGCCTTTAAAGAATTGTTCACGCAGTACTTCGTCTTGAGTCGCAACACCTGTAGCACAGTTATTTAAATGACAAATACGAAGGAATTTACAACCTAGTGTCACCATAGGTGCTGTACCAAAACCGAAGCTCTCAGCGCCTAGAATTGCCGCTTTAACGATATCAATGCCAGTTTTTAAACCGCCATCAACTTGCAATCGTACCTTATGGCGTAAACCATTTGTGACTAGTGATTGGTGTGCTTCAGCTAAGCCAAGCTCCCATGGACAACCCGCATATTTAACTGAAGTTAATGGACTTGCACCTGTACCACCGTCGTAACCTGAAATAGTGATAAAGTCAGCGTAAGCTTTCGCTACACCTGAAGCAATAGTACCAACACCCGGGCCAGAAACGAGTTTGACTGAAATTACCGCTCTTGGGTTTACTTGCTTCAAATCGAAAATCAGCTGTGCTAAATCTTCAATCGAATAAATATCGTGATGCGGAGGTGGCGAAATTAAGGTAACGCCAGGTACTGAAAAACGAAGTTTTGCAATTAATGGTGTTACCTTATCGCCCGGTAACTGACCACCTTCACCAGGTTTTGCACCCTGGGCAACTTTAATTTGTAAAACGTCGGCATTAACTAAGTAATGCGGCGTAACACCAAATCGGCCAGAAGCTATTTGTTTAATGCGAGAGTTTTTAACCGTGCCAAAACGACGTTCGTCTTCTCCACCTTCACCAGAATTTGAAAAACCACCAAGACGGTTCATCGCAATAGCAAGTGCTTCATGTGCTTCTGGGCTCAATGCACCAATTGACATAGCGGCACTATCAAAGCGTTTAAATAGCTCGGTATCTGCTTCAACGGCTGAAATATCAATCGGTGTTTGGTCGTCTTTTAAGGCAAGTAAATCTCTTAATGCGGCCGCAGGACGATTGTTTACATGATCAGCGAATATTCTATAATCACTATAATCACCACTGCGCACAGCTGCTTGTAAGGTACTGACAACATCAGGGTTATAAGCGTGATATTCACCACCGTGAACATATTTTAGTAAGCCACCATGACTCATTTTTTGATGAGGTAAAAAAGCTTTTCGTGCAAGGTTAATGTTGTCTTGTTCTATATCTGCAAAGTCTGCACCTTGAATACGGCTAGGTAAATCAGGGAAACAAAGCTCCATAATGTTACTATTTAAGCCAATAACTTCAAAAAGACCCGCACAACGGTAACTGGCTATGGTGGAAATACCCATTTTCGATAATATTTTTAACAGGCCTTTATTAATACCTTCACGATAATTAACCACGGCTTCACGCGCAGTAAGGTCAATTTGTTTGTCTTCAACTAATTGTTCAATCGTTTCAAAAGCTAAGTATGGATAAACTGCTGTAGCACCTAAACCAAATAGTACGGCAAACTGATGCGAGTCACGCACCGAGGCAGTTTCAACAATAATGTTAGAGTCACAGCGTAATTGCTTGTCAACTAAACGTTTTTGTACAGCGCCAACAGCCATGGCAGCAGGCATAGGTAACATGCCTTTTGCTATATTACGGTCTGATAATATTAAGATAACCGTATTTTTGTCTCTCACTAATACTTCTGCTTCGTCACATAAACGAATAACCGCGGCTTCTAAGCCTTCTGCTTGGTCATAATTTAAGGCTAAAGTATCTGAACGATAATGCTCAGGATCTAGCTCACGTAGTTGTTTTAAACCGGTGTACATTAATACCGGAGTGGCAAATAAAATACGGTCGGCATGACCGGTTGTTTCATTAAAAACATTGTGCTCACGGCCAATACAAGTACCTAGTGACATAACATAGCGTTCGCGCAGCGGGTCAATCGGTGGGTTGGTTACTTGCGCAAATTGCTGGCGGAAATAATCATAAAGTGAACGCGGTTGGCTTGATAATACAGCCATTGGTGTGTCGTCACCCATTGAACCTGTAGCTTCTTGGCCATTTTCCGCTAATGTTTTTACCACTTGATGAATCTCTTCATAACTGTAGTTGAACATTTTATGATATTGAGCGATTTCTTGATCGCTAAAGATTCGTTGACCAATTAAGCGGGCATCGAGTTTATCGAAAGGCACTAAACGACGAATATTATTATCTAACCATTCTCGATAAGGGTGGCGAACTTTAAGTTCATTATCGATCGCGTTAGAGTTGAAAATTTTGCCCGTGTAAGTATCAATGGCAAGCATTTCACCTGGGCCTACGCGGCCTTTTTCGACAACTTCATCTTCACCGTAATCCCAAATACCCACTTCAGAAGCTAACGTGATAAAACCATCGCGGGTAATTACGTAGCGCGCTGGTCGCAGGCCATTTCTATCTAAGTTACAAGCAACATGACGGCCGTTGGTTACCACAACACCCGCGGGACCATCCCATGGCTCCATATGCATAGAGTTAAATTCATAAAAGGCTTTTAAATCGTCATCCATTAACGGATTACTTTGCCACGCAGGAGGCATTAATAACCGCATGCCACGGAAGAGGTCCATACCACCGGCCATAAATAACTCAAGCATGTTATCTAATGATGAAGAATCTGAACCGCTCTCGTTAACAAATGGAGCAGCATCTTGTAAATCAGGTAATAAAGGTGATTTAAAGCCGTGTGTTCTTGCTCGACTCCATTGGCGATTGCCTTTAATGGTATTAATTTCACCATTATGAGCTAAGTAGCGGAACGGCTGTGCTAAATGCCATTGTGGTGAAGTATTGGTTGAAAAACGCTGATGAAATAGGCAGATGGCAGTTTGCATACGAATGTCAGCAAGGTCTAAATAAAAATTCGGTAAATCTACCGGCATCATTAAACCTTTATATATAGTAACCAAGCAGGACAAACTTGCTACGTAAAAACGTTCATCATTGATGCGTTTCTCGGCACGTCGTCTTGCCATATATAACCGACGCTCAAGATCGCGATTACGCCAACCTGTCGGAGCATTAACAAAAATTTGTTCGATAGCAGGCAAATTGCCTTTAGCAATTTCCCCTAAAGTAGTGGTGTCAGTTGGAACTTCTCTCCAACCCACTAATGAAAGAGTTTCATTTGCTAACTCTTCTTCTAGAATTTTTTTACTGGCACTCGCTAAAACCGGATCAGGGTTAAGAAAAACCATACCTACAGCGTATTTTTTACCTAATTGCCAATTATTCTCTTCTGCGACAGCGCGAAAAAAACTGTCGGGCTTTTGCATTAACAAACCACAACCATCACCCGTTTTGCCATCGGCAGCGATACCGCCACGATGTTGCATACGGTCTAAGGCTTGAATGGCCGTCTTTACGAGTTTATGACTTGTTTCACCGTGTTGATGGGCAATAAGACCAAAGCCACAATTGTCTTTTTGATATGTATGATCGTAAAGTTGCATTATCTTTATCTTCTCCTAAAAGGCCTCGGCAGTTTGATTTAATGAGAATGGAATAAAATTATACTTAAAGTGCATAAATAGTCCCGAATTCTTAGCGAGGAACCCCTTACATTAAACATTTAATACACCAACGTCAATCTGAATAGAGTAAATGCTCGTAATTATTTTACATTTTTACTCGCAATATAAGAATAATAAGGCGTTAGTGTGATCATATCATTAAAAAAAGCTAAAAATATTGGTGTTTTATATCGATTTAAAAGTTTAATACTCAATATTTTGTAATTTTATTACATTACTGTGATGTAAAATAAAAAATACTTATAATATTTTGTATTCACTATTTATTCACTGTTATAAGCCGCTATTATATGGTTTTTAGCTATTATGTTGATTAAATACTTGTTCTACTTCGAAATAAGACGAGCTGAAAACCACGAAATAATGTAAGTCAGCGCATCAAGTAAAGATGAAAACATCAATTTTGTACAATAACAATTGTGCTTTAGTAACATATTAGCGTAATTTTTCTATTTTTATACTCAACAGCAGCTATCGATTTGATAACTGTTGAAATGTACGAGCGGATTTTTTTTGAGCTGAATTTTGAAGACAAAAAAAATCCCCTACTATCGAGATAGTAGGGGATTTTTAAGATTTAATGAGTTATTTAGTTATTTAGTTATTTAGTTATTTATTTAAGGTTGGTAACCGTCTGCTAACCCTTTGGTTGTTACACTGACAGCATCATGAGCATGTAATGACTCTAAATGATTAATACGTAACCAAAAGTCATCAAACTGCTCAGTAGCATTCATGGTGTACTGCAAACGGCGAGCAGCATCTTCACAAAACATTAAGTTTTGACCATTCAAACGAGCGAACTCTTGCTCATCTTCGCGTTTCACCGCTGCTTGTACTGGCGTTTTAAGTGAGTTTTCAATTGAATCAACAATATCGGTAATCGGGAATTCTGTTGTGGCGTTGTTTAGTTTAACTTTTACTTCAGCAACCGAACGTTGGCTATGTGGGGTTGCCACAATACCTTCAGTCGTACCAAGCCACTCATGTACAGAAGCTAAGTCGGCATCTGCTTGGTCAATAAACCTTTCTTTAAAGGCCTGTTGAATTAATTGACGAGCTAAAGCTGCAGAGCATGGACAAGTTGACGAGTAAGGAACATCAACCGTGAGCTCTATATCAAGTACACCTTTATTTAAACGGCCGGTAATAGTAACAGGGTATGCTTTCCAGCCTTGTTTACCACTGATTAAAGACTTGCGACGTAGATGATAATCAAAACTAAATTTAACTTTTGCGTTATCGCTAAGATCTTCATGGCTGCTGATAAAACCGTCTAACAAAGTCACTAAACTTTGATGAGTTAAAACATCCGAAGTTGAAAGTTCGTCAATTTGTAAATACAAGCGCGACATATGAATGCCTTTAGCTTTCGGCTCTTTAAGGTTTACAAAGGCATCGATATGGGCTGAAACCATACGTTCAGATTGGCCTTTTGAGGCAACCATGATAGGCATTTCTATATTACTCATGCCGACCCAATCCAAAGTCCCCTCAGTTTGTGCTGTGGTGTGATTTGCTATATCAGGCATTAATGTTGGCATTTTGACTCCGCTATTCGCTGTGCACTAAGTAAAGGGCTATCTATGGTAACTTCAGTACTTAGTAAAATTATAATCGGCATTAGTATCGTAAGAATTGCGATAGTTTTCACAAATATTTTGAAAAGTAGTGAAATATAATGCAGTGACCCTGAAAAAGGCGGCTATTTTGAACGAAATATCTGCTAAAAGCAATGTTTGTAATAGCCAGCTTGAGATTGTTCTAGTATATGGTAGTTGCAATTAATATCTGTTATAAATTGTTGCTTAATATGAAAATATGATGGTAATAATGGTTTTTTCAGTTAGCAGAAAAAATCATCCAATAAAAAAACGATATAGTTAAACTTTTTTGTTATATAGGAGGCTTCATGGGCGCAACTAAGCACCTAGATTTAACGTTAATAGATGGTTATTTAGAGGCGTTAGATATTAGTGTAATCAAGCAAATGTTAGATTTATATGTTGAACAGTCTTCATTGTATATGGTGGATATTCAACATGCGGTCAATAGTGATGATAGTAAAGCATGGCAAGAACATTGTCATAAAATGAAAGGATCAGCGGCGAGCGCAGGTTTAAAACTAGTACACCAAAAATTAGTTTATTTAGAAAAAACAGGTGAAAATAGTGATTATAAACAACAGCAGATTCAAGAGCTTTTAGCGCTTAATGGCGAAGCTATTAATGAATTCCAACAATGGTTGCTTGATAATTAATTTAATAAGTTAAAATTGTTGTAGTGATTTTTCAGAAAATTGAAATTTAAGTTCGCACAAGCAGGGTAATTAATACCCTGCTCAGAGCAGCTTAATCTATTTGACCAATAAAACGGTAACCTTCGCCATGTATTGTGTTGATTAATTCCTGAGCGTTTTCAACTGATTCAAAGTGCTTACGAAGGCGTCGAATAGTTACATCAACAGTTCGGTCATTTTCACGTAAATCTCTACCGGTCATTTCTTTAATTAATTGCTGGCGAGTAACAATTTTTCCCGCATTCGCTATAAGTAAACGAAGGGCTCTATATTCGCCACGAGGAATCGAGATTACGGTATTATCTGGCGTAGTAATTTTTCGTGAGTTACCGTCAAGTGACCATTGATTAAAGTTTACAATGGCGTTATTACCTTCACTTTGGCTTGATGACATTCGATTTAATATATTTCGTGCTCGAATAGTTAATTCGCGTGGGTTAAAAGGTTTAGTCAGGTAATCATCAGCGCCTATTTCTAAGCCTAAAACTTTGTCGATATCACTATCGCGACCGGTTAGAAAAATTAAACCTAAGTTATTATTTCGTGTTAATTCACGCGCGAGTAAAAGGCCGTTTTTTCCTGGTAGATTAATATCTAAAATGACTAAATTAATGATATTACTTTTTAGGGCGCGCTCCATGCTCTCGCCGTCTATTGCTTCTGACACTGTATAACCTTCAGCTTCAAATAAATTTCGCAGGCTAAAGCGTGTTACGTCTTCGTCTTCTACGATTAAAATATGAGGTTTTTGCATGTTCTTTGTCCAGTTCTGTCAGAATAAGCTCGTATTCTGATTGAGTTTAGGGTGTTTTTTATTCCAAGCTTTCACTCGTCAACCACCGAAAAGCAACAAAATATCGACTAATGTTATAGACGCTAATGTTATAGAAGCTAATGTTAAAAAACAATCAATAGCATAACAATAAAGCGGTTTTTATCGATATGTATACTTTGTGTAGTTAACCTGAGCTCTGGATAATGAGTGCTTGATACTCAAGTGAATCAAAAGTTTAGCTGGTAAAGTAAATGCTATAGCAAGGTGAACATCACGAATAGACATCATCAATACTTCATTTTAACGCAGATAATGGGTTAAAAGGGAGCTTTGAGCGAGTACTGCTTATCCAGAGTTCAGGTTAGTTAACAACAGTATAGATTTAGCTCTGGTTAAATTTAGTAAAGCAGTGGCTAAGATTTAAAATTTTTATACATAACAATTACCGTTCGCTTTTAATTGTTAAGCATTAATTAAACGGAAAATTTATTTCAATACTCACACCTAAATTTAATTCACTGCTCAGTACTATTGAACCACCAAGTGCTTGAGTAACTAAATTATAAACCAAGTGCATGCCTAATCCACTTCCGCCTTCACCACGCTTAGTTGTAGTAAATGGTTCGAAAACTTTATGTTTGATGGATTCATTTACACCGACCCCATCATCTTTAAAAAGAATGTTGAGCTGATTACTTAAAGACATAACAGTGATCGAAATACGTCCCTGATCTTTGCCTTCAAAACCATGTATAACAGAGTTCATAATCAAATTAATTAATATTTGATTAATAGGTCCAGGTTTACTCGTAATATTTAAACTGTCAGGGCAATCAATATCAATGATATAAGGCAAGCTATGTAATTGTGGCCTCAAAGTTAGCAGTACTTCATTTAATAACTCTTTTACGTTAAACGTTCGCGTGTCTTCACTTGATTGGTCAACCGCTACTTTTTTAAAGCTGGAAATAAGATCGGCAGCGCGATTAAGGTTGCGATAGATAATGGCAATATTCTCAGAGCCGTCATTCAAAAATTTCTTAAGTTGGCTAGATTTTAATGTTTTGTTGTCAAAAGCGGTTTTAATTTCATCTAATCTATCCGCTAATAGGGTAGAAGCGGTTACACCAAGGCCAATGGGGGTGTTTACTTCATGGGCAACGCCAGCAACCATATCGCCAAGCGAGGCCATTTTTTCACTTTCAACGAGCTGACTTTGAAACTGGTGTAGCTTTTCAAGCGTAGAAAGCAATTCTTGATTCGATTCTTTTAACGCTTGAGTACGTTTATTTATCTTGTTTTCAAGTTCTTGTGAGTGCTCTAAACTTTGTTGCTCAGCGGTATCTAACTTTAATATTCTTTTTTCCATGCGAGCAAAAAGAATATTGATATTACGCGAGAGAATATCAGCTTCGCGATAAGGCATAGCTTTACAAGCTTGTAAGAAATTTCTTTGTCGTGAAGCCTGTTGTACTGTGCTAGCCAATGAATAAAAGGGGGCGCTTAGATAACGCTCAAGCCGAAGAGCTATAAAAGTAGCGATTAAAGCAACGATACACACAACAATAAAACTAATGATTATTAACTGATCTCTGATCTGAGTCATATTTTCATTATTGCTTTGTAGGTATATATAACCAATTGTTGTATTTTCTGATTTGATCGGTTGCATATACTCTAAGTATGTATCTGTATATTTTGGTGTTTGTAAATTGATTATACTGCTAGATTTTTCTGCTATGGCCGTGCGTTGTTGATTACGCTTATAACTATAAAAAAGCGTCGGCTTTTCATCCTGGTTACCTAATTTGTAAATATGAAGATAATTTAAATTAGGGACATGCGAGGGCAGAGTGAAATTATCAAGTAAAGCCTGACGCTTAGCATTAATGATATAGGAAATACTTTCATTACCTAAAACATCTGCCCAATGTTTAATCTGTGAAACTGAGTTGGCCTTGAAACTATCGTTATATTTTAGGCTTACTATAGTAATGCTTAAAATAGATAACAATGAGATAGCACCTATGATAAATATCAGGCAGATTCGACGAATGGACCAAACAGGTTGGGTTGTTGGCATGAAGCACTATACTCAATTATTATGGTGATTAACTGATTGTAGAAAACCTTATTGCTTTCAACAATCATTTTGTCAGAGTTATTTTATTTTCTAGTATTTAAATAGCATTGATAAACTGCAAAACCTTTTTTAATAACTAAGGTTTTTGTGTCACCTATCGCTTTCTCCATAATGGGTAAATATTTTAAAAAACTATTCGCGACAACAGTAATACTACCTTTGCTGGATAGGTTTTGCTTGATCTGAGATAAAAACTGCTCTGTTGCAGCATAATGTGTTTTTACCCCTTGGTGAAACGGAGGGTTCGAAATTACAAAGTCATAGCTATTTTTAACATCAGATAAGCTATTTGAAGCAATATACTCACCACTTAATTGGTTTAAACCTAAGGTTGTTTGTGCCGAGTGCAATGCTAAGGCACTAACATCAACTAAGGTTAGTTTTGTTGTAGGATGCACGGTACCGATATAGGCTGCAATTACCCCAGCGCCACAGCCAAAATCTAATACTTTGCCGCTTATTATTTCAGGTAAATTTTCCAGTAAAACTTCGGTACCAACATCTAGAGAATTTTGACTAAACACACCAGGTAATGCGGCTATTTTTAGGGTTTTTTCTTGTACCTGAATTGAATAGTATTTATAAAAGCTTTGTAGATCGAAACTTGGTAGTGACGTTTTAAACTTAGCGATATACATTAAGCAATGTCGGGCAGCGTCGGCTTTATTACAATAATCAAGATAGTCTGTCCCAAGTTTGTCAGCCGATTTAACACCGCCTTTATTTTCACCAACAATAACGATAGTGGCATCTTCAGTCATTGAATTAGCTAACATTGCTAGGGTAAAAGCGAACTCAGCCTTGCTTTTAGGGAAATGAATTATCGCCATATCATGTTTGTGTTTGGCGGCATACTCAACACAAAAATGAGCACTAACCTTGGCATTATTTAATTGCTGACAAGCTTTATATTGGGCATAGTTTGTGTGGTAACTATCAATACTTGCTCCACTATGTTGGCTGAGGTATTGAGCAATAATACCGTGGTCCTCAATATTAACCAATAGAGGTCTTGTTGCTGATAAGCCGTCAATATTGCGTATTAATAATTGATTAATGTTACTCGTAGCCATTAAATTACCCGTCTTCGTGAAAGTATTGTTATTGTTTGAGCTTAGCCTTTTAAAGCGAGACGTGGCTGAGTAAACAAAATTATGTCAATGAAACTAAGTCAATAAAACTAAGTTAAATGAAACATATTGAAATGAATTATCTTATTTAAACATAATTCATTTATCTCGCTAAAATTAATATGTCATAATGCGGCGCATTCTACGCGAATAAAATTATCTCGCCATCATTAGTCCATAGGGAATTAACTATTTTTAATAAAATGTTATTGCGACTAAAAATAAAATGGTTACAAAGCCATTATCGAACAAAAATATTGATTTTTCGTTATTTTTTCATTGGACGTTTTTTAGGCCAAAAATCAAAAGCGGAAGTTTACCTTTCACTAAATGATCCACATAGCTTTATGCTAGTACAAATGCTATCTCGTTTAGAAACGAATTATCATCTTAATTTTAAAGTGCTTTTTATTTGGGGAACTTTACCCGGCATTACCATTTGTCCAAAACTATATCGTCAATGGGCAATTAAAGATGCTAATTTAACCGCAGCACAATTTAACTTAATTGAAATTATAGACGAGCCTACATCGGCTTCTTTAACCACAGGACAACAGGCTTGGCAATTACAAGTTAATAATATCGCCAATGCAGAGCAAATCTTTATAAATACTTGGGGTAATAAGTTCGAAGAGCACTTTCAAACCTCAACCCCGACTATTAATCATCAAGTTAAAAACCAACTTCGCTTAAAAGCAAAAGGGCATTACGCCCCAGCAAGCATTTTTTTTGCAGGTACTTGGTATGTAGGGGTTGAACGTTTATATCACTTTGAGCGCCTGTTAAAAGAGCTCCTATTAATAGATGAATTAAGTGAAGTGTTAATGACAACACAACCACTAGATTACGCTGTTAAGCCACAACCTTTTCCACATAAAATAGTGGATATTCATGCTGGCAAAACAGTGAGTGAGTCGGTTGCTCCGATAGTAATATATTTGTCTTTGCGAAGTCCTTATTCTTATTTGGGTTTTGTAAAAGCTATTGCTCTCGCAGAGCGATGTCAGGTTGAACTAGTCATTAAACCTATTTTACCGCTATTGATGCGTGGCGCGCCTCTTCCACTCGTTAAGCAAAAATATATTTATCTTGATGCTTTTCGTGAAGCTAAAAAGTTAGGTATTGAGTTTACCGGTTTTACAGATCCATTAGGGACTGGTGTTATTAATGCTTATCGTTTATTTGCTTGGGCGCAGCAACAAGGTAAAGCTGTAGAGTATATGTTGGCTTGCTTTAAAGCGATTTATGTTAGAGGTATCGACTTAGCTAATCATGAAAACCTTGAAGATATTTTTAAAGAGTTATCGCTAAATATCGAAGATGCCTATGCTTATCAAGAACAGCACGACTGGCAGCAGTGGGCAGACATAAACCAAATTGATTTAACTAACCTTAATTTATGGGGCGTGCCTAGCTTTAGTTACGGGAATGCTAGTTATTGGGGGCAAGATAGAATTCCAGCCTTGGAGAAGGAAATAAATTACCTTCGACATAGTTAACCTGAACTCTGGATAAGCAGCACTTGTTCAATGCTCCCTTTTAACCCATTTCCAAGGCAAAAAATGAAGCATTAATGGTGTCTATTCTTGATTTTCACCTTGCTATAGCATTTACTTTACCAGTTAAGCTTTTGATACTCCGTTTTAACCCATTGTCTGCGTTAAAAAGTCGATAAATAGCGTGCTATTCATCAACGTTTTGCCTTGGAAATGGCGAAAAATGAAGCATTAATGGCATCTATTCGTGATGTTTACTTTGCTATAGTGTTTACTTTACCAGCTAAGCTTTTGATTCACTTGTGTATCAAGCACTCATTATCCAGAGTTCAGGTGAGTTAAATTTAATTGTTAATATAGACGTAGAGCTCTATTGACTGTACTTATATTTAAATGTTTTAATATTGCAGTCCCTTATTCCAGTGAGATTAATCATCAAAGGTTAATTATCACTAATATAGGGCCAGAAGAGGAGCGTTAGCCAGGTAATTATTGTGAAGAGATCAAACTCTAGTGAGCAATAGTGAGGGGGTATAACGCCGAGGTAATTATATTTTTGATGATGTAATTATCGGTTGTTAAGACTTAATTATATATAGTTATGTTAAGTTTTTTATTTTACGAACTAAATGAGCTCGTAAAATACTAGGTTGAATCCTTGCAACTGTCACCTAATAGGTGGAGAGCTTCTGGCCTTTGTTAAGGCCAAATTTCGTCCTTGAAATTTTGCCTCTACAAGCGCCTATAAGTTCTCCGAACGACAAGAGTTCGAGAGAAATGAATCAAAACAATTCGAAAGAAAAACCACAAATATCAGATCAACCTTTGGTTTGGACTGCACTCATAACGCCATTATTTGATAATGACGAAATTGACTACGACAGTTTACACAAACTAGTTTTACAGCAAAACTCCGCCCAAAATGGCATTTTATTACTTGGCAGTACGGGGGAAGGACTGGCATTAACTGCGACAGAGCATTTAAGTATTGTTGAATACGTTTGTGCTATGGCGTTACAAGTGCCGATCATGGTTGCCGTTGGGGGTTATAACCTAAACGAGCAACTTGCTTGGATTGCCAAGTGTAATTCCTTGCCAATAGATGCTTATTTGCTTGGTAGCCCTATTTATGCAAAACCAGGTCCTGTCGGACAAAGGTTATGGTTTAACAGCCTACTTGATGCGGCTAACTTTCCTTGTATGCTTTATAACGTGCCTTCGCGTAGTGGTGTGGAAATTTCAATTTCGACACTGCAAGCATTACAAAATCATAAAAATTGCTGGGCATTAAAAGAAGCCAGTGGTGATCTTCATAAGTTACTCGCCTATAAAGAACATTGTCCTGAGCTAGCATTATATAGCGGCGAAGATGCCATGATGCCTTATCTTGCCGGCGCTAAGGTTAAGGGTTTAGTGTCTGTATGTGCGAACGTTTGGCCAATGGCAACTCGACAATATGTAGCGATGGCTTTAGCACATCAAAATGAGGGACTTTTCCCGCTTTGGCATAAAGCAATCGCCGCACTATTTCAGGTGGCAAGTCCCATCCCTGTAAAGGTGTTAATGGCTGAACTGAAAACAATCAGCAGTGCGCAATTACGCTTACCTTTATCTCATAAAGAAATTGCTGAGAAAAATGCCTTGCTTGAAGTAAATCAAACAATTCAACAATGGCTTGAGGCCAACGCTAATCATCCTTTAGCCCATGTACACTCAATCGAAAGCATTTGCAGTGTAAGCGAACTACATTATTCAACCCCCACTAACTTACGAGAAGTAAATTCATGAACTGGCAACAAACATTAGCAGACTTAGAAACAGGTAAAACTAGATCAGCACAACAAAATAACGATGGCTCTTGGCAAGTAAATACCGACGTAAAAGAAGCAATTTTAGCGGCATTTAAAGCAGGAGAAAATATTGAGTTTGACGGAGCATACAAAGGCTTTGTTGATAAACATAATTTACCTGCGCGTGAATTTACAGTCGCCGACCAAGTAAGAATGGTGCCGGGTGGTTCGTCAGTTCGTCGTGGTGCTTATATTGCGCCTGGCGTAATTATTATGCCGCCAGCTTATATTAACGTTGGAGCATTTGTAGATACTGGCACCATGGTTGATAGCCACGCATTAATCGGTTCATGTGCGCAAATAGGTAAAAATGTGCATGTTTCTGCGGCGGTACAAATTGGTGGGGTACTTGAGCCTATTGGTGCTAGTCCAGTAATCATTGAAGATAATGCTTTCTTAAGTGCTGGCGTAATTATTGTTGAAGGTATAGTAGTGAAAAAAGGTGCGGTGTTAGCACCAGGCGTATCTTTATCAGCTTCAGTGCCAGTGTATGATTGTGTAAACAACCTGATGTTAGATAAAGGTGCAGATATTCCTGAAAATGCGGTAGTTGTGCCAGGTACGCGCCCTGTTAAAGGCGGTTGGGCTGAGCAACAAGGGCTTAACATGGCTTGTGCGTTAATTATTAAGTATCGTGATGAAAAAAGTAATGCAGCTTTAGAGCTTGAATCTGTATTGCGCTAGGAACTAAAAATGACTGCAATGTTAAACAAAGCAACTCGGCCAAATTGGCTGAGAAATTCTGTTATTAAATCACTTATCGAGTATCAGCAAACTCAGCAAAGCGGTGCTGAGCTCATTGAAGATGAAGTTGGCTTTTTTCTTTATGATTTAGATTATCTAGAGCAGCATTTGTCCAAGTTGATACAACAAGATGTGATTAAACTTTGGTTTGCTGTAAAAGCCAATCCATTATCACGGGTAATTTCTACCTTAGCTGAACAAGGTTTTAATTTTGACGTTGCGAGTCAAGGTGAGCTTAGCCAAGTGTTAGGACAAAATATTCCTGCTGACAGAATACTTAATACGGGACCGGCAAAGTCAAAGCAGCAAATGAAAGCATTCTTAACGCAAGGAGTTAATACTTTTGTTGTTGAAAGCTTGAACCAATTGCAATGGCTGAACGAAGCAGCAAGTGAACTATCTTGCCAACCCCAAGTGTTACTTAGAGTTCAATTACAGTGGGCTGAAGGTGAGAAAAATCCATTAGGTGGTAATGAAGTCACCGCCTTCGGTTTATCTTGCCAAGAGTGGCAAACCATTAAAGTTACCGACTTTCCGGCTTTAAATATTAATGGCTTGCATATTTTCCAATGGGGAAACATGTTGAGCAATCAGCGCATGTTTGAACTTTGGTCACAAATGGTTGCCCCTTTGCTTTCATTGGCAGAGCAATTAGAAATGACGCTTGAAGTGTTAGATTTAGGCGGTGGCTTAGGCGTAGACTATTTGCAAACTGGGCAAAACTTAAGTTGGGAGCAAATAGTTGCTGATTTAGCAAAAATAAAAAAACGTGCTGGTGTAAGCGAACTTTGGTTAGAGTTAGGACGCTTTGCGGTTGCAGAAATGGGTTATTACGTTACATCAGTGGTTGATCGAAAACAAAATTTCGAGCAACAGCAGTTAGTACTTGCTGGTGGCATTAATCATCTAATTCGCCCTGCTATTACTGAACAACCTTTTCCTGTGGCTATGGTTCGAGAGTCAACAGCAAGCCCTAGTGCTTTTGATTTACACGGGCCGCTTTGTACCAGTTTAGATAAACTAGGAACTTTGGCAATAGCTAATGATGTGGGCATTGATGACCAATTAATTTTTGGTTTAGCCGGCGCTTATGGGTTTACTGAAAGTATGCCATTTTTCCTTTGTCATCCAATAGCGGCTGAATATGTTATTGAACAAGGTAAAATTGAGCAAATACGTGTAGCTCAACCGGCTACTTGGTATTTACGTTAGTATGGTCAACACCTAACTTAAGGTTAACTATGAATTTAATTAGCAAAGAGGTCATGCATGTTGGTGAAATGGCCAGTGGGGCAGCACTTACGGTACCCGTTTATCGCATTAAAGGTAGCGGCCAAGGGCCTAACGTGTATATTCAAGCCAATATGCATGGCGCAGAAGTACAAGGTAATGCGGTTATTTTTCAGCTGTTAGAGTTGTTAAAAAACATTGAATTAAAAGGCAGTATTACACTTGTGCCTTATGCAAACCCTGTCGGCTGCAATCATAAAAATGGAGAGTATACGCTAGGACGGTTTGACCCCATTACCGGGGTAAACTGGAATCGTATGTACCATTTTGACGAAAGTATTATTGAGCCGTTTGCTCAAGCGCATTTAACTCAGTCAAATGCCGAAATAGCGCAAGCTTTTCAAGCGTTAATGGTTGAGCAAGTATCACAAAAACTCAATCACACGGTATACGGAATTACGACAGGTCAACGTATTGCATACCAGCTGCAGTTGTTAGCGCATCAAGCCGATCTTGTCTTAGATCTACATACCGGGCCAATATCAAGTAAGCACTTGTATTGCCCTGATTATGCCAGAGCAAGTGCTGAGTATTTTGATATCCCCCATGTGCTATTTATCCCAAATGGCTTTGATGGCGCACTGGATGAAGCCACCTTTTGTCCTTGGTGGTATTTACAGTCAAAACTTGCTGAGTTAGGTCGAGATTTTCCGATCACAAAAACGGAGTCTAATCAGGGAATAAACGCGATTATTAAAGAGAGCTTTACGGTAGAGCTTGGTTCACAAGAGCAAATTGATTTAGATGTTGCCCATGAAGATGCGTTAGGTATTTTAAGTTATTTACAATACCAAGGTGTCATTAATACTGAGCAATATCAGCCCAAAGCCATGACAAGATATAGTTGTTTATTAGAGGACTACAAAGCGCTGTATTCGCCAATGGGTGGTATGGTGGATTATCTCGCTGAATTTGGAAAACCTTTACCTGCTGGTGAACCTTTAGCGCGGATTCTTCGCATGGACAATTACGGTGACGGCGATCCTTTGCACTATATCAACTTAGATCACAGTGTTATTCCTATTTTGCATTTTGCCTCGGCGAGTGTAAATCAAGGTACAGAGCTTTATAAAGTATTTAGTAAGTACAGTATTTTATAATGACCAAGATTTAAAAACAAAAACGCCTTGATTTTTGATAGTATCAAGGCGTTTTTTACATTGTTTTGGCATTTATATTGTTTTAAAAAACTACGTGCTCTTTTAAATAAGCAAATAAATCACGGTAATGCTTACCCACTTTTTCAGCTTTGTGCTCTTTTTTCGCCTGGCGCACTAGCTGCCTCAGCTTTTGTCTTTCCATGCTAGTATATTCAGCGAGTAATGCTTCAATAGGCTCATTACCTTCTGCGATAAGCTCATCACGCATCTTTTCAAGTTTTTCAAACTTAACAGACTCTTGCTGATGTTTATTTGCCATAACATCCATTGCTTGTTTTATGGGCTCAAGATCTGTTTCAGCTAATATTTTGGCAATGTGGCGAACATGGCGACGTAAAGCTTCATGCTTATTGGTAATTTTGTCCGCTAATAACATTGCGGCCTTCAAATCATCAGATAAAGGTAATTTGCTGCGTTGATGTTTCGACATTTTGACGAGGACAAGACCAAAATCTTGCAGTCGATGCATTTCGCGTTTTATTTCCGACTTACTTAGTAATTCTTCTTCTAATTCATCGATATCGTTAGCAGAGTGGGGCATAATGTTAAGTATTAAAGTGATAATTACCTATAGTATACAACAAAGCAGGAGCAGCAAAAACATTCCTGTAGTTTGTATCGATAAAATATGAGAAATAATTTACCTATGAGCGATTCTGATAGTATCCAAATGCAAATAGAACACGTTAAAAAGCGTGTAAATGACGCCATGTCTATGGCTAAATCACTGGGAGCCGATGGTGCTGAAGTAGCAATGAGTCGTCAACAAGGCTTGAGTGTGAGTACACGCCTAGGTGAAGTTGAAAATGTTGAATTCACTAATGATGGTGGTTTAGGGATTACTGTTTATAAAGGTGGTCGTAAAGGTAGTGCTTCAACAGCGGATTTATCTGAGAAAGCCTTAAAGCAAGCGATTGAAGCGGCGGTTAATATCGCAAAATATACTTCAGTTGACGAATGCTCGGGCATGGCTGATAAAGAACTCTTAGCCATGAATCCGCCAGATTTGGACTTATATCACCCGCAAGAGTTAACCACAGAGCAAGCTATTAGCTTAGCAAAAGAATGTGAAGATACCGCTTTAGCTTATGACAAACGCATTACTAATTCAGATGGTGCTACCTTAGCAAGTTTTGAAGGTTTTAAAGTTTACGGTAATAGTCATGGGCAAATCGTAGGCTACCCAAGTACACGTCACAGTTTAAGTTGTGTGATGATCGCCAATGAAGGTGATGATATGCAGCGCGATTACGCTTATACCGTTAGTCGTGAATTTAATGCCATGGAAAGTGCCGCTAAAATAGGCCAGCAAGCTTCTATCGAAGCATTGTCAAGATTAGGTGCGCGTAAATTAGCAACCACTAAGGTGCCTGTTATGTTTCGTGCTGATATTGCCAATACACTTTTTGGGCATTTTATCGCTGCGATTAGTGGTGGCAACTTGTATCGTAAATCGTCATTTTTAATGGATTCAATAGGCAAAAAAATCTTTCCTGAGTTTTTAAGTATTAGCGAACGTCCACATTTGAAAAAAGCTTTAGCCAGTGGCGCATTTGATGCTGAAGGTGTTGCGACTATTGATCGTGAAATTATTACTGATGGCAATTTAGCTACTTATCTTTTAACCAGTTACTCAGCCCGTAAAATGGGCCTACAAACAACCGGTCATGCTGGCGGAATTCATAACTGGCAACTTGGTATTCAAGGTGAAGGCAAAGGTGGTAATTTTGATGCGATGTTAAAAACTTTAGGCACGGGCTTATTAGTCACTGAATTAATGGGCCAAGGTGTTAATGTTGTTACTGGCGATTATTCAAGAGGTGCAGCAGGTTTTTGGGTTGAAAATGGTGAAATCGCTTATCCAGTGGATGAAATTACCATCGCCGGTAAATTACAGGATATGTTCTCAGGTATTGTCGCAATAGGTAACGATACCGATATGCGGGGTAGCATTCGCACCGGTTCAATTATTATTAATGAAATGCAAATAGCAGGAAGCTAACAAAAAAGTTTCAAGTTATGAGCTGTAAGCTGTCAGTAAAAGGCAGCTTGTCTAACGGATAGCTTTAAACTGAAAGCTATCTTTTGTATTTACTGAAAGCTGACAGCTTAAAACTGTCAGCTTTTTTATTACCCTAACATTAACGTTGCTGTGCCTAAAAAGGCGAATATACCTACTACATCGGTTACGGTTGTTAAAATAACACTGCCGGCTAATGCAGGGTCAATGTTCATTTTTTTCAGCATAAGAGGCACGGTAACACCAGCAATACCGGCCGCGGTCATGTTCATTAGCATCGCAAAAGCGATAATGGCGCCTAGCATAAGATCTTGCTGCCAAATGGCTACCACTGAAGCAATTAATACTGCCCAAATTAAACCATTAAAAAAGCCGATGGCTAACTCTTTATATAATAGTATTCGTGAATTACTTTCACCAACATGGCCAAGTGCCATACCACGAATAACTAGCGTTAACGTTTGATTACCAGCAACACCCCCCATACTAGGGACAAGCGAATTAAGCACAGCTAAAATAGCCAATTGATTTAAAATACCTTCAAACATACTCGAAACAGCAACGGCCATTAGCGCAGTAATTAAATTCACGCCTAACCAAATAGAGCGGCGTTGTGTACTTTTTAGCACTGGGGCAAAGGTATCGGCTTCGTCATCTAAACCCGCCATACTCATCATGGAATGCTCGGCTTCTTCACGAATAATATCAACGACATCATCGACTGTAATACGGCCAAGCAGGCGACCTTCGTGATCAATTACTGGTGCAGAGAACCAATCGTAACGTTCGAATAACTGCGCAACATCTTTTTCGTTTAGATCCGCGGTAATCGCTTGAATATCTTTATCTATTAGGTGTGAAATAATAGTTTCGGCTTTAGCGGTTACTATGGATGATAAAGAAACTGCACCGATGAAATGATCTTCACGGTCAACAACATAGAAAGAGTCGGTTGCTTCTGGCAACTTGCCGCGTAAACGTAAATAGCGTAACACCACATCTACCGTAACATCGGGCCGAATAGAAATGGTATCGGTATTCATGATACCGCCGGCAGTGTCTTCTTCGAATGAGAGCGCTGTTTCTACACGGCTGCGATCCTGCCAGTCCATGGCGTTCAATACTTCTTGATAAACAGTGTCAGGTAATGTTCTGAAGACTTCTGCTAAATCATCAACGTCCATACCTTCTGCAACGGCAGCAAGCTTTTCAGGGTTAATGTTTTTAAGAATACTTTTTCGAACTTCTTCGTTGAGTTCTTCGAGTACGTCACCATGATGATCAGCATCAATTAACTGCCAAAGCGCCATTCGGCTTTTGCTAGGAGACGACTCTAAAAGTAGGGCAAGATCGTATGCCGGCATGTCTTGCAGTAATTTTCTGACATAGACAAACATACCGCTATCGAGGGCAGTATTTACCTGTTGTAGGCGTTGATGACTGTATTCTTGTTCGGAAACTTCCGGCATATTTTTACCTTTTGCCGCTACAAAAATGAAAACTATTAAAGATAAATTTGTTGTCGGGTGTTATTTACGGCTGTGCTAATTACAGCTGACGTTGACCCAAACAGTTAAATGGCCTCAATTATAAAAGGCTATTATTAACGTTCTATTAAATGATGCCTATTGGGTAAAAATTCGATTAAATCAAAATGTAAAGTATTTCGATTTTTCAGGCAGCGCCTATTATGAATATGCTTGAGGTAATTCGATTGTGCTAAATTACCAACTTTAACGATAAGTTAGCTAATTCATTATTTTATAGGGTATCGAATGTTAATATTTAACGGGTTGAGTTTACCGTAATTTTTGATATTTCGCAGCTTTTTTATTGACTTAACAAAGTATTGAATTAATCGAAGTACTGTTATTCAGCTTCATCAAATTTATTACTAAACAGTTGGCAAACTTCATCGAGAGCAGATTCTGCATCTTCACCGGTGGCCACTACTTTAACGGTTTTTCCTTGCGCGCCGGCAAGCAACATCAAGCCCATAATACTATTTGCATCTGCATGATTTTCATCTAATTCAATAGTGACTTTAGCGGTGAATTTTTGGCTCAACTGTGCCAGTTTAGTTGCCGCTCGGGCATGTAGCCCAAGCTTGTTAATAATTAATACATTGCGACTGGCTTGTATATTCATCAGCGTTAGCTACTAGCAACAGGTAAGTCACGATGACGAGACTGTACGTCTTTACGTTCTTTACGCAGATTATTTGCAAGCAGTTCAGTAATATATACGGAACGATGCATACCGCCGGTACAACCAATAGCAATGGTAATATAACTACGGTTATTTCTTTCTAAGTGCGGCAACCAAGTCATCATAAAGCTATTAATTTGCCAAATAAATTTAGTGACTATGGGTTGGCTAGCGAGGAAGTCTTGTACTGGTTTGTCTAAGCCGGTGTAGCCTTTAAGTTCTTTATCCCAAAATGGGTTTGGTAAAAACCGTGCATCAAAGACATAATCTGCATCTTGTGGTACACCATGCTTAAAGCCAAAAGATTCGAAAACTACCACCATAGAACCCGATTTTTTACCTAAAACCCGTTCTCTCACTAAGTCAGCTAGCTGGTGTGGAGTTAATTGGCTGGTATTGATATATAAATGTGCACGACTTGCAATAGGTTCAAGCAGCTTTTTCTCTAACGCCATTGCTTGATCTAGGGCTATATTTTGTCTAATAAGTGGATGCAAACGACGAGTTTCACTGAAACGTCGAATAAGGTCGCTATCATCAGCATCGAGATATAGAAGGCTTAATTCAACGGCGTTTGGCAAATACTCAATAATTTCTGGAACATCGTTTGGATCAGCGGGTAGGTTTCGAACATCTAAGCTTACGGCAACAGTTTCATAATCATTAATAACGGTATGAATTAAAGCCGGCAATAAATTGACCGGTATGTTATCAACACAATAGTAGCCTAAATCTTCTAATACACGCAGCGCAACACTTTTACCTGACCCTGAACGGCCACTGACAATAATTAATTTCATTGAGGTTTAACTCGCCTGTTGAATTAACTGAAACAATTCTTGGTTATTTTGACATTTACGCACTTTTTTACAAAATTGCTTTTCACGAAATATTTTAGCAATACTTTGCAGAGTACATAGGTGATTCTGACATTCGTTTTCAGGCACAAATAGCGCGATAAAAATATCTACAGGGCGATTATCTATAGCGTCAAAGTCAATGGGCTCTTCTGTTGTAATAACAACGGCAACCGGTTGACAGGTATTGTCTATGCGTCCATGTGGTATTGCTATGCCATTTCCTATACCTGTTGTACCCATTCTCTCGCGCTTTACAAGGCTCTCTAAAAGCTGAAATGTATCATGTTCAGGCAATTTTTCGGCAGCCAGACTACTTAAGTATTCTAGAATACGTTTTTTACTGGAACCCGGAGCAGCACAAATAGTGCAGTCTAGAGTTAAGATGTCTTGCAACTTCATAAACTTATAAAACCTAAAGCGACATGGCGCTAATGTTTGTTGATTTTGCCTTTGTATTTCAATATTTGGCGATCTAATTTATCAATTAATGCATCAATTGAAACATACATATCATTATGCTCCGCTTTCGCATGTACTTCTGAGCCACTTAAATGCACCGTTGACTCAGCAATTTGATTTAACTTTTCTACGGTTAAAACCACATGAACATTATTTATATGTTCAAAATGGCGCTCCAGTTTCTCGAACTTTTCATTTACATAATCACGTAATGAGTCGGTAACATCGACATGGTGTCCACTAAGATTAATTTGCATATGCTTAATTCCTCTTTTGGGTGAATGCAACCGCCTACAGTAAGCTTTTACGTTGATTTGATGGCGGTATGGAAAGTGACTCTCGATACTTGGCAATGGTACGCCTTGCTACCTTTATACCTTGCTCTGCTAATACATCAGCAATTTTACTATCACTTAATGGTTTTGCAGGTATTTCTGCGGCGACAAGTTTTTTAATCAGTTCACGAATAGCAGTTGATGAACATTCACCACCATTTTCGGTACTTACATGGCTTGAGAAGAAGTATTTTAGCTCGAAAATTCCCCGGGGTGTATGCATATACTTCTGTGTAGTAACACGAGAAATAGTTGATTCATGCATATCTACGGCTTCGGCAATATCATTTAGAACCATAGGGCGCATAGCTTCAGGGCCATGTTCAAAGAAGCCTTGCTGGCGCTGTACAATACAATTAGACACTTTTAATAGGGTGTCGTTTCTGCTCTCTAGGCTTTTGATAAACCATTTAGCTTCTTGTAAATTTGAACGAATAAATTGGCTATCTGCAGATGATTTCATCGTGCGAGACATAGCTGCATATTGCTGGTTTACCGATAACTTTGGCGCGGTATCTGGATTGAGTTCAACGGTCCAGCGGCCATTTTTCTTTTCAACAGATACGTCAGGAATAACATATTGTTCTTCACTTTTGATTACGCTATCACCCGGACGAGGGTCTAAAGATTGGATTAAACGGATAACTTCGCGTAATTGATCTTCCTTTATGCGTAATTTACGCATAAGCTGGCGATAATCACGATTACCAAGTAAGTCGATAAACTCGGTAACGGCTAGTTTGCTTTCAGCGAGCCACGGCGTATCTTTTGAAAACTGGTTAAGTTGAATAAGCAAACATTCAGGAATTGAGCGAGCAGCTACTCCAACCGGGTCAAAAACATTGATTCGTTTCAGTACAGCTTCAATCTCGTCGAGCTCTACATCATCAATGCCAACACTTTCTAGTATTTCTTCTGCGCTAACGGTTAAGTATCCTGCTTCGTCTACGGCCTCAATAATAGCAACAGCAATGGCTCTATCGGTATCGCTAAAAGGAGTGAGCTCCATCTGCCAAATTAGGTGGTCTTGTAAGGAATCTTTAGTTTCACCCTGATAGGTGTAGTCTTCTGAAGCAACGCCCACACCGCCACTACTCGCACTTGCGCTGAAATTGTCATCCCAGGTTGTATCACCGTTTAATTCTTCAGGAATGTCAGTTTTTGCTAAGCCTTCTGAAGAGCTTATCTCATCAATTGTTGGTGCAGAGTCTTCGCTGCCATCTGATGATATTTCAGCACTCTCATTAACACCTGCAGAGTAACCTTCTTCGAGGTGATCAGGAGTACTTTCTGAATTATTATCTGGCGATTCGTCAACTTCAAGGAGTGGATTACTTTCAAGAGCTTCTTGAATTTCTTGTTGTAAATCCAAAGTTGATAATTGCAACAGCTTTATAGCCTGCTGCAATTGCGGGGTCATCGTTAATTGTTGTCCGATACGGAGTTGCAGAGTAGGACGCATTTACGTTTTCATTTCCCTGTTCAAGTACATGATAGTATTACCGCGTGATTATGTTACTCACTATAACGTGAATTGTTCACCTAGGTATACATCTCTTACGTGTTGATTTGCAAGTATTTCATTAGAGTTTCCCTCTGCGATAAGCTCACCATGACTAACAATATAAGCATGCTCACAAACATCAAGAGTTTCTCTAACGTTATGATCGGTAATTAAGATACCGATGCCGCGTTCTTTTAAGTGTAGGATAATTTTTTTTATATCACCTACCGAAATAGGGTCAACACCCGCAAAAGGTTCATCAAGCAGGATAAACTTTGGATCTGCAGCTAATGCTCGTGCTATTTCAACGCGTCTGCGTTCACCGCCAGATAAACTCATACCTAAGTTGTCTTTGATATGACTGATGTTAAATTCTTCGAGTAAATGTTCAAGCTTTTCTTCTCGCTCTACATCATTTAATGCTTTACGCGTTTGTAAAATGGCCATAATGTTGTCATAAACCGTAAGTTTACGAAAAATTGAAGCTTCTTGAGGTAAATAGCCAATACCTTTTCGAGCACGCTCATGCATTGGCAACAAAGTCAGATCTTCATCATTTAATACTATGGAACCACTGTCGTTATTGACTAATCCAACAATCATATAAAATGAAGTAGTTTTACCTGCGCCATTAGGTCCTAATAAACCAACAATTTGCCCAGCAGAAACTTTCATACTGACATTTTTAACGACTTTTCTGCCTTTATAAGCTTTAGCAAGTCCGGTGGCTGATAAGGTTGAAATAGACATTTACTCTTGCTTTTCCTTAGATTTTTTTGGCAATTCAGTTTTATTTTTAGGTTGTAGCACAGTTTCAACTTTGGCATTTTCTAAACTTTCGGCATTCACATACTCAGTTTCAAAGTTATAAGTAATTTTACTGCCGCTAACTTCACTGCCTTCTTGACGCAGCAAAGCATTACCAGAAATTACAACGGTATTTTTGTGTGGCTCATATCTAATTTCATTTGCTTGTAAGTTGATTGGGCTACCGTCTTGCAATGTCTGTTCAAAAGTTGCTGGAGAGCCTTTAGCAATATAAATTTTATTATCGCTTTCGTTTTGAGTGATTACCTGAACGAGCTCGGCATTAATGGTAAGCGAACCCTGGGAAATAATAACGTTATCAATATAACTGAATATTTTATTTTTTAGATCCGCAGCTTGTCGCGACGAAGAAATTTTAATTTCTTGGTCTACGTTGAATTTTTCTGCACTTACTAGCGGCATTAATATTACGCATGCAGTTATGCCAATAAGGCTATTTTTTAATTTTTTTATAAATGGTTTGTACATGTTCGGTCAATGTCATCTGTGTTGTGTTTAAGTCTACAATTAATCCTGAGCCATACATAGTAAATCCTTTACCTAATATTAAGATAGTCTGCTCTGAGCTGATAATATTCGTTTTAAGATCCATTTCTAAATTTTTTCCGTGTACTTCCTGTATTAAACTTTCTTCATCAGTCGCGATTAAACGTACGCGATTTTTTAATTTTACACGATTGTTGTTATACAGTGTGCCTTCATTAGCGCTTATCTGCCATGTTGGTTTGTTATTTTTTGGGTATAAGGTATAACGAGGGTATTCAAAATGGGTTACTTCTAGCTGCGCATAGTGCTCCATGCGTTGGGCTTCAACATTATAAGATAATGCGCCAGTCGACTTGTAAACGTCGCTGTTGAGGTTTTCAGCAATAAATTCTGGGTTATTAGCAACTTCTAGAGTGCTACTGGTTTCTTTCTTAGCTCCGAACCATTCAAGTAGGGCGTAGGTTGTTAACGCTAGGAGAAAAAGTGAAATTGTCGCAATGGTTATGCGATTCATATACTTGCACCTGTTGCATTGGCTAATGTACCTTGACTTTGCATGATAAGATCACAAGTTTCACGCACTGCACCAAAACCACCTCGGGTATAAGTGATGTAATCACACAGGTTTACTATAGCTGGGTGGGCATCATTAACCGCTATGCTAAAGCCAACATAATTAAGGCAGTCAAAATCAGGCATGTCGTCGCCAATGTAAGCCACTTGTTCGGGCATTAACTTTAATGAGGCGATCATTTTTTTCAATGCTGGTAGTTTGTTTTCTTCACCTTGCACTATGTGTTTAACGTTTAAGGCGCTCATACGAGTTTGTACAATGTTGGATTGTCTGCCTGTGATCACTGCAACATCAACACCACTGGCTCCTAGGGCTTTTATGCCGTAACCATCTTTGGTATGAAAAGCTTTTAGCTCTTCGCCATTGTTACCTAAATAAATGCGGCCATCAGAAAAAACACCGTCAATATCACAAACAAAGAGTTTTATTTTTTCTGCTTTTTGCCACGTACTTGATGCAACTTTACCGTATAAGCTATTCAAAATTACAACACTCCAGATTTTAATAAGTCATGCATATTCATTGCGCCAATAGGGTGATTATTTTCATCGACGATAATTAAACCATTGATTTTTTTATCTTCCATTATTTTTAATGCTTCAGCAGCAAGCATATCTTGTTTGGCAACCAATGGCTGCTTAGTCATTACACTGGTAATACTATCTTGATGAATGTTAATTTCAGCGTCTAGAATACGGCGCAAGTCGCCATCAGTAAATAAACCCACTAACTTATTCTGAGCATTAACCACTGCTGTCATTCCTAAACCCTTCAATGACATTTCAACTAAAGCATCTTTTATTTTAGCACTTTCTACTACTGTTGGCAGACGTTCATCTTTGTGCATTATGTCAGCTAAGCGTAATAATAACCTTTTACCCAGACTACCACCGGGATGGGATAAGGCAAAATCGTCAGCGGTAAAGCCGCGTGCATTAAGTAAGGCCACTGCTAAAGCATCGCCCATTACTAGGGTAGCAGTAGTACTTGATGTTGGTGCTAATCCCAACGGGCAAGCTTCTTGAGATACTTTTACGCAAACATGTGTATCGGCGAGTTTAGCCAGCGTAGAGTCAGGTTTACCTGTCATGGCAATTATTTTCGCACCTATACGTTTAAGCACAGGAATAATTGCTAAAACTTCACCTGTTTCACCAGAGTTAGAAATGGTTAATACAACATCGTCTATGGTTACCATGCCAAGGTCGCCATGGCTTGCTTCTCCTGGGTGAACAAAAAATGACGGTGTACCTGTACTCGCTAAAGTAGCCGCAATTTTACCGCCAATATGCCCAGATTTTCCCATGCCAATAACGATTACTCGACCTCGACAGCTAAACATTAGTTCACAAGCTTTTGCAAAATCGTCGTCGATATACTGTGTAAGCTCAGCAATAGCTTGTTGCTCAATGTTAATTACATTGAGTGCTAATTGTTTAAAGTTTTTCATTACATAAAACCAATTTCTTAGGCGTTAATTTGGCTAAAAAGAAGCACTTGATAACCAATGAATACAGCTAATAATAATAACCCTTTCGCGCGCGTGATGCGAAACTTTCCGCCACGGCTAAAACAAAGAATAAACAATAAGAATGTTGTTGCTAGCATAAATGGGGCGTCGCGACTTGCTGCCGCGTTATCAATATCACCCGGAGCAATTAAACCAGCCAGCGATAATACCGCTAATATATTAAATATATTTGAACCAATAATATTACCCAGTGCTAAGTCGTCTTCTTTTTTGATGATACTCATAATACTGGCAGCTAACTCAGGCAAACTTGTACCAATAGCAATTACGGTTAAGCCAATAACCAAATCACTAATACCAAATGCTTTAGCAATAAAAATAGAAGAATCTACAAGAAAGCTTGCACTTAAAGGCAGTAAAATCATACCAACAATAAGCCATATCACTGAGTGTTTAGTGCTCACACCATCAGGAACTTCTTGCTCGGCTTCGAGCACCATTTTATCGTCAATTGGATTTTCTTTTGCACGTTTTAACGTCACAAATAGCAAGGTTGCAATATAAACAACAAAACCAACGATCAAAATAAGACCTTCATTAAAGCTAAAATTACTATTAGCTAACATGTAGGTTGCGATGGCTGTAATAACAAGGATTAGTGGAATTTCGCGTTTAATTGTAGATGAAGACACTGTTAAAGGATTAAATAGTGCGGTTAAACCTAAGACTAAGGCAATATTGGTAATATTAGAGCCAATTGCGTTACCAATAGCGGTATCAGGGTTTCCTTGCAATGAAGCGGTAGCTGCAATCATCATTTCAGGCGCAGAAGAGCCCATAGCAACGATGGTTAAACCAATAATCATTGGAGAAATACCAAGGTTACGCGCTAATGCTGAAGCACCAAATACAAATTTGTCTGCACTCCACACTAAAATAATTAGTGAAAGTAATAAGATCAAAATTTGAATTAACATTCAAAACTCCTGTTGGGATAAATAAAATAGTTGGTAATTTCGCTGCTATGGTTAAGCTTTATATTTATGAGCTGGCATTGCCTAACTAGCTAATATACCTATAAACAGTTAAAAATTTCCGAATTATATATGGGTACTTTTGTATAAGCGCGAACAATTCATATTGTTCTTGAGTACTCACCTACATTTAACTTACTTACATAATAATTTATTTGTTATTAAAAATGGGATTATAAACCAATGATGTTGATTGATAACAGCCAATTAATAATCATTTAATGACATTATATTGTGCAGCGGGCAGTATAAACTTTTTCTGATATTATTGGCACACAGATTCAACATAATATTTGTGAAATATTTAGCTAGAACTTAAATTTACCTCGCTGTTAGCATTACACTCATGTTTTGTTTTTATAGTGCCGTGTATTTATAGCATTTACACAGGCCACGTTACATATGATTACATTTGCATACTTTTACTTACTCTTTTCCTATTAAATATTTATTAATTTGTAATGACTGACGTGTTGCGCTGCGTTAGAATTCTAAAATATAAGCAATAATTAACCTGGTGTTATCTCTAACAATATGTCTGAAACTTTAGTTAATATTAAAAACATGACTTTTAAGCGTAACGAACGTGTTATTTATGATGGCATCAGTTTGTCTATTCCTAAAGGTAAAGTGACAGCAATAATGGGGCCTAGCGGTATTGGGAAAACAACCTTGTTGCGACTTATTGGCGGACAAATAAAACCAGAATCCGGACAAATTTTATTTGACGGTCACGATATCCCTAAACTCTCTCGCAATGCTTTATACGAAGTACGTAAACGCATGAGTATGCTTTTTCAAAGTGGCGCCTTATTTTCAGATATGAGCGTGTATGACAATATCGCCTTTCCTATTCGAGAGCATACTGAATTAGCTGAAGATGTGATTGAGAAAATGGTGCTAATGAAATTAGAGGCTGTTGGCTTACGTGGCGCAAGAGATTTACGCCCGAGTGAACTCTCTGGTGGTATGGCTCGTCGTGCAGCACTTGCACGTTCGATTGCCCTGGATCCTGAGCTGATTCTTTATGATGAGCCTTTTGCCGGGCAAGATCCTATTTCGATGGGCGTCATAGTGCGTTTGATTCGTGAATTAGGCCAAGCTTTAGGGCTAACGTCGGTTGTGGTTTCACATGACGTACCTGAAGTAATGAGTATTGCCGATTATATTTATATTATTGCGGAACAAAAAATTATTGGTCAAGGTACGCCAGAAGAAATTTACGCTCAAACCTCACCATTAGTTCAGCAGTTTGTTAAAGGTGAAGCTGATGGTCCTGTACCATTTCATTATCCTGCTGCTTCCTACCGAGAAGAATTAATTGGCCAAGGAGTTGAAAAGTGAACCAACTACAACTTTTTGGTCGTACGATAATCGAGCAAATATCAGGTTTAGGTCGAGCGTTGTTAATGCTAGCATCTGCATTGATGCACGTGCCTAATCCGCGCAAAGGTTTTCCGTTATTAATGAAACAACTATATTCAGTAGGTGTTTTATCTTTAGTTATTGTTGTCGTGTCAGGCTTATTTATTGGGATGGTTTTGGCATTACAGGGCTATACTATTTTAGTGGGATATGGCGCTGAAGCTAGTTTAGGGCCAATGGTTGCTTTGTCATTATTACGTGAGCTTGGCCCTGTTGTGGCTGCCTTATTATTTGCTGGCCGGGCAGGATCTGCATTAACGGCTGAAATTGGTTTAATGAAAGCAACCGAGCAACTTTCTAGTCTTGAAATGATGGCGGTTGATCCTCTTCGTCGAGTTATTGCTCCTAGATTTTGGGCTGGTTTTATAAGTTTACCTTTATTAGCGGCTATATTCTCAGCTATTGGTATTCTAGGTGCACACCTTGTAGGGGTTGACTGGTTAGGTGTTGATAGCGGCACATTTTGGTCGGTAATGCAGTCGCAAGTATCATTTGAAAAAGACATTTTAAATGGCATTATTAAAAGTTTGGTATTTGCTTTTGTTGTGACTTGGATCGCTGTTTATAAAGGGTATTCTTGTGAGCCAACTTCAGAAGGTATCAGCAGAGCAACAACTTCAACTGTGGTACAATCATCACTATTAGTTTTAGGCTTAGATTTTGTATTAACCGCGTTAATGTTTGCAAATTAGAATAAGCAACGTGGTTATTTAGTTAAATAATATTTGAATTTGGTGGAAGACATGGCGTCGAAAAAAATAGAGTTATTGGTCGGATTATTTGCAGCTATTGGAATTGCTGCATTATTAATGCTAGCGTTAAAAGTAGCCGATAGCGGTATATCAGGCAGCGGTAGCACTTATCAACTGTATGCTAAATTTGATAATATTGGTGGCTTAAAAGTACGTTCACCAATAAAAGTGGGTGGTGTTGTTGTTGGTCGAGTCAGTAATATTTCGCTCGATAGAGACGATTACACACCGGTTGTTACCTTAGATATATTTTCTGAATATAATAATTTTTCAGAAGCAACTTCAGTGTCTATCTTAACCGCAGGTTTACTCGGTGAGCAATATGTTGGCTTATTGCCTGGTTTTATCGACGTATCTGTAGAGACTCTACAGCCCGGTGATTATATTGAAGATACTAAGCCGGCGCTAATACTAGAAGAGCTAATCGGGCAATTTTTATTTGGTCAGGGCAGTGGTGATTAATGATGAACAATTTGATCAAAACTTTTATTTTAGGTATTACCTTATTATCCAGTGCAGCAGGCATAAGTGCAGAGCAAGTTAATAAGAAAGACCCTTACGAAATGATCCAAAAAGTTGCTGATATAACTTTTACGCGCTTTGCGAATGAACAAGCAGCAATAAAAGTAGAACCTAATTTATTAAAAAATATTGTTCGTGAAGAACTAATGCCTTATATAAATTATCAGTATGCAGCGTATAAAGTTATTGGCAGCAACTTTAAAAAAACAAATAAAGAAGAACGAGCTAAGTTTGTTCCTGCATTTCGTGAATATCTTATTACCTCGTATGCACAGGTTTTTACCTTATACAATAACCAAAAGGTTGAGTTTTCCCCTGCAGAAGATTTTTCTGAAGAACGTGTAGTTTCTGTAAAAACCAGTGTTATAGAGCCAGGCCGTGAACCTATCGACATTTCTTTTCGGGTTCGTAAGCATAAAAAAACAGGCGAATGGAAAGCTTACGATATGGTGGCTGAAGGTATAAGTTTGCTTGACAGCAAACAGGCAGAACTCAGTAGTTTGATTCGTCAAAAAGGCTTACCGCATGTAACCGAAATGCTTAAAGAAAAAAGTAAGAGAAACATTGAGTTCAAACAATAATTTGAATGAGTTATTTTGTAGTATAAATAAAATAACGTATTAAAGGCTGTTAATAGATTAAAATGATAAATGTTCAACAAACGGATCAAAAAGCAATTTTTAGTGGTGCCTTAACGCGTGCTACAATAACCCGTACATTTGATAAACAATTCCGTCCATTGGTCAATGGTAAATCTATGACTATTGATTTGGCGAAAGTAAATCAAATTGATACTGCTGGCTTAGCATGGATCTTATTATTAATAGAATTAGCAGCAACTAAAGCTTGTGAAATTACTTTGATTAATTTGCCTGATGACTTGATAAAGTTAGCCAAATTAAGCGCAGTTGATACGTTATTACCGACAGAAAAAAATTAATCTAGACGCTATTTGGAGCAAAAAGTGGAAGTAAAAGATATAGAAAAACTCATTACCGATGCGGTTGAGTTAGACGAAATTCATGTAGCATTTGATGGTTCACAGTGCAAAATTATTGCCGTTGCTGATTTTTTAGGTGACTTGAGTCGTGTAAAAAAACAGCAAACAATTTATGCACCTTTAACACAAGTTATTAATGATGGTCTAATACACGCGGTTTCTATTAAAACGTTCACAACGTCGGTTTGGCAACGTGAAAAAATGTTTAACTTACCTCTTTAATACACCTAAACAAAAAAGAATATTCTCTTGGACGCATTTAAAATTATTGGTGGGCAACCACTACACGGTGAAGTAACTATTTCTGGCGCAAAAAATGCGGCATTGCCTATTCTAATGTCGGCATTATTATCCGAAACGCCAGTTACATTTTCCAATGTACCAAAACTTAATGATATAGAAACAACCGTTAAACTTTTGTCTCAATTTGGCGCAAAATGCCATTGGGTAAGTGAAAGTAGTTTGATGATAGACGCCAGTAATATTGACCACTGTCGCGCGTCTTACGAGCTAGTAAAAACAATGCGGGCTTCTATTTTAGTGCTAGGGCCTTTGCTTGCTCGCTTTGGTCATGCCGAAGTGTCTCTACCTGGTGGCTGTGCGATTGGGGCTCGACCTGTAAACCTTCATATTCATGGTTTAAAGTTAATGGGCGCAGATATAGACGTTGAAAATGGTTATATCGTTGCTCGCAATGCCGGTCGACTTAAAGGTGCAACCATTTTTATGGATACCGTTAGTGTTACTGGCACAGAAAATTTAATGATGGCAGCAGCGTTAGCAGATGGCGTTACTATTATCGAAAATGCAGCGCGTGAACCTGAAATTGTTGACTTAGCTAATTGCTTAAATAGTATGGGAGCCATCGTTTTAGGTGCCGGTACCGATACTTTAACCATTACAGGTGTAGAGAAATTACAAGGTGAAAGCTATTCAGTGATGCCTGATCGCATAGAAACAGGTACGTTTTTAGTTGCGGCAGCTGTAACACAAGGCAAAGTAAGGTGTTTAAATACTGATCCTAAAGCTTTAGATGCTGTACTGAGTAAGTTGCAAGAAGCGGGTGCGTCGATTACCACAGGTGATGACTGGATCGAACTTGAAATGACCTCTAGACCAAAAGCGGTTAACATTCGCACTGCGCCTCACCCAGCATTTCCAACTGATATGCAGGCACAGTTTGTTGCATTGAATGTTATTGCTGAAGGTACTGCAACTACAACAGAAACTATTTTCGAAAATCGTTTTATGCATGTGCCTGAGCTACAGCGAATGGGTGCTAAAATTAGTCTTGAAGGCAATACGGCTATTAGCACGGGGGTTGAGCAATTAAATGGAGCTCAGGTTATGGCAACAGATCTTCGAGCCTCTGCAAGCTTAGTGATTGCCGGTTTAATTGCCACGACAGAAACCCAAGTCGATCGCATTTATCATATTGATCGCGGCTATCAAAAAATTGAAGATAAACTGCAAGCATTAGGTGCAAATATTACACGAATTAAAGCCAGTTAGTTTGTAGGAACTTTAAAAATATACATTAAAAAATCCCAGCTCATTGCTGGGATTTTTGTTTATAGATTCTTTATTGCGAGTAATTAGAAAGGTATTGGCTTTGGCAATGAGATATTATTGTTTTGGCACTTCTGCAATGGTGACGGGTAACGTCAACAATTGATTATTACGAGATACCATAAAAGTTAAAATACTGCCAGGAGCTGCTTCAGCTACGACATCTAAGCCCTGTTTTGCATTTTGTAAGCGAACATCATCAATTTGATAGACCACGTCTCCAGACTGTAACCCAGCTAATTGAGCGGGGCTTCGAGGCGTGATTGCACCAATAATAAAACCTTTAAGGTTGGTGACTGAGTCGTTTGCATCTACTCCAAGCCAACCACGAACCACACGGCCATGCTCTATAATTTTCAACATAATTGTACGAGCTAATTGATAAGGAACAGCAAAAAATATTCCTTGGATATTGAGGTTAGGATTAGCTTGGGTAAATTTTCTTGAATTAATACCCACTAACTCACCATTAGAGTTAATAAGCGCACCACCTGAGTTACCTTCGTTAATTGCAGCATCCATTTGAAGGAATTGTAAATAACTTGAGCTGAGCCCGCTTTGTCCGGTCGCACTAACAATACCTTGAGTAACCGTTTGACCAAGATTTAAAGGGTTACCTATTGCTAGGACAACGTCACCCACTTGTGATGTGAGCGTACTAATTTGGGGTATTACCGGTAAGTTGTTGTCTTGTACTTTTAAAACTGCGAGATCAGTTAACGTATCATAACCAATAAGTTCAGCATGAAGCTCTTGACCACGCTGTAATACAACTACAATTAGGTCAGCACTTTGAACAACATGGTAATTAGTTAAAATGTACCCTTGCTCATGCATAATAACGCCACTACCTAAGCGAGTAACTTTACGCGGTTGTCGGCCATAAGTAGGGTTAACTTGAATATCTTCAGTGTATATATTCACAACAGCAGGGCCTGCTAAACGAACAGCTTTGGCATAAGATAAAGGTTGTTGGCTAGTTTCTGTGGAAGAAAATACTTTCCAAGGCACAATGTTTTGTTCTCGTAGTTCAGGCACTAATAACAGTAAAACTACAGCAAACATGACACCATAACTGGCTGAGCGAAAGATAAACTTAAGGGCATTGATTATTTTCAACGGAATTATTTTTATTGGTCTATTTTTTGTAGATTAACATAAACCCTTTGTCGTTATAAAGTTTTCTGTAAAGAATGTAGAAACATACATTTAAATCTATCTTAAGATCATAATGCGTGAGTGAAAGTTTGAATAAAAGAGGCTTGCTAGCTTAATATTATATCTATTTAGACATAGTTATAGACTGAAAAATTAAGCGGTTGAGAACTATAAAATAACAACTAAGGGTTTTGAAAGCTAGTTATTGAACTTTAGCGTAGTTTAAGCATTATCATATCGTTAAGCTACGCTGTTGAAAATAAACTTATTAATGACCAGGTAACAACTAATTAAGCTGATGAAACTTATTAAACTTAATAATAGCGGTTAGTTCATGGCCATACTCAGCACCTTTTTCAGAGTAGCGATCTAACTTTTTAACCAATGCGAAAGGATCATCGGTTTTCATTTTTAGCACCCTGAATTCTTTATAGGCATCATTTCTAGCAATTGTTCGATAGTAATCACTAATAGACTCTTTCACTGAGGAATATTCTTTGACCCAAATGGTTTTATCCCCTCGTTTTTTTAAAGCGGCTATTCGAGGCTCGTCTTCATCAAAAGACCAAACACCAAATATGTTGTATGCCTCTCTAAAAAAACGTGATGTAGCCCAAGAGCTTTCCATTGCTGCTTGAGCAATAGCAATGCTTTTGGGATGCGGTTTAAGTTTTCTTAATAATTCGGTATCGCTTTTTGCTTTATATTCTACTTTTAATTTGGCTATTCTATCAGTGTTGTTACCTGATTTAAGCGATGTTGCCACATCGTTGTACTGCAGCATAAGATCATCATAAACCTCGTCAACAGCAGGTATTATAAGTGCTTTAAAGCGTGCCTTTTTTTCTTGTACTGTCATTTGAGGTAAAGAGGTATCTTTTGCGGTATAAAAATAGATGGCTACACTAACAAGTGATATAGAAGTAAGTACAATTAAAATTTTTATTTGGTACGCGGTAAATTTCATATAAAACCTTTCATTAAATTGTAGATTACAAGATTACTTATAATAACACATAAGTGCTATCTCCCTAATAATTGCTGATAACTAATGCAAGCTAAGCTCTATCGTTGAAATAATGGTCATTGATTAAAAGGTTAATCAAGCTACGGATATTAATGTAAATGGCGATTATGCCGTATAGACCTAAAACAGGAGGAAGGTGTATTTTGAGTAGACGTTATGGTGTTGTTGGTTAAGATTTTAAAATAAAAAGCCTGTCGATAGACAGGCTTTTACTTGAAATTAATGACTATAGATACTGATTAATTAAGTTTAGCCGATTAACGTATCATCAAAAATAACGATGAGTTATTACGTTGAACATTTAAAGCAAAAACGCCTTTGTGGTCATTTAAATAGCTACGTAACTCACCAATATTATTGATACGTTGGCGGTTAATCCCGTTAATAATATCACCTTTGCGCAAGCCTACAGCAGCTGCAGGGCTATTATCTGCAATCTCTGCAACCACAATACCATTACCCTGATCATTGTTCTCTAGTTCTGCGCCATCTAACATACGATGTAAGCTTACCGCTTCAATTTTAGCCATTTCAGACTTTTTCAAGGTTACATTATAGGTTTTCTCTTTACCGTCTTTTCTAATCACGGTAATTTTTATTGTTTTTCCTGCCCCTATTGAACCAATTTTTCCTCTAAGTTCGTTAAAGGTTTTAATCATTTTACCGTTGATTTTAGTAATAACATCACCAGCACGAATACCAGCATCGTCAGCAGCTGAATCTTTTGTTACTTGTTCAACAAACGCACCTTGATTGACTTCAAGCTCCATTGCTTTTGCAATTTCACTGTTAACACTTCGACCTGCAACACCTAAAACACCACGTCGAACTTCACCAAACTCAATTATTTGATTAACTAAGTTTTGTACCATGTTACTTGGAATTGCAAAGCCAATACCTACATTGCCACCATTAGGTCCTAAAATTGCGGTATTAATACCGATAAGCTCGCCACGTAAATTTATTAAGGCCCCACCAGAGTTTCCGCTGTTAATTGCGGCATCGGTTTGAATGAAGTCTTCGTAATTTTCTATATTTAGACCACTGCGGCCTAATGCACTAACAATACCTGAAGTTACCGTTTGACCTAGGCCAAATGGGCTACCGATAGCAACCGCGAAATCACCTACTCGTATACGATCAGAGTCAGCTACTTTAACGGCAATTAAGTCATCGGCATCTATTTGAAGTAAAGCAATGTCACTCGCTTCATCGCCACCTATTTTCTTAGCTTCAAGTTGACGGCCATCTTTTAGAGTTATTTGAATCTCGTCAGCATCGTTTATTACATGACTATTAGTAACTATATAACCTTTATCAGCATCAAGAATAACTCCCGAACCTAAACCACGAAATTGCCGTTCTTTTTGTTGACCTTGGTTTTGTCGCGGGTTGCCGAAGAAAAATTTGAAGGCATCGGGGACCCGCTGTTCTACTTCATGAGTACCACGAACAGATATCAGCACAACGCCAGGTGTTACCTGTTCCAACATAGGAGCAAGGCTTGGCATTGTTTGACCATTTAAAGATTGGGGCATTGCAGCTTGAACGGGTAAGCTTGCCATGGCGATAGTAGAGGAAAGTAAAACAGTATTAATTAAAACTGATAAATTTTTCATATAACAGAAAACTCCTAATTAAATAATTTATAAGTAACAGGATTAAGGCTTACAGCGTTAGCACTAATCCTGTTACTTTCACCCAATAGAAGACAGAGAATAAAAAAAATGGTTCCTAGCTATTTGTAACACTTTGTTTCTTGTCATCAAATAAGCCGCTTGGCGCACCAGAATAATCTAGCGGGGCTTCAGAGGCTGTTTCGTCATTTTTACGCGAATTTTTGTCATGGCGTAAATTAACGGTTTGCGCTAATTGCTCTTGTGTTTCTTTAGAGAAAAAAGGCATGTTTTCAATATTTTCAGGGGTAGCTTGTTGCAACAATTGCGTACTTTGTGCCATTTGAGCCATAGCGACTTGGCAAGTACTATTCATTTGCTCGAGTAAACTTGTTGAATTTTCAAGATGCTCTGCGACATCTAATTTATATTGTGCTAATTCTGATTCACTTTGACTGGCTTTTGCAGCAAGTTTTTGTGTTTCCTGTGCTGATGAAAAAAGCGTTCTGTTAACAAAAAAGCCGACAAGTGCACCAACGATAAATAGTCCAAGACCTAAAAGAACATTCATATTTTTATACCTTCATTGTATTCATGGAAAAAATTAGAGAAAATAACCTTCAATCCAATGTAATATAACGTGCTTCACGCTACTTTCCTAATGAATATATTTACTAACAAATATTTTTCAAGAGTAGTTTGTCCAAAGATTATAAAAATAAAGTTAGACCTTATTAGATGGCAGTTAAATGATTAAATTATCTCCTATTGCAAAATACACTCAAGATTTGACGCGCGATGACTTTCATTTTGACGCGGCTCAAGAAAATGCAGTTAAAAACTTGCAACGCCTTTATGACGATTTAATCAGTCAGCCTTTACCGGTTACGGGCTTTAAAAAAGTTTTGAATAGTTGGAAGCGTGTAGTTGCAAAGCCGGAAATTAAAATTGTAAAAGGTATTTATTTTTGGGGTGGAGTTGGTCGTGGAAAAACTTATCTCGTCGATACATTTTATGATTGCCTGCCTTTTAATAATAAAATGCGAGTGCACTTCCACCGCTTTATGCACCGAGTTCATGAAGAGTTAAAAACATTACATGGGCAGTCGGATCCATTAAAAGTTATTGCTAAACGTTTTGCTGATGAAACATGCATTATTTGTTTTGATGAGTTTTTTGTATCAGATATCACAGACGCGATGATCTTAGGGACTCTATTTGAAGAACTATTTGCACATAATGTTACGTTAGTTGCTACGTCAAATATTATTCCTGATGAATTGTATCGTAATGGTTTGCAGCGCGAACGTTTCCTGCCTGCAATAAAGTTGATCAATGAATGTTGTGATGTGATTAACGTTGATAGCGGCGTTGACTACCGACTTCGTACGCTAGAACAAGCTGAATTATTTCATTTCCCATTAGATAAAAAAGCGGATGAAAACTTAAACCATTACTTCCAGCAACTAGCTATAGAGGCTGGTCAAATGGGTAAAGTTATTACCATTAATAACCGGCCTTTGGCTACGGTGCAAGAGTCAGTTGGAGTTGTTCATTTTGAATTTTCGACTTTGTGTGAGTCAGCACGTAGTCAAGGTGATTATATGGAACTAAGTCGCTTATACCACACGGTATTATTAGCTAACGTAACGCAAATGGGTGTAGACAATGATGACAGTACACGCCGGTTTATTGCTTTAGTTGATGAGTTTTATGAGCGCCATGTTAAATTAATTATATCGGCAGAAGTTGCGTTAGAGGAGTTATATGTAGATGGTCGTTTAACTTTTGAGTTCAAACGCTGTTTAAGCCGTTTACAAGAAATGCAGTCATACAGCTATTTAGCAAGTGAGCACTTACCTTAATCGTTTTAATTTTCAAGAGTAATACTCATTAGCTTTCACTCGTTAATTCAGTAACATATAAAAATCAATCTAGAATGAAATGGAATTCAAAAAAATGATTAAGAATAAATTGATTCAACTTGGCACCGCATTAGTTGCTAGTGTTGCGATAAGTGTCTCGGCGCAGGTTAATGATAACCCGTTTAGACACACACTTGAGATCACACAAAAGTATTTGCCAAAAGCACTTAAATCTATGTGGCAGAGCGAACATTTAGTTTGGCGGGCACAGTTGTTTAACTCTGCCTGTAATGAACAAGCGTTAGGCGTGTCGAGTGTCATTAACGCTAGCTTTGGATTATTCAATCAATATATTATTGATCAAGCAATAATGAACAAAGAACTCGCAAACGGTGATGAACAGCTAATATTACAAGATAGTAATAAATTATATTATCTACTCTTTAGTCAAATTTATACTTCGGCCTATAAAAAGCGTTTACAAATAATTAAACAATATTACCCAGATATCAGTGAGGAACTATGTCTACACGCACTGACATTGGCTGAAAAACATCCTACTGATGATCAACCAATATTACCTTGGCAATCAACGGAAAAGGCAGAAAAAAATACTTGGCGAGCCGATTTATTTTCAATGCGTGTAGTTTACAAGCATTTTATTAAGGCTTTTTATGACCGACAAAAATCATTTGCTGAAATTATTGATGCTGAGTTATACGCCATAATTACAGAAGATAAAAAAGCAATATTAGCACTGTCTGACATTAGTTATAGTCACCAATACTCCGCTTTATTAATGAATAATATCAATAAAGCTTATCAAAAAAGAACGGGTAAAAACTTAACGGATAAAAATTATCGGCCAATATATGCTCAAACGGCAAGTATGGTCGCCACTCAAGCTTATAAACTTGGAACGTTTTCTGCCTTCATGCAAATTAAAGAGCTTTACCCTGAAATATTCCCCAAAATTGAGGCTCATATGGCCGATTATATTAAATTACAGCTAAGTGCCTTAGCGCAAGATAAAAACCGGTTAAACGCCGCATTCAATAATCATTAACTAAATATTCATATTTTTACAAATAAGAGCGAAAAGATTAAAAAATAGGCGTGATCTTTTCAACGTTGTTCTGTATAATCCTGCCTCCCTACGTTACAAAGCTTGTTCTTTTTCCAGAGGACTGGCAACGGACTCGATGCTCGAAGGGGCAATAGCGTAGTCTTTTAACGGATAACTTGAGGTTTTCTTAAGTTATTATTTAAGTAACATTTATATAATTGGGTTTTTTAATGAAAACTTTTGTAGCTAAACCAGAAAGCGTACAACGCGAATGGTTCTTAGTGGACGCCGAAGATAAAACTTTAGGTCGTATCGCTACTGAAATTGCAAGCCGTTTACGTGGTAAGCATAAAGCAGAATATACTCCTCATGTAGATACTGGCGATTACATCGTTGTTATCAATGCTGAGAAAGTAAAAGTAACAGGTAACAAAGCGAAAGGTAAAATTTACTACTCGCATACAGAATTTGTTGGTGGTCTTAAGCAAATTAGTTTTGAAAAGCTAATCGAAAAAGCTCCAGAGCGCGTTATTGAATTCGCAGTTAAGGGTATGTTACCTAAAGGTCCTTTAGGTCGTGAAATGTTCCGTAAGCTTAAAGTTTACGCGGGTACTGAACATAAACATACAGCACAACAACCACAACTTTTGGAGCTTTAAGCAATGGCTGATAATCAATATTACGGTACTGGTCGTCGCAAGAGCTCAACGGCTCGTGTGTTCATGAAAGCTGGTAACGGTGCAATCACAATTAACAAGCGTGACATTTCTGTATACTTTGGTCGTGAAACGGCTCGTATGGTTGTTCGTCAACCATTAGAGTTAGTTGAAATGTTAGAAAAGTTTGACTTTAACATCACTGTAACTGGTGGTGGTATTTCTGGTCAAGCTGGCGCAATTCGTCACGGCATCACTCGTGCATTAATGGAGTTCGATGAAACTTTACGTAGCGGTTTACGTAATGCTGGTTTCGTTACTCGTGATGCTCGTAAAGTTGAACGTAAGAAAGTTGGTTTACACAAGGCTCGTAAAAAGCCACAATTTTCAAAACGTTAATATTTACGTTATGTATTTCAAAAACCGGCTTTTGCCGGTTTTTTTATGTCTAAATTTTAATAAATAGCTAACTTTATACCATCTGTTTTTTAACTATTATGCTTTATGCCACTCATTAACGAGCGAACATACTTATTGCTCACTTCTGAATAATCTTCCATTTAAATTACCTTGTTGCGCCGCATTAAAAAATGTTGCTATAGCTAAATCCTGCGGTCTGAACTTAAATCCATCTTTTAGATTAATTAAATTAAAATTTAAAACTCAATCAGATTGAAATGATTGTTTACACCAAAGAATATGAATTTATTCATGCATCATAGCTTAAGAGACGGCTAGCTGTTTATGGGCTGAGGGGGGAAGATTGTATAGCGCTGAAGTTAGGTTTAGTTTTTACAACAAATTTTTGATTGTTAAATCTATTATAAGTCTCGATTAGCTTATAAAGTTAGTCCTACCGGAATACGATATTAATTATGCCCAATTAGTGACGTTTAACTTGGTAATTGGGCAGTGAAGCACTAATTCGCTTAGACTTTAAATTGATTAACTACTTTTGATAGCGAGTTGGATTTTTCTGATAGATTAACTAAACTTGTTTGCATTGTGGCGGATACATCAACAGTCTCATCAGTAAGTCCTCTAACGTTTTCAATGTTTTTAGATACTTCTTCCGCGACATTAGCCTGCTGTTCAACGGCTTGAGCTATTTCAAAGGTTTGACTTTGGAATTGACCAATTACCTCAGCAATATCAACTAATACTTGCTGTACTTGATGGGTAAGCTGAACGCTACTCTCTGCCTCTAAACAGCTAGACTCCATAACACTAACTGCATTAACCGCTGTTGCTTGAAGTTCATCAATGATGCGTTCAATGTTGCTGGTAGAGTCTTGTGTTCTGGAAGCTAATGTTCTAACTTCATCAGCAACAACAGCAAAACCTCGTCCTTGTTCTCCAGCTCTTGCAGCTTCTATTGCTGCATTAAGGGCTAGTAAATTGGTTTGTTCAGCAATACTGCGGATCACTGTAACAAAGTCGCCAATTGTCTGGGTACCAGACTTAAGCTGTTGTACTACTTGTGAAGCATTATCAACGTTATTAGATAGCTTTTGCATACCTATAGTTGCTTGATTAACAACATCGGAGCCTAATGCTACTTTTTCCTCGGCACCTATAACCAATTTTTTTGAATAATTAGTATTTTCGGCAATATTAATGCTCGTTTGAGCTAATTCGGTGGCGGCGGTGGCAACCAAGTCAATTTCACGTTTTTGTCCCTCGACAATACCAATGGTATCTTTACCTATTTTTTCGGCAGATTCACTTGATGAAGTTACATCTTTAGTAATAGTAATGGTCTGTCTAACCAACTGTTGAATAGAATCAACAAAGATATTAAATTCATCAACTAATTGACCTATCTCATCTTGTTTTAAAGGAGGAATTCTTTGTGTTAAATCACCATCCCCTTCAGCAATATCTTTCATGGCATTTTTAAGCAGAGTTATGCGTTTAACAAAAGGTAAAACAGTTAACCATACTACGATAGCAATCATAATAATAATGGCTACAACAATAGCGAAAGACGACCAAAAAGCATCTTCTACAGGCTGAGTTATTAATTGCTCAGGGACTAAAAAGCCAAGCTTCCAATTCATGGCTGGGTAGTCAGTTTTTACTTGATTAAAAATAACTTCATAATCGACTCCGCGCCATGTTACTTGTGCTAAACCGTTAGCATTATTAGCCAGTGTAGATTGTAACGTTGCAAAGCCTGCGCTATTGGTAAAGTGACTATCAATTACTGACATGGAGTCACCAGCTTTAAACTCATCATTAAAGCCTGGGAAAAACACTAATTTGCCTGTGTCTGTGATGAGAAAAGCTTCACCTTGGTTTTTATATTTAATAGGGGCGAGTAAGTTTTGACCTATGGTGGTAATTAAGATGTCCATACCACCAATACCTAAAAGTTTGCCATTAGGTAAATAGTAGGGAGAAGTTATTGTTGCTGAAACTGAGCCATCGTTGTTGTCTACCGCAGGGTCAGTAACATGCATTTTTGCTTTTGTTAGTCCGTCTTGCCACCAAGGTCGGCGATTTGTAAAGTACTCAGCATCGTCGTAACGACCATTAAGATCGAAATACTCATGGGTATTTTCACTACCAAAGAAAACACTTTTTATTGCGCTGTCTTGTTCTGAAAAGTACTTAAAGTAACGTGTGACATCTTGGTACTGTTTATTATCGTCAATATTGGAAAGTCGTGTGTCGTATGTTGTAAACCAATCGATAACGAGCGGATTAGCAAATATGCTATGGTTGATTTGCCCTTTAGCAATAAAGAACTCTTTCACTTTTGTAGACTGTAGACTTACAATATTTTCAATATCAGAAATAAGTTGTTTTCTTGTATTATCGCTTACGTTTGATAACAAAAAAAATGAAGTAACGACAAGTAATACAGTAACTGCGCTTGATATAGTAATCACTAATTGACGCATAATTGAGCGACTAAGAAAATTGAACATACTAAGTAATACCTAATGAGTTTATTTTTATTATTAAGTGCGTAAATTGTTCAGTATTTAACTGATTCTTATATGTTATCGGTAATATTTTAGAAAACATAAGCACTTACAGAAAACAATACCATGTGTTTTACTTTATGGCTATATGTTGCAATATGCTGTTGAGTAAATTTGGAATAAAAAAAAGGATGCCTAAGCATCCTTTAATAGATTAGTTATAAATAACTATTTCTTTTTAGCTGCCGCTTCACGCTCTTTAACTTCAGCAATTACTGCTTCAGATACGTTATTCGGACAAGGTGAGTAGTGAGAGAATTCCATAGAGAATTGACCACGACCTGATGTCATTGTACGTAAAGATCCGATGTAGCCAAACATTTCTGAAAGTGGTACGTCAGCTTTGATACGAACACCAGAAACACCAGCGTCTTGACCACCGATCATGCCACGACGACGGTTTAAGTCACCAATAACATCACCAACGTGATCATCAGGCGTAAACACATCAACTTTCATGATAGGTTCAATTAACTGAGCACCAGCTTTTGGAATTGACTGACGGAAAGCACCACGAGCAGCAAGCTCAAATGCTACAGCAGATGAATCGACTGCATGGAAGCCACCATCGTATAATTCAACTTCAACGTCAAGTACAGGGAAACCAGCAAGAACACCAGTATCCATCATGCCTTTGAAGCCTTTCTCAATAGCTGGGAAAAATTCTTTTGGTACATTACCACCAACAACTTTAGATGAGAATGTAAAGCCTGAGTTTGGCTCACCAGGACGGATGATGTAATCAATTTTACCAAATTGACCAGAACCACCTGATTGTTTCTTATGCGTGTATGAATCATCAATTTCTTGAGTGATTGTTTCACGGTAAGCAACTTGAGGTTTACCAACAACTAGATCAACACCGTAAGTACGTTTTAAAATATCTACTTTGATATCTAAGTGAAGTTCACCCATACCAGATAAAATCGTTTCACCTGAATCTAAGTCAGTTTCAACTTGGAATGTTGGATCTTCTGCAACCATTTTACCGATAGCAATACCCATTTTTTCCGTTGAACCTTTATCTTTAGGTGTTACAGAAATAGAGATTACTGGCTTAGGGAATACCATCGCTTCAAGAATGATTGGGTGTTTCGGATCACATAATGTATGACCTGTTTGAACGTTACTCTTCATACCTACAATCGCGATGATATCACCAGCTTGTGCAGACGTTAGTTCGTTACGGTCATCAGCTTGCATTTCACACATACGGCCAACACGTTCAGTTTTCCCTGTTGCAGCATTAAGTATGGTGTCACCTTTCTTCAATGTACCAGAGTAGATACGTACGAAAGTTAAGGTACCAAAACGGTCATCAGTGATTTTGAATGCTAACGCTTTGAATGTTTCATCTGCAGAAACGATTGCGTGCTCACCAGTTGCGTTACCTTCTTCATCAGTAAGAGGTTGAGGATCAACATCTGTAGGAGATGGTAAGTAATCAACAACGGCATCAAGCAATAATTGCATACCTTTGTTTTTGAATGCAGAACCACAGTATGTAGGGAAGAACATGATTTCACGAGTACCTTTACGGATACACGCTTTAATTTGTTCTTCAGTCGGTGTAAGTTCACCTTCTAAGTATTCCATTAATAAATCTTCATCTGCTTCTAATGCAGTTTCGATTAATTGCTCACGATACATAGCTGCATCATCAACCATATCAGCTGGAATATCTTCAATAGTGTAGTTTTCAGGAAGACCTGTGTCATCCCAGATGTATGCTTTTTGAGTTAAAACGTCTACAACACCTACGAAGTCATCTTCTTCACCAATTGGTAAAGTCATAATAAGTGGGTGAGCACCTAATACGTTTTTAACTTGATCTGTTACACGGTAAAAGTTAGCACCTAAACGATCTAATTTGTTTACGAAGATTAAACGAGATACTTTCGAGTCGTTCGCATAACGCCAGTTAGTTTCTGATTGTGGTTCAACACCGCCAGAACCACAGAACACGCCAACACCGCCATCAAGTACTTTTAGTGAGCGATAAACTTCAACCGTGAAATCAACGTGACCAGGAGTATCGATAACGTTGAAACGGTGATCTTTCCAAAAACAACTAACTGCAGCAGACTGTATAGTAATACCGCGCTCAGCTTCTTGTTCCATGAAGTCAGTCGTTGACTCACCGTCATGAACTTCACCTGTTTTATGGATCATACCGGTTAATTTAAGGATACGTTCAGTTGTTGTGGTTTTACCCGCATCAACGTGAGCGAAGATACCAATGTTTCTGTATTTAGATAAATCTGCCATTGCGTTACTCTATTTATGAAAATGAATTGTTGAAAATTTGCGCGCGAGTATAACATTACTTAACTAAAATCGACATAAAAAATTATTGAAGTTTAAAAAGTTTTCACTAAGACCATATAAAAACACCAGTTTTGTACCTATTTTGGCTACTTTTTAAAATACAAAAGTTAAGATTAATTAGTTCTGCTTATATATAGATAAAAATAATAGTGATACTCCCTTATTTGAGATTGTAAATTGAATAAGAGAAAGTGAGCTATAAAATAAAATGTGAAGAGAGAAGATTAAATTGTAAATGTAAAGAAATCCGAGTTGTTTAGTTATTTAAAAAACCTAGAGATAAAATACCCCCTCAAATAATAGATTGTTCCAATGGTGAACATTAGTACTTAAAAAGTAGTCATTTATTTGCTCGATAAATGACATAAGATAAAACTATATAAAACCTTAAAATAAACAGTTGAAATTATCGTCAAGCTCTGTATAATTCGCCTCCACGTTGAGCTCGTCTCAGTGTGTTTTTTAGTTAATGTATTAACTTTTCAAGCTAGTCTTTAAGTTAATAATTAACATACAGCAACTCCGATAGGGAGTTGAATGGTAAATATAGCGATACTCCCCCCTTTTATACAAAAAGGTGATGGGCAGTATTTTGTTGTTCTTTAAAATGGGGATTTGTCTTAATGTCAAATCAAAGAATTCGCATTCGTTTGAAAGCGTTCGATCATCGTTTGATTGATCAATCAACAGCTGAAATCGTTGATACTGCTAAACGTACTGGCGCACAGGTTCGTGGTCCAATTCCACTTCCTACACGCAAAGAACGTTTCACTATCTTGACTTCACCACACGTTAACAAAGATGCTCGTGATCAGTACGAAATTCGTACTCACAAACGCATGATTGATATCGTAGAACCAACTGAAAAGACTGTAGATGCTTTAATGCGTTTAGATCTTGCAGCTGGTGTTGACGTTCAAATCAGCTTGGGTTAATAGGAGTTTTAACATGACTATAGGTCTAGTTGGACGTAAAGTGGGTATGACTCGCATCTTCTCTGAAGATGGCGTATCTACTCCTGTAACCGTCCTAGAAGTTGAAGCGAACCGTGTTGCTCAGGTTAAAACTGTTGACAACGATGGTTATTCAGCGCTTCAAGTTACTACGGGAAGCAAAAAAGCTAACCGTGTTAACAAGCCAACAGCCGGTCACTTTGCAAAAGCTGGTATCGAAGCAGGTCGCGGCCTGTGGGAATTCCGCTTAAATGCAAATGAAGGCGAAGATTTGGTAACTGGCAGTGAAATCACTGTTGAGTTATTCAATGACACGAAATTAGTAGATGTTACTGGCACCTCTAAAGGTAAAGGTTTCCAAGGTGGTATTAAGCGTTGGAATTTCTCAATGCAAGATGCTACGCATGGTAACTCACTATCTCACCGTTCAAACGGTTCGATAGGTATGTGTCAAACACCAGGTCGTGTTTTCAAAGGCAAAAAAATGTCTGGTCACATGGGTGCTGCGAAAGTAACTACGCAAAACCTTGAATTGGTTCGTGTTGATGCTGAACGTAACTTGCTCCTTATTAAAGGTGCGGTTCCAGGTGCAATCAACGGTAGCGTAATCATCAAACCAGCTGTTAAAGCCTAGTCCAGGAGATTTGTGATGGAATTAGCATTAAAAGACGCTTCAGGCGCTCTTGAAGTTTCTGAAACAACTTTTGGACTTGAGTTTAATGAAGCTCTTGTACACCAAGTAGTAGTTGCATATGCAGCTGGTGCTCGTGCTGGTACTCGTGCTCAAAAGACTCGTTCAGAAGTTAGTGGCGGTGGCGCAAAACCATGGCGTCAAAAAGGTACTGGCCGTGCACGTGCTGGTACTAGTCGTGGTCCAATCTGGCGTACAGGTGGTGTAACATTCGCTGCTAAGCCACAGGATCACAGCCAAAAAGTTAACCGTAAAATGTACCGTGGTGCGATTAAAAGCATCCTTTCTGAGTTAGTTCGTCAAGAACGCTTAGTAGTGGTAGAAAATTTTGCAGTTGAAACACCAAAAACTAAAGAATTAGTAGCTAAACTAAACGGTTTGGAGTTAAAAGACGTATTAATCGTTACTCCAGAAGTTGATGAGAACTTGTTCTTATCTGCACGTAACTTATATAAAGTTGACGTACGCGATGTAGACGGTATTGACCCAGTTAGTTTAGTTGGTTTCGAAAAAGTTTTGATGACTGCATCTGCAGTTAAACAACTTGAGGAGATGTTAGGATGATAAACGAAGAACGTTTACTGAAAGTGCTTTTAGCACCAAACATTTCTGAGAAAAGCACAATGGCCGCTGAAGCAAACAACACAGTTGTTTTCAAAGTTGTTACTACTGCTACTAAAGCTGAAATCAAAGCTGCTGTTGAGAAACTTTTCGAAGTTTCAGTTGATGGTGTTCGCACATTAAATGTTAAAGGTAAAGTTAAACGTACTGGTGCTCGTACTGGTCGCAGAAGCGATTGGAAAAAAGCATACGTTACACTTGCTGAAGGCAGCGACATCGACTTCGTCGGCGCGGAATCATAGGAGTTTACGAAAATGGCTATAGTTAAATGTAAACCTACTTCTCCGGGTCGTCGCCACGTTGTTAAAGTGGTTAACACGGAGTTGCATAAAGGTAAGCCTTACGCACCATTATTAGACACTAAGTCTAAGTCTGGTGGTCGTAACAATAATGGTCGTATTACTGTTCGTCACATTGGTGGTGGACATAAGCAACATTACCGTATTGTCGACTTTAAGCGTAATAAAGATGGTATCCCTGCAAAAGTAGAACGTTTGGAATATGATCCAAACCGTAGTGCAAACATCGCACTAGTACTTTACGCAGATGGTGAGCGTCGTTACATCTTAGCCCCTAAAGGCTTAAAAGCTGGTGATGCAATCCAGTCTGGTGTAGATGCTCCTATTAAAGCGGGTAACACTTTACCACTACGCAACACACCATTAGGTAGTGTTGTACACGCAATCGAACTTAAGCCAGGTAAAGGTGCTCAAATTGCACGTGCTGCTGGTACTTATGCTCAGTTAGTAGCGAAAGACGGTGCATATGTCACTTTACGTCTTCGTTCTGGCGAAATGCGTAAAATTGAGTCAGATTGTCGTGCTACTTTAGGTGAAATCGGCAACGCTGAACACATGCTTCGCTCTTTGGGTAAAGCTGGTGCTTCACGCTGGCGCGGTGTTCGCCCAACTGTTCGTGGTGTTGCCATGAACCCAGTTGATCACCCACACGGTGGTGGTGAAGGTAAAACATCAGGCGGTCGTCATCCGGTCTCACCTTGGGGTGTACCAACTAAGGGTTACAAGACTCGTTCTAACAAGCGTACCGATAAATTTATCGTACGTCGTCGTACTAAATAATAGTACTTATAATTAAAGAGGAATCACCATGCCACGTTCTCTCAAGAAAGGTCCATTTATAGACCTACACTTGTTGACGAAGGTAGAGACAGCGGTGGAAAGCGGGAATAAAAAGCCAATTAAGACTTGGTCCCGTCGTTCAATGATCATCCCTACGATGATCGGATTGACCATTGCCGTCCATAATGGCCGTCAACACGTACCTGTATTTGTAACTGATGAAATGATCGGACACAAATTAGGTGAATTTGCACCAACTCGTACTTACCGTGGCCATGTCGCGGATAAGAAAGCGAAGAGATAGGGGAAATAAGATGGAAGCTATTGCTACACATAAATTTGCCCGTGGTTCAGCGCAAAAAGCACGTTTAGTTGTGGATCAAATCCGCGGCTTACATGTTGAAAAAGCACTTGAAATCTTAACATTTAGCAATAAATCTGCTGCTGTTTTGGTTAAAAAAGTACTTGATTCAGCAATTGCTAACGCAGAACACAATGAAGGTGCAGACATTGATGAGCTTATCGTTAAAACTATTATGGTTGACGATGGCCCAACAATGAAACGTATTAAGCCTCGTGCGAAAGGTCGCGCGGATAGAATCCTTAAGCGTACAAGTCACATCACTGTGATTGTATCTGATAACTAGGAGATATTAGAATGGGTCAAAAAGTCCATCCAAATGGTATTCGCTTAGGTATCACGAAACCTTTCGCGTCTACTTGGTTTGCAAGTAACAAAGATTTCGCAGGTAATTTACACGGTGACCATTTGGTTCGTGAATATTTAACTGAACAGCTTAAGCGTGCTTCATTATCGAAAATTGTAATTGAACGTCCTGCTAAATCTATCCGCGTTACAATTCACACGGCTCGTCCGGGTGTTGTAATCGGTAAGAAAGGCGAAGATGTTGAGAAATTACGTTTAGCAGTTTCTAAAATTGCTGGTGTTCCTGCTCAAATCAACATAGCTGAAGTACGTAAGCCAGAAATGGATTCGCAGCTAGTTGCAGACAGCATTGCTAGTCAATTAGAACGTCGTGTAATGTTCCGTCGTGCGATGAAACGTGCTGTACAAAATGCTATGCGTTTAGGCGCTAAAGGTATTAAAGTACAAGTAAGTGGTCGTTTAGGCGGTGCAGATATTGCACGTGCTGAATGGTATCGTGAAGGTCGTGTTCCATTACACACTTTACGTGCTGACATTGATTACTCAATTGCCCGCGCTGATACCACCTATGGTGTTATCGGTATCAAAGTTTGGATCTTTAAAGGTGAAGTAATTGGCAACATGCCATTACAAGCTGAGCAACCAGCAGCTAAGCCTAAAAGAAAACCTAACCGTAAGACCAGTAAGTAGAGGAATAAGTAATGTTACAACCAAAACGTACTAAATTCCGTAAGCAATTTAAACTGCGTAACCGTGGTCTTGCACACACTGGTAGCTCAGTTAGCTTCGGTACTTTCGGGTTAAAATCAATGGAACGTGGTCGTATGACTGCGCGTCAAATTGAAGCGGCTCGTCGAGCAATGACTCGTCACGTGAAGCGTCAAGGTAAAATCTGGATTCGTGTATTCCCTGATAAGCCAATTACCAAAAAACCTCTTGAGGTTCGTATGGGTAAAGGTAAAGGTTCAGTGGAATATTGGGTATGCCAAATTCTACCTGGTCGTGTTCTTTATGAAATGGAAGGTGTGTCGGAAGAGTTAGCGCGTGAAGCATTTGCTTTAGCCGCAGCTAAACTTCCTTTCAAAACAACTTTCGTAACTAGAACGGTGATGTAATGAAAGCAAGCGAATTGAAAGAAAAAAGCATTGAAGAGCTAAACGCTGAATTGCTTGAATTGCTACGCGAACAGTTTAACTATCGCATGCAAGCAAGCACAGGCCAATTAGCACAAACTCATTTGCTAAGAACTGTACGCCGTAATATCGCGCGTGTTAAGACTATCATAACTGAAAAGGCAGCTAAGTAATGAGCGAAGCAAAAGTTCGTACAATACAAGGTCGTGTCGTCAGTGACAAAATGGAAAAGTCTATCACTGTCCTGATCGAACGTCGTGTTAAGCACCCTATATACGGTAAGTTCATGACCCGTTCAACTAAGTTGAAAGCGCATGATGAAACTAACCAATGTGTAACAGGTGATTTAGTATCTATTCGTGAATGTGCGCCAATCTCTAAGTCTAAATCTTGGACATTGGTAAGCGTATTAGAAAAAGCTTAATCGCTTGATCTGATTCACAATAAGAACTTTCAAAAAGGCTCTGCTTCGGCAGGGCCTTTTTTATTGGTCAAAATGTAAAGTTATATAAAGAAATTAAATAACCAGTATTCTTATTTAGTTTTTTAAATAAATAGCAATTGATGAGATTAAATTAAGCTGACAACATCAGTGTTTATCTTGTTTACATCAAGGTTGATAATAAAAGTGGTTATTTTTTAGCTAAATAAAGTATCACTTTTTAATAACCGGTGTTATAATCTCGCGCCCGCTCGTTGTGAGTGGGATTTAGAAGGCAGTGACGGGTCAAATTTCTGGCCTTGAATTTAATCTTTTATAAGATAATTTAGCGGAGACATATTAAATGATCCAAATGCAATCACAATTGAACGTAGCTGATAACAGCGGCGCTCGACGTGTACAATGTATAAAGGTTCTTGGTGGTTCGCACCGTCGCTACGCACGCATTGGTGACATCATTAAAATTGCAGTGAAGGAATCAAATCCTCGCGGCAAGGTTAAAAAAGGTGATGTTCTTACTGCAGTAGTGGTGCGCACTAAGAAAGGTGTTCGTCGTTCAGATGGTTCTACCATCCGTTTTGACGAAAATGCGGCTGTAATGTTAAATGCTAACTTACAACCAATTGGTACTCGTATTTTCGGTCCTGTGACTCGTGAACTTCGTAATGAAAAGTTCATGAAAATTGTTTCACTTGCACCAGAAGTACTATAAGGAGTCACGATAATGGCATCTAAGATTCGTCGTGATGATGAAGTAATCGTACTTGCAGGCAAAGACAAGGGCAAAACTGGTAAAGTGACCAAAGTTCTTGTTGAAGAAAGCAAAGTATTTGTTGAAGGTATCAACTTAATCAAGAAGCACACTAAGCCTGTACCTCAGTTACAGCAGCCTGGTGGAATTGTTGAAAAAGAAGCACCTTTAAATGTATCCAACGTTGCGATTGTTAACCCAGCTACTGGCAAAGCAGATCGTGTTGGTTTTAGAGATGAAGACGGCAAAAAAGTTCGTTTCTTCAAATCTAATAACGAATTAATTTAATTGGAGTAAACGATGGCGAAACTGCATGATTTTTACAAAGATACAATTGTAAGCGAACTTCAAAAGAAGTTTGAATACAAAAGTGTCATGCAAGTCCCTCGGATTGAAAAGATCACCCTTAACATGGGTGTTGGTGAAGCAATTGCTGATAAAAAAGTATTAGAGCACGCCACAAATGATCTTACTGCAATCTCAGGTCAAAAACCTGTCACGACAGTAGCACGCAAATCAGTTGCGGGCTTTAAAATTCGTGAAGGCTACCCTATTGGCACAAAAGTAACTCTACGTGGCGAACGTATGTGGGAATTTTTAGAGCGTTTAATCTCTATTTCTATTCCTCGTATCCGTGATTTCCGTGGCTTAAATCCAAAGTCATTCGATGGTCGTGGTAACTACAGCATGGGCGTACGTGAGCAAATCATTTTCCCTGAAATCGAATACGATAAAATCGATAAGATTCGCGGAATGGATATCACTATCACTACAAGTGCGAAGAATAACGAAGAAGGTCATGCTTTATTGACTGCCTTCAACTTCCCATTTAAGAAGAAGGTGTAGAGTTATGGCTAAATCGTCAATGAAAGCTCGTGAAGCAAAAAGAACCAAGTTAGTTGCTCAATATGCTGAAAAGCGTAGTGCACTAAAAGCTATCATCTCTGGTGTTAATTCTTCTGAAGAAGAACGCTGGGATGCAGTACTGAAACTTCAAGCATTACCTCGTGATTCGAGCAGTAGTCGTCAACGTAACCGTTGTAACATTACTGGCCGTCCACATGGTTACTTACGTAAATTCGGCTTAAGCCGTATTAAATTACGTGAAACTATGATGCGCGGTGAAGTTCCAGGTCTTAAGAAAGCTAGTTGGTAATTCACGGGAGTAAATGGTTATGATGACTGATCCTATCGCGGACATGTTTACACGCATCCGCAACGGTCAATCTGCAGCAAAGTCTGCAGTTACAATGCCATCTTCTAAGGTAAAAGTTGCACTTGCCAACTTGCTTAAAGAAGAAGGTTACATTTCAGATTTTTCAGTTTCAGGTGATGTAAAACCTGAACTAACTGTTGAATTGAAATATTTTGAAGGTAAAGAAGTAATTGAAGTGATCAAACGTGTTTCACGTCCAGGTCTTCGCGTATACAAAGGTGCTCAAGAGCTTCCTAAAGTATTAGCAGGTATGGGTATCGCTATTATTTCTACTTCTAAAGGTCTAATGACTGATCGCGCCGCTCGCAATGCGGGTCTTGGCGGTGAAGTTCTTGGTTTCGTAGAGTAAAGGAGCAGAATATGTCTCGTGTCGCAAAAGCACATGTCGCAATCCCTGCAGGCGTTACTATTACGTTATCAGGTCAAGACATTAAAATTAAAGGTCCAATGGGTGAATTATCTCACACGATCCATAGCGATGTTGTTGTTTCTCAAGAAGAAGACAATCTTATCACTAATATCGTTGCTGATGTTAAAGGCGCTTGGGCTCAAGCCGGTACTGTACGCTCTTTAATCAATAATATGGTTGAAGGTGTAAGTAAAGGTTTTGAAAAGAAATTATTGTTAAACGGTGTTGGTTACCGTGCTAAAGCTGCAGGTAAGTCTTTAAACTTATCTTTAGGCTTTTCACATCCGGTTGACCACGCAATTCCTGAAGGAATTACTGTTGAAACTCCTAGCCAAACTGAAATCATACTGAAAGGTGCTGATAAACAGTTGGTCGGTCAAACTGCAGCGAACATTCGTGCATACCGTAAACCTGAGCCTTATAAAGGTAAAGGTATTCGTTATAGCGATGAGAATGTACGTCGTAAAGAAGCTAAGAAGAAGTAGGGTAATACTATGGATAAGAAAACATCTCGTTTGCGCCGCGCTAAACGCGCTCGTGCAAAAATCAGCGAGTTGGGTGCGAATCGTTTAGTTGTATTCCGTACTCCTCGTCATATTTACGCGCAATTGATTGCACCAACAGGTTCTGAAGTAATCGCGTCAGCGTCTACTTTAGACAAAGAAGTTAGTGCTCAGTTAGAAAAAACAGGTAACGTTGAAGCAGCTACGGCTGTAGGTAAAGCAATTGCAGAACGTGCAGTAGCTAAAGGCATCACTAGTGTTGCTTTTGACCGTTCAGGTTTCCGTTACCATGGTCGCGTGAAAGCGTTAGCAGATGCAGCTCGCGAAGCTGGTCTTCAGTTTTAGGGGTTGATAATGGCTAATCATAATCAAGAAAACTCACAACAAAGTGATATGGCTGAAAAGCTAATCGCAGTTAACCGTGTATCAAAAGTGGTTAAAGGTGGTCGTATTTTCAGTTTCACAGCACTAACCGTAGTTGGTGATGGCGCTGGTCGCGTTGGTTTTGGTTACGGTAAAGCACGTGAAGTGCCTGCTGCAATCCAAAAAGCAATGGAAAAAGCACGTCGTAACTTAGTAACCGTAGATTTGAAGGGTACTACTCTTCAGCATGTCGTTATCGGCAAGCACTCTGGTTCAAAAGTTTACATGCAACCCGCTTCTGAAGGTACAGGTATTATCGCCGGTGGCGCGATGCGTGCAGTACTTGAAGTTGCAGGCGTACAGAACGTATTGTCTAAGGCATACGGTTCTACTAACCCAATAAACGTAGTTCGCGCTACTGTTGCTGCTCTTGCGAATATGCATTCGCCTGAAGCTGTTGCAGCAAAGCGTGGCAAAAGCGTTTCAGATATTCTGGGGTAATTGAGCATGGCTAAAACAGTTAGAATAACTCAGTTAAAAAGTTCTATCGGTCGTTTACCGAAGCATAGAGCTACATTAAAGGGTCTTGGTTTACGTCGTATCCGTCAAACAGTAGAGTTAGAAGATACTCCATCTGTACGCGGTATGATTAATCAAGTATCTTATATGATTAAGGTGGAGGATTAATAATGCATTTAAATACTTTATCTCCTGCACCAGGTGCTAAGAAAGCCAAGAAACGCTGTGGTCGTGGTATTGGTTCTGGCATAGGTAAAACAGGTGGTCGTGGTCACAAAGGTCAGAAATCTCGTTCTGGCGGTAGTGTTCGTCCTGGTTTCGAAGGTGGTCAAATGCCATTGAAACAACGTTTACCTAAGTTTGGTTTCACGTCACGTAAATCTTTAGTTCGCGCTGAAGTACGTTTACATGAACTAAACAACATCACAGGTGATGTTGTCGATATCTTTGCCCTGAAAGATGCTAACTTAATCACACGTAATATTGTGTCAGTGAAAATCATGCTTTCTGGTGAAATCACTCGTCCAATTACTGTACGTGGTTTAGGTGTTACTAAAGGCGCTCGCGCAGCTATTGAAGCTGCAGGCGGAAAAATCGAGGAATAGTACAGGTTATGGCTACACCAGGAATTGATAATAAAGCAAAAGGCGGATTGTCTGAGCTTAAACAAAGATTGTGGTTTGTATTCGGTGCACTTATTGTGCTTCGTTTGGGAACATTTGTGCCAATCCCTGGTATTGACGCCGCTGTATTAGCTCAGTTGTTTGAACAACAAAAGGGCACCATTGTAGAAATGTTTAACATGTTCTCTGGTGGTGCACTTGAGCGAGCCTCTGTATTGGCACTTGGTATTATGCCGTACATCTCAGCTTCAATCATTATGCAATTGCTTACGGTTATGCACCCGGCAATGGCAGAGTTGAAAAAAGAAGGTGAAGCTGGACGACGTAAGATCAGCCAATACACCCGCTACGGCACTTTAGTTCTAGCGACTGTACAATCAATTGCAATAGCAAGAAGTTTACCGGGAATGATGCCAGGTCTAGTAATGGACGCAGGTTTCGGATTCTACTTTGCTGCGGTAGTAAGTTTGGTTACTGGTACCATGTTTTTAATGTGGTTAGGTGAGCAAATTACTGAACGTGGTATTGGTAACGGTATTTCAATCTTGATCTTTGCAGGTATAGTAGCTGGTATGCCGTCAGCTGTTGGTCAAACAGCAGAAGCGGCGCGTCAAGGTGAATTGCACTTATTAGTATTATTGCTAATTGGCGTAATTATATTTGCTACAACTTTCTTTGTTGTATTTGTGGAACGTGGTCAACGACGTATTGTTGTTAACTATGCTAAGCGTCAGCAAGGCCGTAAGGTTTTCGCTGCTCAAAGCACACATTTACCGTTAAAAGTTAATATGGCAGGTGTTATTCCACCAATCTTTGCATCAAGTATTATCTTGTTTCCAGGCACGCTTGCGAGCTGGTTTGGTCAAGGTGAAGGTATGGTTGCTGATTTCCTACAAGAAGTATCAATTGCTATTTCTCCAGGACAGCCGCTATATGTAATGTTACTTGCAGCAGCGATAATATTTTTCTGTTTCTTTTACACGGCTCTTGTATTCAACCCGCGTGAAACAGCAGATAACCTGAAAAAATCCGGTGCGTTTATTCCTGGGATTCGTCCTGGTGAGCAAACGTCAAAATATATAGATAAAGTGATGACTCGTTTAACCTTAGCTGGTGCGATGTATATTACCTTTATCTGTTTGGTACCTCAGTTTATTATTATGGCATGGGACGTTAATTTTTACTTTGGCGGAACATCACTATTAATTATAGTAGTTGTAATAATGGACTTTATGGCACAAGTACAGACTCATTTGATGTCTCATCAATATGATAATGTACTTAAAAAAGCAAACCTTAAAGGCTACGGTCGTTAGACTGGGCCCTTAGGTAACGGAGTATATAAAATGAAAGTACGTGCATCCGTAAAAAAGATTTGTCGTAATTGTAAAGTTGTTAAGCGCGCTGGTGTAATTCGTGTAATTTGCGAAGAGCCAAAGCATAAGCAACGTCAAGGCTAAATCTTTAAGCAGTAGCATTATGCAGATAAGTCTGTATAATGCCGCTTCGATTTGCAAAGAAATGCGGCTGGTTGAGTATCCTAACGGGCTTTTCAACTGGTAAATTTTAAATTAAAAATAGGAGATGTGTTTAGTGGCCCGTATCGCTGGCATTAACATCCCTGATCGTAAGCATGCAGTAATCGCCATTACTGCGATCTTCGGTATCGGAGCAACACGTGCGAAAGCAATTTGTGTTGCAACTGGTATTGCAGAGTCAACTAAGATCAGTGAATTGGACGAAGCTCAAATTGATTTGCTTCGTGCAGAAGTGGATAAATACACCGTAGAAGGTGATTTACGCCGTGAAGTTTCAATGAACATTAAACGTCTTATGGATTTAGGTTGTTTCCGTGGCATTCGCCACCGTCGCAGTCTTCCTCTACGTGGTCAACGCACTAAAACTAATGCGCGCACCCGTAAAGGTCCTCGTAAGCCAATTAAGAAGTAAGAGGAACTAGACAATGGCTAAAACACCTGTACGTACGCGTAAACGCGTAAAAAAACAAGTTGCTGACGGCATGGCTCATATCCATGCATCTTTCAACAACACAATCGTAACTCTTACAGATCGTCAAGGTAACGCCTTATCATGGGCGACTGCTGGTGGTTCAGGTTTCCGTGGTTCACGTAAATCTACTCCATTTGCTGCGCAAGTAGCTGCAGATCGTGCTGGTAAAGCTGCACAAGAGTTTGGCTTGAAGAATATTGAAGTGTTCGTTAAAGGTCCGGGTCCAGGTCGTGAATCTGCTATCCGTGCTTTAAATGCTGCTGGTTTTAAAATCACCAACATTACTGACGTTACACCTATTCCTCATAATGGTTGTCGTCCTCCTAAGAAACGTCGCGTTTAATCGTACTTTTTTTAGGATAGTTGGAGAAAGAAAATGGCTAGATATTTAGGTCCTAAGTTAAAGCTTAGTCGCCGCGAAGGTACAGATTTGTTCCTTAAAAGCGGTGTTAGAGCAATTGACACTAAATGTAAAATCGAAACAATACCAGGTCAACACGGCGCCCGTCGCGGTCGGTTGTCTGACTACGGTATTCAACTTCGTGAAAAACAAAAAGTTCGTCGTATATATGGCGTACTAGAAAAACAATTCCGCAACTACTATAAAGAAGCGGCTCGTCTAAAAGGCAATACAGGTGAAAACTTGTTGCAACTTTTAGAGAAACGTCTTGATAACGTAGTATACCGTATGGGCTATGCAAGCACTCGTGCTGAAGCTCGTCAACTAGTTAGCCACAAAGCTATCGTAGTTAACGGTGTTGTTGTTAATATTCCATCTTTCACTGTTAAAGCCGAAGATGTAGTTTCTGTACGTGAGAAGTCTAAAACTCAAGCGCGTATTATCGCAGCTTTAGAATTAGCTGAGCAACGTGAGAAGCCAGTTTGGGTTGAAGTAGATAACAAGAAACTTGAAGGCGTATTTAAACGCGTTCCTGATCGTTCTGACTTGTCTGCCGAAATTAATGAACAGTTGATTGTTGAACTTTACTCTAAGTAAAGTTGCACTTTAAGAGAGGACATAATGCAGGGTTCTGTAACCGAATTCCTTAGACCACGATTGGTTGATATCGAAACTGTTAGCGCTACTCGTGCTAAAGTAACTTTAGAGCCATTAGAGCGTGGTTTTGGTCACACTTTAGGTAATGCGTTACGCCGCATTCTTTTATCTTCAATGCCGGGTTGTGCTGTAACTGAAGTTGAAATTGACGGTGTACTTCATGAGTACAGCAGTAAAGAAGGTGTGCAAGAAGACATCATCGAAATACTGTTAAACCTTAAGGGACTAGCTATAAGTTTAGAAGGCAAAAATGAAGCTGTTCTTACCTTAACTAAGTCCGGTGAAGGCCCTGTAACGGCTGCCGATATCCAACATGATGGTGATGTAGAAATTGCAAATCCAGCTCATGTAATCTGTCATTTGACAGGTGATGGCTCTATCAGTATGCGTATAAAGGTTGAAATGGGACGTGGTTATGTTCCTGCTTCTGCCAGACGTGATGCCGAGGAAGAAGATCGTGCAATTGGACGTTTGTTAGTTGATGCTTCATTCAGTCCCGTTGTAAGAATTGCCTATGATGTTGATTCTGCACGTGTTGAACAGCGTACAGATTTGGACAAACTGGTTTTAGACATGGAAACTAACGGTACGTTAGACCCTGAAGAAGCAATTCGTCGTGCTTCAACAATTTTAGCTGAACAGTTAGATGCGTTTGTAGAACTTCGAGATGTAACTGAAGTTGAGCCAAAAGAGGAAAAACCACTGTTTGATCCTATTTTGCTTCGTCCTGTTGATGACCTTGAACTTACTGTTCGTTCAGCAAACTGCCTAAAAGCAGAAGCAATTCAATATATTGGCGATTTAGTACAGCGTGCTGAAGTTGAGCTTCTTAAAACACCTAATTTAGGTAAGAAGTCTTTAACTGAAATCAAAGACGTTTTGGCGTCTCGTGGTTTGTCTCTAGGTATGCGCCTAGAAAACTGGCCACCTGAAAGCATAGCTGATAACGACTAAGTCGATCATCGTTTTTTTAATAGTTGAGAGAAGGATTAACTTATGCGCCATCGTAAAAGCGGTCGCCAGTTAAACCGTAATAGCAGTCATCGTAAAGCGATGTTCCGCAATATGGCAAGCTCTTTAGTAAAGCACGGTTTGATCAAAACTACTGTTGCTAAAGCTAAAGAACTACGTATGGTTGTCGAGCCACTGATCACATTGGCTAAAACCGACAGCGTTGCAAATCGCCGTTTAGCATTTGCTCGTACACAAGATAAAGAAGTAGTAGGTATTTTATTTAACGAACTTGGTGCTCGTTACCAAGAACGCCCAGGTGGATATACTCGCATTTTAAAATGTGGTTTCCGTACTGGTGATAAAGCGCCTATGGCTTACGTTGAGTTAGTTGACCGCCCAGCAGCTGAAGAAGCCGCTGAAGTAGTTGAAGAAGTTAGCGCAGAAGCATAATTTAGTATTCGTACTAAGTTTATTCTGAAAGAATTAAAAGCGGAGCTTAGGCTCCGCTTTTTTGTTACTGTAATAAAATTGTTAAAATTATAACATCAGGTTATAGCTTGACCCTTCTATAAATACCTCGTATAACAATTGTCCATACATTTTAAGGTTGAACTACTATGTCGTCACGTAATCCTATTATTGCAGTTACCGGTTCATCTGGAGCTGGTACTTCTACGACAACTGAATCGTTTGAACATATTTTCAGATCTTTAGGCATTACATCTGCGACAGTCGAAGGAGATAGCTTCCATCGATATTCACGCCAAGAAATGGACATGGAAAAACGCAAGGCCAAAGAACAACAACTTAAAATTAGTTATTTTGGTGATGCAGCGAATGATTTTGATGCCCTAGAAAAGTTATTTAAAGACTACTCTGAAACCGGTAAAGGTAAAATGCGTCGTTATTTGCATACTTTTGACGAAGCTGTGCCATATAACCAAATGCCCGGAACATTTACGCCTTGGGAAGAATTAGGTGATGGTACCGACTTGTTGTTTTATGAGGGCTTACATGGTGGCGTTGTCACAGAAAAAAATGATGTAGCTAAACATGTAGATTTATTAATCGGTATGGTGCCTATTGTAAACCTTGAATGGATCCAAAAAATTATTCGCGATACTAATAAACGCGGTCATAGCCGAGAAGCCGTTACTCAGAGCATCGTTAGAAGTATGGAAGATTATATTTCATTCATAACCCCACAGTTTTCGAGAACACATATTAACTTTCAACGAGTTCCAACGGTTGATACCTCTAATCCATTTAGCGCTAAAGCAATTCCTACCTTAGATGAAAGTTTTGTTGTTATTCGTTGTAGAGATGCCAGTCAGCTAGACTTTCCTTACTATTTGAGCATGATCGATGGCTCATTTATGTCTCGCATGAATACTTTAGTTGTTCCTGGCGGTAAAATGGGCTTAGCAATGGAATTATTACTTACGCCATTAATCAAAGACTTAATGTTGAAGAAAACTGAGGCTAACAAACAACTAGATTGGATGAGTGATTTATAAATCTTAGCTGTTATCAAAAATTTATAAATCATTGCTAACAGCCAAAATGTAAACTTATTTTAAGTTGTTTATTTGATATTCGTGGGTAATATTAACTGACTTATTAAGCATTAAAGCGACTGAGCAGTATTTATCTGCAGACAAATTTACAGCACGTTCTACATGTTTTTCATTTACATCATTTCCTTCGATAAGAAATGTTAAATGAATATCTGAAAATAGTTTAGGAACGCTATCAACACGGGTGGCAGATATTTCAACACTGCAGCCAGTAATTTTCTGACGTGCTTTTTCTAAAATACTAACAACATCAACTGATGAGCAGCCACCTAGAGAAATCAAAACACTCTCTAAAGGACTCGGGGCTATAGCGCCAGCGTTTGCATCTAATACTATTGTATGACCACTTTCAGAAGTACCGATGAATAATTCATCGCCTATCCATTTTACCGTAGCTTTCATTAAGACTAACCTTAAGTTGAGATTTGACTGAATTCTAACTATTTAAAATATTTTATACTAGTGCACTCATTCTTTATAATACTGTGCAGACTAATTTAATGTCCATGTCGGTATAGGTTTTAGGTACAATTCCAATGTAATTTAAAGTCCAAATATGTCATTTTTGCACTTGTATAACCAGTGATTGAATTATATCTTTTGTTAATTGTAATAACTAAATCATCGCTATTGAACAGATAATTAATCCCTTTAATATTGTACTTTCAGCTTTCTTCTATATTGATTTAATTAAATAGCTGGGTGCGATCAATTGATACTAAAATATTTGTCCTGCTATTTTAGGTGCTTGCACATTAATATGCTGAAATTATTTGAATATTTAATAAGGTTGTTAGAAAATTAATAACCAGTTTCTCGCTTTAAAGTTTTTAGCAAGATATATTGATAATTGATAGATGAGAAAACCTACTAATGCGAATAGTTTTTATTTAGCGCGGGTGACCATTAAGAATTAACTTTTACTGCCATAAACCTGCATGGAAACGGTTAATTACCTTGTAAAAAACAAGGGTTTTCTTTATTATCAGAACAATTTTTTTTTCGTTGATTTAGTCGAACAACAATCTTCACAGTAACTAAGTAGTTTACTTAGTCCTGTGTTGTTGTATTAGCTAGATAATTATTGGAGAGTTTGAATGAGCAATGCGCCTGTTAACAACGGCCGTCGACGCTTTCTAACTGCTGCTACTTCGGTAGTTGGTGGTGTTGGTGTTGTCGGTGTGGCTGTGCCTTTCATTGGGTCTTGGAACCCTAGCGCGCGTGCGAAAGCCGCAGGTGCGCCGGTTGAGGTCAATGTTAGTAAGATAGAGCCAGGTCAATTAATACGTGCTGAATGGCGCGGTAAACCTGTCTATGTAGTTCGTAGAACAGAAGAAATTCTATCGAGTCTTAGTGCACATGATGGTCAATTAAAAGATCCTCAATCAGAAGTGCCTCAGCAGCCTGTTTATGCTACCAATGCATTCCGTTCAATTAAGCCGGAATTTCTAGTAGCCTTAGGTGTGTGTACTCATTTAGGTTGTGCTCCGACATATCGCAAAGGCGACTTCGAACAAGAAGTCGCAGGCGTTAAAGACGGTTTCTTCTGTCCTTGTCATGGTTCAAAATTTGATATGGCGGGTCGTGTATTCCAAAGTGTTCCAGCACCAACTAACTTAATGGTTCCTGAACACTCATTTCCTAACGATAGTACTTTGCTAATCGGCGTATCTGAAGGAGAAGCATAATGTTTGCTAATTTAATGGCTTGGATCGAACAGCGTCTGCCTCTAATGGATGCAATGAACAAACATGCCGCTCAATATCCTGCACCAAAGAATTTTAACTTTTGGTATGTATTTGGTATTTTAGCGAGTGTTGTTTTAGTTAACCAATTACTAACAGGTGTTTGGTTGACAATGAACTATGAACCTTCAGGTGACGGTGCATTCGCGTCAGTTGAATATATTATGCGTGATGTAGATTACGGTTGGTTGTTGCGTTATATGCACTCAACAGGTGCTTCTGCGTTTTTCGTTGTTGTATACATGCATATGTTCCGTGGCATGATGTACGGTTCGTATCAAAAACCGCGTGAATTACTGTGGTTGTTTGGTATGTTAATATTCCTAGTGCTAATGGCTGAAGCCTTTATGGGTTACCTATTACCTTGGGGTAATATGTCATACTGGGGCGCACAAGTAATTATTTCTATCTTTGGTGCAATACCTTTAATAGGTGATGATCTAACGTTATGGATCCGTGGTGACTATGTTATTTCAGGTGCAACGTTAAACCGTTTCTTTGCTTTACACGTTATAGCACTACCATTAGTGTTAGTTGTATTAGTTTTCCTTCATATTCTAGCTTTACATGAAGTCGGTTCAAACAATCCTGATGGCACTAACATTAAAAAGCCAAAAGGCAGTGTACCTCCTGAAGAGCAAAGTAAATTTACTTTCCATGAACAATATACGAAAAAATACGATATTGTCGACGCTATCCCTTTCCACCCTTACTACACAGTGAAAGATTTAGTCGCGGTTGTTATTTTCCTCATTGTATTTTGTTGGGTCATGTTTTTTGCACCAGAAGGTGGTGGCTACTTCATTGAGGCGCCGAACTTTGAACCAGCAAATGGCTTGAAAACACCTGAGCATATCGCTCCAGTTTGGTACTTTGGCCCGTTCTATACAATTTTACGTGTTATTCCTGATAAGTTATTAGGTGCTATAGGTATGTTCGGCGCGATTATCGCCTTATTCATGCTACCTTGGTTTGACCGCGGTACAGTTAAGTCGTTACGTTACCGTTGTACAGCTCACACTGTAAACCTTGTTCAGTTTGCCATTTGTTTTATTGTTTTAGGTGTTTTGGGTACATTACCTGCAAACCCGTTAAACAATATGATTGGTGCAATTGCTAGTTTCGGTTACTTTGGATTTTTCGTTGCTATTTGGATCTACAGTAAAAATGAAAAAACTAAGCCAGTTCCAGAGAGGGTGACAGGATAATGAAAAAATTTATTTTAGCAGTTTTAGCTGTGCTACCTATGCTAGCGATAGCCGCTGGACCTAGTATAGATTTAGATAAAGCTAATAATGATTTACGTGATAAAGAGTCTTTAAAACGTGGCTTTGAAGCTTACATTAATAACTGTTTAGCGTGTCATGAATTAAAATACCAACGCTATAATCGCACTTTTGCTGATTTAGGTATTTCTGACGAAGATGGCGCTGCCAATTATATGTACACTGGCGAGAAGGTTGGTGATCATATAACTAATACCATGCCAGGCAAAGAAGCGGCTAAATGGTTTGGTAGTACACCACCAGACTTAACACTTGAAGCTCGCTTTAAAAGCCCTGACTGGATTTACACTTATTTGCGTTCTTTCTATGTTGATGAAAGCCGTCCATTCGGTGTAAACAACAAAGTATTTAAAGATGTTGGTATGCCACATGTACTACAAAGTCTTCAAGGTGTTCGTACAATGGATGAGCACGGTAACCTTTCTGAGGCTACTGGTGGGTCTATGACCACCGAAGAATATGATGAATTTGCACGTGATTTAACCAACTTCTTAGAATATACTGGTGAACCAAACAAGCTTGAGCGCGAAAGCTTAGGTTATTGGGTCATTGGTTTCCTATTTATCCTGTTATTCTTTGCTTACTTACTGAAGAAAGAATACTGGAGAGATGTACACTAATTATTAATATTTTTAATACAGTGTAAACGTTAGATATTACTGGGGGCTTTGGCCCCCTTTGTTAGTTTTTTTAATTAAAGATTTTTGGAGGCATTATGGCCATAGCCGCAAACAAACGCTCTGTTATGACTTTATATTCGCATGCAGATGATATGTATAGTCATCAAACCCGCATTGTGTTGGCAGAGAAGGGTGTCGGTGTAGACATCCATTTGGTTGACTTAGCCGATTTACCTGAGGATTTAATTGATTTAAACCCTTACGGAACTGTGCCGACGTTAATTGACCGCGAATTAGCACTTTATGAAGCATCAATTATTATTGAATACTTAGATGAGCGTTTTCCTCATCCACCACTAATGCCGGTATATCCAGTGTCACGTGGTCGTAGTCGTTTAATGATGCATCGCATTGAGCAAGATTGGTATAGCCTTGCTAAAACAATCTACAATGGTCCTGCCGATGCAGCGGCTAAAGCTCGTCAAGAACTTAAAGAAAGCTTATTAAGTGTTGCACCTATTTTAAACGAAGCTCCTTACTTTATGAGTGAAGAGTTTAGCTTAGTAGATTGTTACTTGGCACCGTTATTATGGCGTTTACCAGTAATGGGTATTGAGCTTGAAGGTGAAGGTTCTAAAGAACTGAAATCTTATATGTTGAAAGTATTTGAACGTGAGTCATTTCAAGCATCTTTAACTGAGTCTGAGCGTGAATTACGCTTTGGCGCACCGGTTTAAGTACGAAAGAATGACAAACACGATGACATCAACTAAGCCTTATATTGTTAGGGCTTTTTATGACTGGATCTCAGATAATGGCTTAACACCTTACATCGTAGTAGACGTTAATGTTTATGGCGTTATGGTGCCAATGTCTTATGTTAATGACGGTCAAATTGTGTTGAATGTATCTCTTTCTGCAGTTGGTAGTATTTCTATGGTTGGAGATACTATAGAACTTAGTGCTCGCTTTGGTGGCAAACTAGAACATATGAGCGTGCCTTATGGCGCGATAGCTGCCATTTATGCCAAAGAAAATGGTGCTGGTACTTCGCTAGAAATTGAGCACCCTATCGAAGACGATATAGTTGAAGCACCCGTAAAGCCAGAAGCAAAAATATCTTCGGTGAAAGCGGTAGACAGCAAAGTCGATGGCAAAACATCAGGTACAGATAGTTCGGGTCAAAACTCCAAAGCGAAAAAGCCAAGCTTGTCAGTAGTAAAAAACAAGCAAGACTAGTTCGGTTGCGATTTGATTCTTTAACTGTCTAATCTAACGGCCTATTAAATCTAGAAAGCCAGATTAACTAGTACAGTTATTCAAGCATTAGAAGTTAAAAAAGGTAAGCATAATGCTTACCTTTTTGTTTTCTAGCAACTACAAAATTTGTAATTAAGCTATTTAATTCAAGCTATAGCTTAGCGAAACAACGATCAGCGGCTGCCAAAGTAAATTCAATTTCAGCCTCACCGTGGGCTGTTGAAACAAAACCTGCTTCAAATGAAGATGGTGCTAAATACACGCCTTCCTCTAACATCAAATGAAAGAATCGATTAAACTTCTCACCGTCACAAGCCGTGGCTTGCGCAAAACATGTGATGTCTGTTTCAGTGGTAAAAAAGAAGCCAAACATTGCACCGACATAGTTAATGGCTAATGATACCCCGTTTCTTTCTGCGGCAGCCTTCAAGCCCATTGCTAGCTTTTCGGTTGTATCACTAAGTAATTGATGCTTATTACCTTTACAGAGCTCGTTAAGCGATGCTAAACCTGCAGCCATAGCGATAGGGTTACCTGATAGCGTACCGGCTTGATAAACAGGCCCAACAGGCGCAATATAGTCCATGATTTCTTTTTTGCCACCAAATGCGCCAACAGGCATGCCACCGCCGATCACTTTTCCAAGTGTAGTTAGGTCTGGCACTATATTGTAATAGGCTTGTGCACCACCTAAAGCAACACGAAAGCCAGTCATAACTTCATCGAAGATTAAAACGCTGCTGTATTGATCACAAATAGCACGTAAGCCTTCTAAAAAACCGGCTACTGGTGGTATACAGTTCATATTACCTGCAACGGGTTCGACGATAATACAGGCAATGTCATCACCAAACTTTTGGAAAATCTCTTTAACTTCTTCAATATTGTTATAGCTAACCGTTAATGTGTGTTTTGCTACGTCTTCAGGTATACCGGGTGAACTTGGTACGCCCATAGTTAGCATGCCCGAGCCCGCTTTAACTAAAAGAGAGTCAGCATGACCATGATAGCAGCCTTCAAATTTTAATATTTTATCACGTCCGGTAAAGCCACGTGCTAACCGAATGGCACTCATGGTAGCTTCAGTACCAGAACTCACCATACGTAACCTCTCCATAGAAGGAACAATTTCACGTACTTTTTCAGCCATAGTTATTTCTAACTCGGTAGGTGCGCCAAAGCTTAGGCCACTTTGTGCTGTTTCAATGACAGCTTCTAAAATAGCAGGGTGGTTATGGCCTAATATCATTGGACCCCAAGAACCTACATAATCGACATACTTCTTGTCTTCAGCGTCGTAAATATATGCACCTTGGGCCTTTTTAATAAATAACGGAGTACCACCAACGCTATTAAATGCTCGAACGGGAGAGTTTACGCCACCAGGAATTACGCCTTGGGCTTCAGTAAATAATTGCTGAGAATTTTTTGTCATAATGTTCTACTCATTGTTAATGTAACCTACAGTGAGGTTAAAATTAGTATTTATTTGTGTGCCAGGTAACCGGCTTTTCATAATGGCTAAGTCTATTTTCAACACCTAAGCTCAGGGCAAATAAAGCCATACGCACTAATACCCCATTTTGCGCTTGGCGAAATATAGCTAAATTATCAAGATCATTTAAATCGATATCGAGTTCATTTGCTTCAGCACGAGAGTCGCGTGGTAACGGGTGCATTATTACCGTGTGTTGATGGCAGTATTGTTGATAAATTTGTCGGTTTAAACTGAAATGACCGCGGTACAAATCAGCTTCATCTTTACTAGCAAACCGTTCTTGCTGAATGCGAGTTTGATAGATAACATCACACGCTAAGTTACCTTCAATTTTGTCCGTCATCACAACTTCATGGCCAGCGTTAGTGAGAGCATCTACAACACTGTCTGGCATTTGTAATGCTTTTGGTGCAATCATGGTGACTTTAATATTATTGTATAAGCTGATTAATTTAGATAATGAATGTACAGTTCTACCGTGCTTAAGGTCGCCCATTAGTACAATATTCAGACCATCAAGCCCCATATCGTAGCGTGCCATTTCTGACTGAATGGTAAATAAATCTAATAAAGCTTGAGTCGGATGCTCGTTCGCACCATCGCCTCCATTAATAACTGGTACACTGCTCCCTTTAGCAAATTCTGCAACCGAGTGCATTGCAGGGTGGCGCATGGCTATTACGTCAGAATACCCGCTAATCACACGTGCAGTATCAAATAAAGATTCACCTTTGGATAAGGACGAGTTTTCCTGGCCTACGGTTTCTCTAACAAAGCCACCTAATAAATTAAATGCTGTGCCAAAACTAACGCGTGTTCGAGTGCTAGGTTCAAAGAATAGATTACTTAAAATGGCACCATCAAGCACATGACAGCGTTTTTTTCGCATGGCATATGGCGCCATTAGCGTTGAAATCTCTAGAATACGGGAAATACTTTCTCTATCGAACTGCGATACAGATAAGATATGGTTTCCTTCAAATTTCATCATAGATAATACCTAAATTATAAACAGATCTACCAATGCAAATATTCGCTAATTGGTATATGGCTTTATTCATATTAAATAGTGAGCTGTTGTTTTCAAACGACAGCGAAAATTCGCTGCGAAATATAGCACAAAAGTCAAAAGCAAAATATGTATTATCTAATTTGTCCTAATGTTTCTGTTTGCTATTTAGCCAATACTCAAAAAGGCTTTACATAAACTAAAATTATGATGGCGAGCATCAAAATAACGGGGATTTCATTAAAAAATCGATAAAACTTTCCAGAACGTGTGTTTTTGTCTGCCGCAAAAGTGCTAACCAGTTTAAAACAATAGCCATGGTAGATCAGTAATAACACAACTAAACTAATTTTAATGTGTAACCATTTAGCGGCAACAAACCAAGCATAGCCATATTGAATAATAATTGCGATACCAAGTAATACGGTGAAAATAGCGAAAGGCGTGATGAAATAAAGTAAGCGCCGCTCCATACCTTTAAAGTGATGCTGAACTAATGGCTCGTTTGATTCCGCATGATTAACAAAAATACGCGGCAAGTAGAATATACCAGCAAACCAAGCAACCATAAAAAAAACATGAAAAGCTTTAAGCCAAAGAATGGTTGTCATTTATTGGTTTTTCCTTTTAAGAGGTACGAGCGAATATAGTCAAAGGTAATTATACCCATAATTTGCTCAGGATTATCTTGATATATATAAACTCCACCTTCTCTTTGTTTAACTAATAATAAGTAAGCTTCTGCCAATGTTGATTGACTCGAAAGAGGTATAAGCAAATGTTTTTCTATTGCAGGAGTATCATCAATATTATTGGTAGTTTGCTGATAAAAAACAAAACCATTTTTTTCACCTGGACCAGTGACTTTACAAATAAGCTGATCTTTTTGTGCTTGATTCGCTAATGCGGAGGTAATGGCTTCTTCATTTGGGTCTTTTAACAAGGTAAAGTTTTCATCCATAACCCCGATCACCCCAATACGTTGCAATGACTTTTCAAGCGGAGGTCTTCGATAAGGAAGACCTTGTACTTCTAGTTGCATAATAAAAATCGAGCGATTTCCAAAAAATTGTCCTGAGAAAACACAAGCGCTAGTGATCACAACCATAGCAGGGACAATAATTTCAATTTGGTTAGACATTTCTACTACACAAAGTAAGGCTGCTAAAGGGGCATTGAGTGTCGCGGCCATAAAACCTGCCATGCCCATTAAAGCAAAGTCGCTGGCGGAAATATCACTGTTCATAAAGTACGTAGCGACAACAGAGCCACAAATACCAGCAATTGCACCAATACCTAGGATAGGACCAATAATGCCACCCGGTATACCTAAACCCAAAGCAAAAATGGTCATGAGTATTTTAGCTACTAATAAACCTAGCAATAACTGTAGCTCAAAATTATTTTGCAAAGAAAAATTAATGGCACTTAGGTCAGTGCCCATTGCATGAGGCACAGCATAACCAAAAGCCCCTGTAATTAATGCTGCGGTTAATATACGCGGAACAATATGAAAACGAGCACTATGTTTTATAATTAGAATTAAGTGGCGATTAAATACAAATGCAATAACACCCAATACCATGCCTAGTAAGGCTAAAGAAAAATAATGGTCAGTAGTTAACGTTATAGCAATAAAGTGGCCAAACTCATGTGAGGGACCAAAGATACTACTGGTTGTCAAAGACCCAACAATTGCAGCAATCATAACAGGAATAAAAATATGCACTTTATATTCCCTTAAAATAACCTCCATAACAAACAACACAGCCGCCACAGGCGTATTGAAACAAGCAGCAATGCCCGCTGCAATGCCACAAGCACTTAAACTTCGAATTGCGTTATAAGGTAAATTTAGTTTATTGCCGATATAGCTGCTACATGCTGCGCCTAAATGAACAGCAGGACCTTCTCGACCAACCGAAAAACCTGAAATAAGAGCGACAGCACTGCCAATGAATTGATTAATGGTGTTACGAAAAGGAATTACACCATTTGCAATTTTTAAGCGATGCAACACAAAGGGAATACCACTTCGAATATACTTATAACCCGTAAGCCAAGCAAAAAAGAGAATAACGGCTGCACCAATTATGGGTAATAGGAAACGACTTAAAGCAGTTAAACTGTTATAGTCATCTTTTTCGTTCATAAAAAGTGATTGAACGCCTTCAATGGCGAATATGAAAAGCACCACCAGCATTGCCGATGCAAAACCTCCAATGGCCGCTAATAAGCATAGCTGCCAAGATGTTTGGGGGAGAGCAAGACGCTTTTTAAGCTGAATGATTGTCTTCATATTGTATTATTTTTATTGGGCATATTTACAGACACTCTGGATATCATAATACTTTTCAAATGAATTGGTTAGCAAAAATAAATTTCAACACGATAGTAAAACGCTTAGGAGCATTTAGATCAGCGATTTTACTTTTAGTTATAGTCTCTATATTACTATTTTGTGGATATCGCCTTGGTAATTTTTATCATGGTTATCAAACGCAAACATTGGCACAACAACAAACTAGATTAGACTTTATTTATCAACAATTAGTAGACAAAACTCAGCGTATTAATACTTTAGAAGTTGAACTAGAAGTTGAACGTATGGCGAACAGTCGCAGCCAGGAAACGTTAAAGTCAATTGAGCAAGCGCATTATCAAGTAAAAAAGGAGCTGGCTTTTTATGAAAAAGTTATGGCACCGGAAAAACAAGCTAATGGTTTAGTTATTGATGGGGTAAGTTTGACAAAATCAGAGAGCCCAAATCATTATCGTTTTCAAGTGGTGCTTGTACAGCAACTATTGCGTAAACGTTATGCTAAAGGTTACGTTGAACTGTCAATCACAGGTAGTTTAGATAATAAACCAAGCAGTATTGCTTTATCTCAGTTATCTACATTAGAGAAAAAAGACTTATCGTTTAGCTTCCAGTACTTCCAAATTATCTCTGGGGAGCTTACTTTGCCAGAAAATTTTATACCTGAGACTATTCATGTTGCTGCGATATTAACTAAAAGTAAATGGCAACAATACAACCGTATCGATCAAAGTTACCCATGGTCCAAAAGTCTAGATAATATTACCCAGAGTCAGCCATAATACTTGACTAAAACAGTCAAGTTTAAGATAATTACCCTAGTTAACCTGTATTAAGTTGAGTTTTATGTCAAATCCTGAATTACCGATTAAATTTTCCGACGCTGCGGCGACTAAAGTATTGACGTTGATCACCGAAGAAGAAAACCCAAACTTGAAATTACGTGTTTACGTTACAGGTGGCGGTTGTTCTGGTTTTTCTTATGGCTTTACTTTTGATGAAAAAGTAAATGATGGTGATATGACCATAGAAAAACAAGGTGTTACTATGGTGATCGATCCAATGAGTTTACAGTATTTAGTTGACGGCGAAGTTGATTATATTGAAGGCTTAGAAGGTAGCCGTTTCTTAGTAAACAACCCTAACGCAACAACCACATGTGGTTGTGGTTCTTCATTCTCTATTTAATGAACAATAAGTTTTTGCAAAAGCCGACACAACGTCGGCTTTTTTGATCTTTAAATAAGCTGACATTCGGGTTAATCATCAAACAAACTACAGACTTATAAATAGAATCTACAAAGGTCATTATTTATGTGTTTAAGGGCAGTAAATCTTTACAATTACTGCATATTTTTAATCAGTATTATCAGCTGATTCAAGTGAATTCATTGTAAGTTCATCGGCTTTTATAGATACTTACCATTAATGGCAAACTGAAAAAACAATTGATTTAAGGAAAAACATGAGCTCAAAAATAAAATTAATTACCAGTACCTATTTAGCTTTGTTAATAAGCGCGAGTAGCTTATTTGCATCAGCGCAACAATTAAGTACTGAACAACAAGCGCAAATGAATTCGCTTAAAGACACGGCACTGCAGTCTGATTTATCCTACCAATTAATCGAATCTCTAACCACAGAAGTGGGGCATCGATTAATGGGCTCTGAAGGTGACAAAAAATCAATTGTTTGGGCAATAAATAAAATGAAAACCTTAGGGTTTGATAAGGTTTGGTCTGAAGACGTTACGGGTAGCTATTGGTTACGTGGTGAAGCAAAAGCGCGCATAGTAGCTCCTTATCCACATGACTTAGTGGTTTTAGCACTTGGTGGTAGTATTGCTACGAAAAAGGAAGGTTTGACCGCTGATGTTGCCCATTTTGAAACATTTGCTGATTTAAAAGCCGCGCCAGATAATAGCCTTAATGGTAAAATTGCGTTTGTTTCTTATCAAATGGATCGCGATATTGACGGCGAAGGATATGGCCCCGCAGTTGGTACACGCGTTAGCGGTGCTGTAGTGGCGGCACAAAAAGGTGCGTCAGCACTTGTTATGCGCTCAGTTGGAACTGACAATAATCGTACGGCTCATACCGGAGTTATGCGTTACAAAGAACAAGTGAGAAAAATTCCGGCAGCAGCATTATCTAACCCTGATGCTGATTTGTTAGTGAACCAACTTAAACGTGGTAAAGCAGTAAGTTTGTATCTGCATATGACCGCTAGAACGGATGCAGAAGTTGTTGCAACATCTGCAAATGTTATTGGTGAGTTTACCGGTAGTGAGTTTCCAGAAGAAATTGTTTCTTTAGGTGCCCATTTAGATAGCTGGGATGTAGGCACAGGCGCGTTAGATGATGGCTTAGGCATAGGTATGGTTATGGCAGCAGCACATCATATTGGCCAATTACCTGAACGCCCTAAACGGACTATCCGCGTTATCTTATTTGCCGCTGAAGAAGTAGGCTTATTGGGGGCAAAAGAATATGTAAAAGTGCATAAAAATAATATGAATTCTCATGTTATTGGTGCTGAATGGGATTTTGGTATAGGTCGTATCTATAAAATGACCCCAGGTGTTGGTGCACAGTCACTTAATGCTATACGAGAATTAGCACAGTATTTAGCACCTTTAGGTGTTGCATTATCGCCTGAGAACAACGCAAAAGGGCAATCTGATATGAGCGCATTAAGTGATGCTGGTATGCCAAGCATTGATTTCGCTCCAGATGGCTCTAACTATTTTGATTACCACCATACTGAAAATGATACTTTAGACAAAGTTGATCCAGCAGCGTTAAAAGTTAATACCGCTATTTATACTATGTATGCTTACTTTGCTGCTCAGGCAATGGTCGACTTTAGAAAATAAACAGTTACTCGTAAGGGTTAATATATTTGATACTAGCCCTTTTCAAGGTAAGCTTTAGTGATTAAAGCTTACCAATACACTGTTATAAATCTATTACAGTGGTTATCCTTCTTGTAATAAAAATTCGATTATACGATTGTGATCAATATCATAATCTACTGGATTTACGCCTCGAATAATAAAGTCGGCTTCTTTCGCTAAATCAATATTCTTAGCCATAATGTATCGGTGATATTTAATATTATAGAAGCAGCGCACTTTAGGGTTAATAGGGTCGTCTTGATTTCTTCCTTCAACGATCGCTAGGCGGTGAGAGTTAAGCTCTACAATACTGCCAACAGGATATACGCCCAAGCACTTAATAAATAAATCAACGAGTCTTGGCATTAGCTTACCGTCAAGTGCTAAGCCTCTTAAGATACCGAATGCTTTAATTGGACTATAATTTTTTTTATAGCAGCTCTCTGCTGTTAGCGCGTCAAAAATATCACATATGGCGATCATGGCACCGTAGTTTGAGATATTATCTTGATGCAATTTTTGAGGATAACCTGAACCGTCTAGGCGTTCATGGTGGAGTGCCGCAACCTCTAAGCTTAGCTCAGAAATATCCGGAATAGCTTTAATAATATCAATGGAATGGTTGACATGTTCTTTAATCACTTCAAATTCTAGTTCGGTTAATTTATCTACTTTATTGAGCAGTTTATCAGGGACTTTAATTTTTCCTATATCATGCAAAAATGCGCCAATAGCAAGCTGTTGAGTAATATCACGATCTATTTTTAAAAAACGCGCAAAAACTGTCATAAGCACAGAAACAGAGACAGAGTGTTCCAATAAATACTGGTTCTTGTCACGAATATTTATTACGCAAACCAAAGCATCAGGGTTTTTAAATATTGCGGTAATAATGTGATTTGTCACCTCAATAATAGGTGCAAGATCAATCGGTCGGTTTTGTTGAGCATCAAGCAATATTTGTTGCTGAATTTGTTTTGATTGCTTAAAAATTTTTTTAGCTTTGGCAACTTCGAGGATTAAAGGCCCAGGCTTTTCTAATTGTTCTGGTAGGTTTGTATTGAGAGCTTCATCTATGGTTTTTGTCGTATCAATTAATACCGAGTTAACCCCCTTAGCTTGTAAACCGATAATAATGTCATTGCTTTTAATATGCCCAGCGCGGGCTAGGTTATATGTACCTTGCTGTTCAACAATATCGACAACAAAATGGCCTTTTTTTAAATCATTGATACTAACTTTTATTATCATAATACAATTATTTAGAACAGATACCTTAATAATAGTCCTTGGTTAATAAAAGGAAATTTATTTTTGCAGAAAAGTTTAATTTATAACTTAAACACCATGCCATTGTTGGCTTTTTTATTGATGTAGAGGTTCTTATCGGCGGTTTTTAATAGTTCGTCCATGGTTTCAGCACCACTGCTTGCAGCAGCACCACAACTAATACTCACCGGCAATCGGCCATTTTGGTACGGCATAGGGTTATTATCAAAAAACTGACATAAACGATCACTAGCTTGTTCGGCTTCTAAAAGTGTTTGACTCGCAAGCACAACAACAAATTCATCACCGGCATAGCGAAAGCATTTATCGTTTTCACGAACGAGTTCCTGTAGTTGTGTCGCCACATAAGTCAAAACTTTGTCTCCGCAATCATGGCCGTAAGTATCATTTATTATTTTAAATTTATTACAATCAATAAATAACAATGAAAAGGGCACGCCATATCGACGTTGTCGAATCAATTCTTCAGCGATACAAACTTCCATTAAACGGCGGTTAGCGACACCTGTTAACCGGTCATAATGCGCCATATATTGAAGTTGCTCTCGAATTAATACATTCGACAAACAAAGACTGACTTTGACCGCGAGTTGCTCTAGATGAAAAGTCCCTAAATCTTGATGAAACCGTTCAGGTGACTTATCAGTAAATAATAAACTGCCGAATAATTTACCTTCTAAAGATAATGGTGTTAACGCTGCCGATTTTGCACCAACTAACAATGATTTTGGCACTATGGTGTCTAATTGCGCTAGTTGATTAGTCAACATTGGCTTCTTGTCTATGTGCAGTAAAGTTAATTTTTTGGCAGATATTTGAGAAGTGTTTTTTTGATGCCAATTAGATTGCAAATTACCATTGATCAGATAACTAATAGGCGTAGGATCTGCAAGCAGCAATGAAATACCAGACAATTGAAATTTAGTTTGAATTAAACCAAGTAAACGTTCTAAAAGCTCCTCGCTAGATTGACAAGCAAGTACTTCTGTTTCTATTTCGAATAGCTTACGGGCAATACTTTCGTTGACTTTCGAATTTTCAATTAGTTGATGAATTTGCGACATTAAACGCGCTCAGATTGCTCAGATCTTCACCATTGTTATATTTTATCTTTAAGAGTGCAAGTATATTCCAAGTTGTAGGAGAGCATTTAGCAACAAACATTCAACAACAAAGCGGTCGTGTGCAAAATTTGACAGTATTTAATGGTATTATATTTGCTTGTTAGACTCATTAGTTAAGCTAAATTTTTGACTCATGCGAGCAGCGAGTTTTTCTGTTTGTTGTTAAACTTTTTATTAAAAGCGATACCGCTGAATGAACTTAATAATTATTTTTTAAGTTAATTAGGTAACTGGTCGATACATAATGAAAGAGATAAAAAACACCATAGTACAAAGAGGTAATATGCGAGCGACACAAAAACTACTGATAGCAACTTTACTATCTTTTACACAGTTTCTAAGTGTTTCGGCTGCTGAGTTAACGGCTGTGCAGATTTATAGTGATAATGTGCTACTTGATTTAATTAAAGAAAATAAACACCTAAGCCAAGTTGTTATTGATGATTGCCAATTAGTACAAGATATTGAAGCGCGTGCGGTAAAGTCGCAAATGCCGTCGTACCAATTCCTTTGGGGTGATATGCTAGCTTATGGCGTTTGTGTAAAAAAAGATGTCCCTCTAGGTTTGCATTATATGCAAGCATCGGCTGATCAAGGATTAGCTGAAGCCCTAGAGCAATTAGGGCGTTATTATCATATTGGCAAGTTTGTACAAGTCGATGTTAATCAGGCTATTACTTTTTTAAAGGAGTCTGCGGCATTAAATAATTTAAAAGCTCAGCTTAGGTTAGCTGACTTGTATCTAGCTGGACATGGCAGCCCGTTAGATTTTCCACAGTTATACAGCCAATTGCATCAATCTGTTACCGATGATAAAAAAGAGCACAAAGCTATCGCACAGCATTTGGCTAAATTAGTGCAAAAAATGCCTGAACGAGTAGTTAACGCGGCCAGTAACGGAAAGTATTAACTTCTTGGGTTGGCAAAATAATACACTGACTTGTTGTGGTCTCAAACATTTATCTTACTTGGGTATAGCGTTAATCTACGATATACTACAAAAAAAACCATTATCGAATAAATGTGACCGAAAAAGACCCACACAAACAGCGTGAAGCTGACAAATATGATAAACCTGTAGCAAGTCGTGAACTGCTATTGTCGCTGATCGAAAAATCAAACATCCCACCTACTTTTAAAGCCATTATTAAGCAATTAAAGTATACCGATGAAGATATGCAAGTTGGGGTAAAGCATCGCTTACGAGCTATGGAAAATAGCGGCCAAATTGTCTTTAATAAATTTAAACAATACACCATAGCCAAACGTAGCGATGTGCTAACAGGCAAGGTTATTGGGCACCGTGATGGTTTTGGTTTTTTTACACCTGATAATGGTGACAAAGATTTCTATATTTCTTCTTATGAAATGAAGCGTGTTATTCACGGTGATATTGTTGAAGCAATATTAATCGATCGCACCGACAGAAAAGGTCGCAAAGAAGTTAAAATACTCGATGTTATTAAACCTCGAACTGCCGGCGTAGTTGGGCGATTTTATGTTGACCATCATATTGCTTGTGTTGTGCCAGACGATGCACGTATTCAACAAGATATTCTGATCCAACCAGATAAAAAAATGGGCGCACGTCACGGCGAAGTTGTTGTGGTTAATGTTACTCAAAGACCGACAAAACGTTCGAATGCCGTGGGTGAAGTAATTGAAGTCCTCGGTGAGCATATGGCTCCGGGTATGGAAATTGAAATTGCCTTGCGTGAGCACGACTTACCAAATCAATTTTCGCCTGAAGTTATAGCTGAAGTGAGCGGTATTGCTGATGAAGTTGAAGAGTCAGCAAAAGCACCGAGAGTAGATCTACGTGACTTACCCTTAGTTACCATAGATGGCGAAGATGCGCGAGATTTTGATGACGCCGTATATTGTAAACCTAACCCTAATGGTGGTTGGACTTTATGGGTTGCAATTGCTGATGTCAGTTATTATGTTCGAGATAAAACCGCATTAGACGAAGAAGCTATTTCTCGTGGCAATTCTGTTTATTTTCCTAGCCAAGTTATTCCTATGCTGCCGGAAAAACTTTCTAACGGTCTTTGTTCACTAAACCCAGACGTAGATCGTTTATGTATGGTTTGTGAAATGACCATTAGTGCGGCCGGTGATTTATCAGACTCTAAATTCTATCCTGCGGTTATGCGCTCTAAAGCACGTTTTACTTACAGTAAAGTCGCGACAATTTTAGGTGTAAACCCTGAGCAAAAAGACGAAGATTATCGCGCCGAGTTACGCAGCCAATATCAAGCGCTGATCCCAGATTTAGATAACTTAAATGCTATGTATCATGTGCTGAGTAAAGCGCGTACAAAACGTGGTGCTATTGCTTTTGAAACCACTGAATCTCAGTTCCTCTTTAATAGTGACCGAAAAATAGCATCTATTGTGGCTATGGTGCGTAACGACGCTCATAAAATCATCGAAGAATGTATGATTTTAGCTAACGTTGCCACGGCCGAATTTATTGAAAAACATAAAAAGCCGGGTTTGTTTCGTGTACATGATAAACCGAGCGAAGATAAATATAATAACTTTCTCAGTTACGTTAATGAGCTTGGGCTTGACCTGTCATCTATGGGTGAACGAAAAGAGCAACCTGAGCCAAAAGATTATTGCCATATCTTAGAAAAAATAGCCGACCGTACTGATCAAGAGCTTATTCAAACTATGCTATTGCGTTCTATGCGCCAAGCGGTTTATCAAAGTGATAATATTGGTCATTTTGGTTTAGCATTGCCATCATATAGCCATTTTACATCGCCAATACGTCGCTACCCTGATTTAGTCGTGCATCGTGTCATTAAAGCTATTTTAGATGAACAAGCAAAAGATGAAGCTAATGCTGGCGCGCATAATTACACGCCTGAAGCTGTAATCGAGTTAGGTGAACATTGCTCTATGACTGAACGCCGTGCAGACGATGCAACTCGCGATGTTTCAGATTGGCTTAAATGTGAATATATGCAAGATCACGTTGGCGATACCTTTACCGGCGTAATATCTACCGTGACTAACTTTGGCTTATTTGTTCGATTAGCTGATTTACACATTGAAGGCCTAGTTCACATTACCTCACTTGGTCATGACTATTATCATTTTGATGATGTACGTATGTGCTTAACCGGTGAAAATAGCGGCGCTAAGTATCGTATTGGCGATACAGTAGAAGTACAAGTTGCTGCGGTTAACCTAGATGAGAAAAAAATTGATTTAGCCCTCGCTGGCGCTAACGCTGTTATTAAGCGTGCTAAGCCAGCAGCGAAAAGCAAAAGCTCGGATAAACATAAACGCGGTAAACGTTCGGCAGATAAATCAGCATCAAAAGAAGCGAAAGCTAATTTTAATGAAAAAGCCAAGCCAGCTAAAAAATCAGCTAAAACAGGCGACAAAACTACAACCAAAGCTAAAAAGCGCAAGGCAAGAAAAAAACGTCCAGGTAAAAATGCACGTAAATCTGCTGAATAAATTGTAGTAATGAATGATAACGGCTAGAACGGTAATTCTTTTATAAGCTTAGCCGTTAAACTTGTTTATATTGTCATGCGTTTAGCTACAGCGAAATATCTTACCTGTTTAGCTCACGATTGAGTCAAACGAGAATAAAGTAATTAATAGAGAAAGAATTAAGTTTATGGCGAAGCAAGAAGAATTAGTATTTGGCATTCATGCCGTAAAAGCCTTAATGGAACATGCACCAGAAAGGTTTATCGAATTATGGTTACTCAAAGGTCGTGAAGATGACCGTTTAATGCCGATTATTAATCTAGCGCAACAATACGGTATCTCAGCACAAATGGCTAATCGTAAAGTGCTTGATGATAAAAGTGAAGGCGAACAACATCAAGGCGTAGTGGCTCGAGTGAAACCTGGTAAAGTATTTACCGAAGCTGATATAGAAGATATTCTTGCTGAGGCGGAGCGCAAAGATCAAGCGCCATTTTTGTTGATACTCGATGGCGTTACAGATCCACATAACTTAGGTGCTTGCTTGCGTAATGCTGATGCAGCAGGTGTGCAAGCGATTATCGTACCAAAAGATAATGCTGCTCGTATAACAGCAACCGTTCGAAAAGTAGCTGTTGGTGCTGCGGAAAGTGTGCCATTAGTACAAGTAACTAACTTGTCTAGAACCATGAAAGCCTTACAACAAATGGGCGTTTGGATCATCGGAACTGCGGGAGAAACCGATACTTGTCTTTACGACATAAAGCTAGCTGGCCCAATGGCATTAGTTATGGGCGCAGAAGGTAAAGGCATGCGTCGTTTAACCCGTGAAAATTGTGATCAATTGGTGAAATTACCGATGGCTGGTAGTGTTTCAAGCTTAAATGTATCTGTGGCAACAGGTATTTGCTTGTTTGAAATAGTACGTCAGCGTCTTCAGAGCTAAATTTAGTTAGCTCAAACGTTAATAATAAAATTTTTAGATTTTAATGGATGCCATATTCAAAAGGATATAAGGAAATAAAATGAAAAAAGCTGTATTTGCACTTGTTGTACTTGTTTGTATTGGTTTAATTGGACCTAAACTGGTTGGTGGTATTGTTGAAGAAAAGTACCAAGATATTACTAACCGTCTTAACGAAAATCCGTCAATTGTAATAACTGAGCATAATTTCACTCGCGATTGGTTTTCGGGTCAAGCGGTTAGCACAATGAAATTCAAAGATGTTGAATTAGATGATGTCGATATTATTGTTACCGAACAACTGAACTTTGGTCCATTTATTTTTGCTGATAATGAGTTTACCCTTGCACTAGCTAAGTCAGTTGCAGGTATTGACGTTGAAGTTACCAACATAGATGAAACCGATAAAAAAGAAATTGCAGCACTTATTCAGCAATTAAATGAAAAACTTTCAATAACTTCAGTGATAAATTATCGTTTTAATTACACCACACATATAGTGCTAGATGCTATTGAATTTGAACAAGATGGTAGTCAAGTTAATATAGGTGTACTAGAGAGCGAGTTTACACTTAGCGACGAGAAATACCTTGAAGGCTATATAAACTGGGCAGGTCTTGACTTCAAAGGGCCTGATATGAACGTACAAGTATCTCCACTTACAACAACATTTACTCAAGAAGTTATTAGCGGTGATTATTATGCTGGTAATGCAATCGCAGCAGGCGATCTCTCAATGCAATTGAGCAACATCATCGCCAAAGATAATAATGGTAATGAATTACTGAACATTGAGCACTTAACCTTTTTTGTAGAAACTGCAATTGAACAAGGCTTAATGAATTTACATCTCAAATATGCTGCAGATAGTATAAAAGGCGCAGGCCAAGAACTTGAGAAATTGAACTTTGATCTTGCGCTGAACAAGTTAGATCCACAAGTATTGATTGAACTGAATGAATTGGGAGTGAAAATGCAGCAAGATCCTGCAAAAATCGAGCAGTTTAGTCAGCAATTAACTATGGCAGCGACAAAGCTATTAGCGAAAGACCCTGAAATTAATATTAATGACTTGAGTGTTGTTACGGCCGATGGTGTTATCAAGTCTGAACTAAAATTGGTTATTGATCATACGTTATATGACCAAGCAAACCCGATGAGCATTATTGCCGCAATAAATGCAGATGCTAAAGGTGTTGCGCCATTGCCATTTTTTCAAAAGCTTGGCTTAGCGGGCATGATTGATATGTATGTTGAACAAGGCTTCATTATAAAAGAAGCTGATCAACTTTCGTTTGCTGCTCAATTTATGCAAGGGCAATTAACGATTAATGGCAACGTTATCACGATGTAAAATTTCATTATTTTAATTAGTTAAAAAAGAGTCACTTAGGTGGCTCTTTTTTTATGATGCGATTAATTGTGAAATACAAACTAGTGCTTGCCTTTGTTGCTCATTTTCCCTACAATACGCGTCCTTAATTCAGCCTGAACTTTTGTTCCTTGCCTCAACTGGTGTTGGCTGAGCCAGATAATGAGGCTACAACCGTAAGGAGCTCGTAATGCGTCATTACGAAATCGTATTTATGGTTCACCCTGATCAGAGTGAACAAGTACCAGCTATGATTCAGCGTTACAGTGACATCGTCACTAATGTTGAAGGCAAAATCCACCGTCTAGAAGACTGGGGTCGTCGCCAATTAGCTTACCCAATCAATAAATTGCACAAAGCACACTATGTTCTAATGAACATTGAAGCGCCACAAGCAGCTATTGATGAATTAGAAACTTCTTTCCGTTATAACGATGTTGTTATTCGTAACATGATCATGCGCACTAAAGACGCGGTTACTGAAGCTTCAGCTATGGCTGTTGCTAAAGAAGACCGTCGTGATGAGCGTCGCGAAGTGAAGAAAGAGGTTACTGAAGCACCAGCTACTGAAGCAACAGATGCCGAAGCACCAAAAGCAGAAGAAGCTGCGAGCGAAGAATAAGTAACCTGTGACCGTTTCTCAGTCTATGAATAATAGCGTTGAGAATTGCCTAGTTTTGACCGGATATGTGGTAAAACCACCTAAAACGTCAACTAGCCCAGCGGGTATTCAGCACTGTCAATTTTCAATGGACCATAAGTCTATACAAAATGAAGCAGGCATGAACAGACAAGCGTTTGTTCGAATACAAGTTGTTGCAACCGGCAAAGTGTCACAACACTTAACTCGTGATTTAATTGAAGGCTGTAATATTAAAGTGACTGGTTTTATTAACCGTCATGAATCTAGAAACGGTAATCCGCTTTTAGTCTTACATGCCCAACAAATTGAAATGATTTAATTTAGGCTCTCACTGATTAAAGTGATTTTCATTTTAAAAAGTAAGCCATTTTAGGAGAAATCCATGTCTCGTTTTTTTAGACGTCGCAAGTTCTGCCGCTTTTCAGCGGAAGGTGCTGCTGCAATCGATTATAAAGATACAGCTGTACTAAAAAACTACATCACTGAAAGTGGTAAAATTGTTCCTAGCCGTATCACTGGTACAAGCGCTAAATATCAACGTCAACTTGGTCGTGCGATCAAGCGTGCTCGTTACTTAGCATTATTACCATATACTGATTTACATAAGTAACCTAATAAGGGGTTTTGAAAATGGAAGTAATACTTCTTGATAAAATCGCCAAATTAGGCGGCCTTGGCGACAAGGTAACAGTTAAATCTGGTTACGCTCGTAACTTTTTATTACCAAAAGGCAAAGCTGTTTTTGCCTCTAAAGCAAACGTTGAGCACTTTGAAGCTCGTCGCGCTGATTTAGAGAAAAAACTTGCTGAGCAACTAACTGCTGCTCAAGCACGTGCTGCTAAATTAGCTGAATTAGCTGAAATCACTATCGCTTCTAAAGCAGGTGATGAAGGTAAATTATTCGGTTCAATTGGTACTCGTGATATTGCTGATGCAATCACTGAAGCTGGCGTTGAAGTTGTTAAAGCTGAAGTTCGTTTACCTTTAGGTAGCATCCGTGAAACAGGTGAATTCGATATCGTAATTCACGTGCATAACGATGTAGACACAACAATTAAAGTTGTTGTTATTGCTCAAGCTTAATCGCTAAAAGTAATCGTCTGATAAAAACCTGAATTCGTCATGAATTCAGGTTTTTTTATGCGAAAAATAAACTCAGCCAAAAACCAGGAAGTTACTTATGAAGTGACTTATATAGTATCCTGAAAATTTGGCTTTTAATGAAAGTTCCTTGCAGCACTAATGGTATTTTAATTAAAAATTTATTAGATGAACATCTTCAAGTATTTATACTACACTTGAGTAAATATAGAGATAAAGAAAGTCACTTAACATGATGGATGTTAAGAAGAGTTAAAACAAAGACTAGGCTATGGAGTGTTAATGTTATCAAAAACTAAGCAACAAGAAAAAATTACACTTAAAGCGTTATTTTTGTCAATAATAACCTTATACATCTTCGTGTGTTTGTTTTCTATTATCGCTGTTTATCAAACACAAAATAACCAACATAATACCCTTGAAGCCTTAAAGTTAAATGATCAGCAATTGCATAATCTTGCAAGTGCCCCTGTAATGTATAGCAGCGTTATAGGGAAGTTAGTCATGAAAAAACAAGTAAACTCCCGCTTATTACCTATAACGAATAGCCGTTGGTACTTGAGCTTCTTATCACCTTTTACTATCGTATTTTATTCACCGTTATTCTGGTTGTTTACTTTAGTAACGTTAATAAGTGGTTTAATTTTATATAACAGGTTTAAACAGCAAATAGCCATAAGTATTCGACCAATTAAAAAATTAGAAAACTGGGCTAATTTATCGATTATTCAAGGCTTTTCTAATCGTATTGATATTGATCATTCATTAAAGGAAACTTATGCAATTACTTCTGCCATTCATCAGTTGCAACAACAAATAAATGACAGCATAACTAGCGAAACGGAATGGGATCAAAACATTCGTTCAAGCGCTTTATTAGATCAAGACACTCGCATTGGAAACCGAGCGTATTTTGACAATAGATTGCAAGCATTCTTGAAAGAAGAAGATGTACAAGGAGCAGTACTTTTAATTCAATTTAAAGAAATAGAGTTAGTTCATAACCTGCATGGATATCAGCAAGCTTTATCCCTTCTGTTAACGTTAATTCAAGTCACAAAACAAAGGTTACAAGGTCAACCCAGTTACTTTCTTGCGCGCCATAGTGACTATGAGTTATCTCTACTACTGCCTAATTTTTTCGTGCAAGAAGTTGAGCAACTTGCTGATAGATTACTGAAAAATTTTCAAGCGGTTGTTAAGCCTATAGGGATTAACCAAGAAGAGTTTGTGCATATAGGTATTAGCTATTTTAATAATGCTCAGCTGCCGTATCAAATAATGTCTGAAGCCGATATGGCACTTCGTTCTGCTCAGCTACAAGGGCCTTCGCAATGGTTTATGTTCGAAGCGGGTGAGTTAGAAGTAGTAAAAGCAAAGGGTTCACTTAAATGGCGAACTTTTCTTAGTGCAGCGATCAAGAGAAATGGTTTTGTTATTTTCTTTCAGCCTGTTATTGCCAGTGACAGTGCAGAAATATTACACCATGAGGTATTGTCTAAGGTAAGAGATAAAAATGGCGCCTTGATTAATGCACGTGTTTTCATTCCTATGGCAAAGAAATGTGGTTTAACGATGCAAATAGACTTGCTTATTCTCGAACAAGTTTGCCGTGTTTTATCTCATGAACCTGACCAGCAATATAGTTGTAGTATTAATATTTCATTAGACTCGCTTTTATCGGTTGGATTTACAGATAAATTTATTGCCATATCGCAGCGATTTCCTGCAGTAAAAGGAAAATTACTGATTGAAATTAGTGAGTATCAACTTGTCAGTAATATAACAGAATTAGCACCAGCGTTAGAGCAGTTAAATAACGCTGGCATGAAAATTATTGCTGATAAAGTTGGTCAATACGTAGTAAGTGCTAACTATATAAATATTTACCCCATTTATGCGATGAAATTACACCGAAGCATTGTGCTCGATATAGATAAAAAAACTGAAAACCAAGTGTTTATTCAGAGTTTAAAAACCTTAGTCGCGGCTAAAAGTATTGCTGTATATGCGCTAGGTGTTGAAAGGAAAGCGGAGTGGCGAACACTTTTGCAGCTTGATATAAAAGGTGGTCAAGGGCACTTTTTTACTGAACCGGTGGCACAGGTAGCAAAGGCCATTCATCTTGATTAAGTATGCCACGTTCAAACATGCCGGCTAAACCTTGTAAGCCGCCGGTGTGCAGCAATACAATCCGATGATGCTCTGGAAAGTAACCTGACCCTATAAGATCAAGCAGTGCTAAAACCATTTTACCTGAATAAACAGGCTCAAAATCGATACCCACTATATTACTAAAGCTACGTATATTATCAGCATCGTTGAGGCTGAATTTTGCATACCCTCCTCGGTGAAATTCATGGGCAATACGCCAATTTTCCCAGGTCTTATTTTGCTCTCCTAATAAGGACTGCACTTCCTGCTCTAAATAATCTTGTTGTTTTAGTACTGCGATACCTAATAAGTTATGTTTAGCATTGTCGGCTAAAACTAAGCCAGCAAGCGTACCACCACTGCCAACCGGTGTCATCAGCGTATCAAACTCACACTGCTGGTTAAGTTCATCAATCACCTCACCAACGCCTCGAAGCGCTAATGAGTTACTTCCACCTTCGGGAATAATAAAGTGGTCCGGGTATTCTTGCTGCAATTGCTTTAAATAAGCTTCATTATCTCGCATACGATAGGTTTTACGATCAACAAATGTTAATTGCATATTCCAATGCTTTGCCCAGGCTAACGTATAATTATTTTGATTATTTTCTTCGCCACGAATAATGCCAATAACTGGCAGTTTATGTTGCAAACAAGCAAAGGCACAGGCATGAATATGATTAGAAAAGCAACCACCAAAAGTAATAATACCTTTAGCACCAATAGATTTTGCATGTTCTAAATTGTATTTAAGTTTACGCCACTTGTTACCTGAAATAATATGATGGATCTGATCGTCACGTTTAATATGAACAGTTAATTTATGTTGAGTAAATAGCGGGTGAGTTATAGCTTGTAAAGCTGAGAAATTGGACATAAGTTTGTAACTCAAAATAATGAAGTAATTAAAACACTTGCACCGAAAACAGAATCAGCGATAATGGCTTTATGGTCAAATAAAATTAGAATAATAATATCGCTTAATGTCAATTATTACACGGATCAAAAATATTTTCTCAACAGCAAAATCAACTGAGATAGTTGGTGTCGCATTGCGACAGCAATCGATTAGCTATTTTTCTAAAAACGGTAATAAAGATAAAGGTGAAGTTGTTGAAAATAAAGGCAATTCGGTTGCCGTCGCTTTAAAAGACTTAGTTAATCGTCATAAGTTCCCAGGCCAGTGCCAATTGGTATTAGCGCATGCCCACTCTCAAATAGTGCAGGTAGACAAACCTAAAGTACCTGATACTGAAATGAATGCAGCCTTGAAATGGCAAATCAAAGATTTGGTCAGTATTTCACCTGAAAATATGGTTTTAGATTATTTTGATGGTCCAACTCTTGCCGGCGGCCATGAAAAAATTAATGTTGTGTGTGTTCCTAAAAGTGACTTAATTGAGTTGGTTGCAACCTTTACTGATGATGATTTAAATATTAGTAGTATTACTACTGAAGAATTTGCCTTTGCAAGCTTGTTACCCATACAACAAGATGCCGTTTTATTCGTTTGCCAACAGCCGAATGAAGAAATTAACCTATTAATTGTTAAAAATGGCCAGCTCTTCTTTAGTAGACGTTTACGTGGCTTTGCACAAATTGCCAATAAAACTGAAGATGAATTAAGTATGGGGGTTATCGATACGTTAAGTTTAGAAATTCAACGTTCTACTGACTATTTTGAACGACAGTTAAAGCAAGCGCCTATCAAAGCAATTGAAATTTTACTGCCCTTAGAGCAAGAAGCTTTTCTAGCACGTAAATTGGCTGAAAATACCAATGTAGAAGTAAAACTATTTGCTATGGCAAGTTCATTAGAAAACTATAGAAGCAGTGCGGTTGCTGTTGGAGCAACGCAGTTAAATTTTATGGAGCCAAATTAAAATGGCTAAACATTCAATCAACTTATTGCAAGCTGATCTATTACCTATAAAAGCGTTATGGACACTGACTCGTGTTGTTACACTTTGGGGAATAGCCTTAGTAGTAATGCTCGGTTTAATATTCATTACTCAATGGCAAGTCAATAACGTTAAAGCTGAACTTGATAGCGTAAATGCGATTAATGCCGCTCAAACGACAGAACTAAAAAGCTTAGAATTAGCTATTAGTAAAAACCGCCAAGATACTAAGTTACTCGCTCAGTTAAATACAATTAAACTTGTTATTGCTAATAAAGAGCACTTACACCAACAATTAACCGACCCATCTAAAACGTATAGCGCCGGTTTTTCTAGTGCTATGGTTGAGTTATCAGCGCTGCATGATAAAAATATTAGTTTACAAAGAGTTAATATTGGTCATGGTAATATGACTTTTGCGGGGCTAGCTCGAACACCTGATGCCGTGCCTAATTGGCTGTCTGGTTTCGAATCATCAACATTTCTTTCAGGAAAGCGATTTATTAATTTTTCTTTAACTGAAAATGAACAAAAATTAACTGAGTTCGTTGTTAGCTCTGCACCATCTAAAGGAGAGTAGTGCTATGTCTCAGTGGTTAACTTATAGTGAAAAATTTAATAATACGACACCTCGAGAGCAGTACTTAATTATAGCCTCGGGCTTAGTCGCTGTGATTTTTGTTTTGTATAGTTTATTTTTAGATGAACCTATCCAAAACATTGGCAGTTACAAAGAACAAACAATTAAAGCTCAACAAGATATTGAAAGTAAAAAAGGTTCTATTCAAGTTTTAAAGCAAGCACTAAGTGAAGACCCCAATACTGCGTTGAAAAGAGAGCTTTCTCAATATCAGGCTAAGCTCGGAGATGTTGATAAAAAACTCCTTGAATTAACTTCTGACTTAATCGACCCCATTCAAATGCGTTTTGCCTTAATTAAGTTACTTAAATTACAAAAAGGCGTGAAATTACTTTCATTTGAAGTGTTACCAGCAAACCCTGTAACTGAAGATAAGGTCATAGCTGATGATGAAAATGAAACCGAACAAACTATTGAAAAAAATAATACTTCAACGGTTAAAACGCGTGATGTTCAGTCGCAACCAGCGCAATTACGTTTATACAGGCATGGCATAAAAATTAAACTGCAAGGTCAATATTTCGAATTAAAAGATTACTTAACCCAATTGGAAAGTTTATCTTGGAAGTTTTTCTGGCAAGAATTTGATTATCAACTAAAAGCCTATCCAGTGAGTGAACTTGAAATTGAAATTTACAGCTTAAGTACGTCACAGGAGTTTATTGGTGTATAAAATCATACTTGTTTTATGCTTCTTATTTATATCTAACTATGTAAATGGTCAGCAAATAGATCCAACGAGACCTTTTGGCGAAATAGCGACTTCGAATAGTAGTGAGAAGAATGCCACTTTAGTTTTGCAATCAATTATCGAAAGCAATAAGAAAAGAAAGGCGATTATTAATGGCCAAGCGCTTAGTGTTGGTGACAAATACAATGGATTTAACTTGATTGCAATTAGTAAAAATGGGGTGGTGTTAGATTCACCACAGGGTAGAATGGAATTATCATTATTTTCCGGTGTAATAGCGAACTCAAAATGAATAAAATAATTATGAATAAAAAACACCAAATGAAATTATTATGCTGCTCGGCGTTTATCGTACTTGTGGGTTGTCAATCAGCGCCAAAACCACCAACAGATGTTACTCAAGCGTTAGATAAGGCTATTGAACAATCTAAACAGCCTAAAGCACCTAAACCGCTGCAAGCTCTACCAAATTCTGTTCGACAAGAACTTATGCAGCAAGAAATTCAGCAAGCTCGCCATGGACTATTGGCTGAAAAACGCTTAGAAATTGCTGCGAGTGGTGTTGCTGCGGATCAATTTTTTGCTGCGATAGTAGATGACTCATCATACAGCATTGCTGTACATCCAGACGTTAGTGGCAATATTACACTGAATTTGAAAAACGTGACGCTTGATGAAACGTTAGACGTTGTTGAATCACTATATGGTTATGATATTCGACGAGAAGGGCGGGTTATTCAAGTTTATCCGGCAGGCATTCGTACTGAAACTATCCCTTTAGATTACTTATATGTTAAACGCCGTGGTATTTCTAGTACCAGTATTAATTCTGGCGGTGTTTCTGAAAACGATCCTGATAGTAGTAACTCGAGCGGTAATAGCAGCAATAACAATAATAACAATAATGGTGGAAGCAATAACGGACAAAGCGGCAATAGTAATCAAAACAGTAATAGCGGTGTAAATATTTATACCGAAAATGAATCTGATTTTTGGTTAGAGTTAAAAGAGACATTAACAGCTTTAGTGGGTGATGAAGAAGGTCGATCTGTTATTGTATCTCCGCAAGCCGGTTTAGTAACCATTAAGGCACTACCTGCTGAAATAGCTGCTGTTAAACGCTTTATAGAAAGCACCGAGGAACACTTGCGTCGTCAGGTTATTATTGAAGCGAAGATTATGGAAGTCACCTTAAATGATGATTACCAACAGGGTGTTAAATGGGACCAAGTATTAGGACACATTGAAAGTACCGATATTGGTTTTTCAACTACGGGGAATATTGTTGGCAATACAATTTCTTCGGCAGTAGGTGGTGTAACTAGTTTAAGTTTCTTGAATAAAGACTTCAGTGGCGTGATTGATCTATTATCAACTCAAGGTAATGTACAAGTACTTTCAAGCCCTAGAATTACCGCAACAAATAACCAAAAAGCGATTATTAAAGTTGGTGAAGATGAATATTTCGTCACTGATGTTTCGAGCACAACCACTACAGGTACTTCAACCACGACTACACCAGAGATTGATTTAACACCTTTTTTCTCAGGGATAGCGCTTGATGTAACGCCACAAATTGATGCTAATGGTGAGGTTATTTTACATATTCACCCATCAGTAACTATTACTGATGAGCAAACTAAAACAATTAGGTTAAGCGACCAAGACATAATCTTACCCCTTGCGCAAAGTAGTGTAAGAGAGTCAGATACCATCATACGTGCGAGATCAGGCGAAATAGTGGTTATAGGTGGTTTAATCGAAACGCGCAAAGTTGATATTGAGTCTAAAACACCTTTCTTTGGTGACATTCCGGTGATGGGCTCATTATTTAAAAGTAAAAGCGAATCAGTACAAAAGAAAGAGTTAGTTATTCTACTTAAGCCGGTTGTAATTGGTCATGATACTTGGAAAAACCAACTTCAAGACGCACGTGCTTTGTTAAAGCAATGGTTTCCAGAGGATCCAGACGCAAACACTAGTAACAATTAAGTTATAACTTATGTACTTGTACCATTTTGGTCTAAGGGAGTTACCTTTTACCCTGACCCCAAATACCAGTTTTTATTTGGGCTTAGAGTCACATAATGAAGCGCTGGCGGTATTACTTACAGCGCTAAAAACTGGCGAGGGTTTTATCAAAGTTGTCGGTGAAGTCGGCACTGGTAAAACCTTAATGTGCAGAAAGTTATTGAACGAAATTCCAGACCACTTCGTTACTGCCTATATTCCAAACCCGTACTTAAAACCTGATGAATTACGACGAGCAGTAGCGGTTGAACTCGGTGTAAAGCAAGCTCAAAGTATGTCGCTGCAGCTGTTAACTCAGCGTATTCAGCAAAGGTTATTGGAGTTGCATATTCGAGGGCATTCTGTGGTGTTAATTCTCGATGAAGCACAAGCTCTGCCTTCTGAAAGCTTAGAAGCATTGAGGCTCTTTACCAACCTTGAAACAGAAACACGCAAGTTATTACAAGTTGTGTTGTTTGCTCAGCCTGAATTAGATGAAAGGTTAGCAGAAAAAGCGTTTAGACAGTTAAAACAACGTATTACTTTTTCTTACAAGTTACGTGCAATGAATGCGCGTGAAGTTGATTATTATATTCAACACAGGTTACAAATAGCGGGTCATAAAGGGGAAAATTTATTTAGTCATTCATTGGCGAGCCAAGTTGCAAAAGTGAGTGGTGGTATACCTAGGCTTGTAAATATTATTTGTCATAAAATGTTAATGCTAGGCTATGGTCAAGGCAGCTATAAATTGACTAAAAAACATTTAAACTCTGCAATACAAGACACCGAAGGTTTGCAGATTCAGTCATCAAGAAAATTTTACATAATCAGTTTATTATTAGCTGTTACTTGTATTGGTTTGTACATTTCACGGGATATTTTTGGATTGCTAGCATGAGTGTAATAAACCAAATGTTAAAAGACTTAGACAAGCGACAGAGTGATCAGCAAGGTAGCGCTAATGTTGCTATGCCTTTCACCGAAAAAAGATCATCGTCAAAAATTATGCTTATGATTGTCGCAGTTATCGTTGTTTTTAATGTTATTGGTTGGTTTGGCTGGGAATTGTACAGTGAGAATCAACAATTAAAACTTCAAGCGCAGCAGGAAAAAGGCCACGTTAATCTGCTGACTTATCCGTCAATTGAATCATCAAGTAATAACACAGAAGTAAACACTAAGCCTGCGACTGAATATAAACCTACTCAAGAAACTAAAGTCGTTGAGATCGACCGAGAAGATGTTAGTACTTTAAAAGCGACAGCTAATTCTGCGCCGTCGGTTACTCAGACGGAACAAGTTGTTGATGTTGTAGCAGAGCCTAGTAAAGTAGAAAGTATCGCTACGGTAGATAAGTTAACTGTCTCGATGGGAGAAAAAAATGACACTGTGGTTATTGTTGCGCCGATTAAGCCTGTTGTAGAGGTTGCAGTAGTTGAAAAACCTGAACCCATAGCCAGTGAAGTTAAATCAAGCCTAACCATTTCGCGTTCTCAATTATCACCAAAAGCTTTAGCTGCAAATAAAATAACTCAAGCTGAAAAAGCAATGGAACGTAACGATCTTGCAAGCGCCGAGTCATTGTTTGAAGAAATACTGATGTTGACTCCTGCACACGAAACAGCACGTAAACAACTCGCTGCATTGTGGTATGGAAAAAAATATTATCAAGATGCTATTAACTTATTATCTCAAGGTATTGCCATAGCGCCACAGGCTGAAGAAATGCGTTTGATGAGTGCTAGAATCTATTATGAACAGGAACGAACAAGACAAGCTTACAATATATTGAAGCCGATTAACCTAAGTAATAGTGTCGAAATACAAACGTTATTAGCTAATGTGTCAGCCGAGCTAAACGAACATGAAAGTGCTATATTTTCGTATCGTAAGTTGATAACACAAGAGCCAGAAGTAGGTCGTTGGTGGTTAGGTTTAGCCGTATCTTTAGATAGCTTAGGCAAGTTTGTACCTGCAATAGATGCTTATAAAAAATCTATAACACAGAATAATTTATCAACGAGTGCAATGCAATTTGCTCAACAGCGCCTGATAGAGTTAGGAGAATAATATGGCAGCACCTAAATTAAAAATGCGTTTGGGCGATTTACTTGTTCATGAACACATTATTACCAATGAACATCTAATGCAGGCTTTAAATAGCCAAAAAACAACAGGAAGAAAGCTTGGTGATACCTTAATTGAATTAGGTCATATCAGTGAACGACAGTTACTAGAGTTTTTTGCTCAACAATTAGATGTACCTTTTTTAGATATCAGCCAACGTAGAATTTCTTCTGAAGTCGCTTTGTTATTACCTGAAGTACATGCAAGGCGTTTACGTGCCATTATTATAGAAGACCAAGGCGACTCTGTGCTGATAGGCATGAGCGACCCAGCTGACTTAAGTGCATTGGATCAGCTTGAACAAATGTTAGCACCAAAGCGTTTGAAGCTTGCTGTTGTAATGGAGACACAACTATTTAATGCTTTTGACGGCTTATATCGTCGTACAGCTGATATTGAGTCTTTTGCTAGTCAACTTGAGGAAGAATATGATCAAAGTAGTGACTTTGACTTGTCAAATAACTTTCTTGAGGAAGGCGGAGACGCGACGGTTGGTAAATTATTGCAATCAGTGTTCGAAGATGCCGTACAAATGCGCGCATCAGATGTTCATATTGAACCAGACGAAAAAGCGCTACGTATTCGTCAACGTATTGATGGCGTATTACAAGAAAATATTCTCAAAGAAAATAAAATTGCATCAGCAATGGTATTGCGTTTGAAGCTGATGGCAGGACTTGATATATCAGAAAAACGTTTACCACAAGATGGCCGATTTAATTTAAAAATTAATGGACATAACATTGATGTTCGTATGTCTACAATGCCGGTTCAATATGGCGAATCAGTCGTTATGCGTTTACTTGATCAGTCTGCTGGCATGTTGTCTTTAGATGAAACCGGTATGCCTGAGCATTTCGTCAAACGTATCCGTCATCAAATTTCACGTCCACATGGTATGGTGCTAGTTACAGGACCAACCGGTAGTGGTAAAACTACCACTTTATATGCAGCGTTAAGTGAACTTAATAAAGCGAGTAAGAAAATAATCACTGTTGAAGACCCGGTTGAATATCGTCTACCACGCGTTAACCAAGTACAAATAAACAGTAAAATTAACCTCACATTCTCCAGTGTACTAAGAACGGCATTACGACAAGATCCAGATATTCTAATGGTCGGCGAAATGCGTGATAAAGAAACTGTAGAAATAGGTTTACGAGGCGCATTAACCGGTCACTTAGTCTTATCAACTTTGCATACTAACGATGCTATTACGAGTGCTTTACGACTTTTAGACATGGGCGCAGCCGGTTTCTTAGTGGGGAGCTCATTACGAGCCATTATTGCTCAGCGCCTGGTGCGTAAAGTATGCGACAGTTGTCGACAAGTTTATCAACCCGAAGAACAAGAGTTAATGTGGTTGTCTAACCTGGTTGATGAAAATGTTAACGCTATTGAGTTTAGTCATGGTCGAGGCTGTCAAACTTGTCAATATACTGGTTATAAAGGTCGTATTGGTGTTTTTGAGTTATTAGAAATGAACGAACCTATGATGGCCGCTTTAAAACGCGATGATACAGAAGCGTTTACGCAGGCTGCGAAACAACACCCAGAATTTAGGCCTTTAGCTTTAGCGGCATTTGATTATGCTAAGCTAGGAATTACAAGTGTTGAAGAAGTACTTCGATTAGTAGAAACCATTGACGTTACAGGGTAAATAATAACATTATGCCAGCATTCAATTATATTGGGCGAGATGCCAGTGGTAGCCAAGTTAAAGGTGCTATTGAAGCAGCAGATTCAACTATGGCTGCCGAGCAATTATCTCGCAGGCGAATTATTCCAATATCAATAGAAAATGCTAGTAAATCCGAAGATGCAGAAACCTCTAATAATATTGACCTAAACGAATTGTTAGGATTCAATCAAGTTACGCTTGATGATTTAATCGTATTCTGTCGTCAAATGTATGCGCTAGTAAAGTCTGGTGTGCCTATTTTAAGAGCCATTAAAGGTATGGCAGAGTCGAGTACCTCTGTAAAATTAAAGTCAGCCTTAACCGATATATCATCTCAATTAGAAGGTGGCTTCCCGCTTTCTACAACATTGCACAAACATCCTAAAATATTTACACCATTATTTGTCTCTCTAGTACATGTTGGTGAAAATACGGGTAACCTTGATGATGCGTTTCTTAAACTTGCTAATTATTTTGAGCGAGAGCAAGAAACCAGAAAACGCATTAAAACAGCACTACGTTACCCAAGTTTTGTCTTAATTGCGCTTGTTGCCGCATTAGTTATTTTAAACATCTTTGTTATTCCAACCTTTGCCAATATGTTCAGTAAATTAGGTGCTGACTTACCATGGGCTACAAAAATGCTGATAGCGAGTTCAAACTTTTTTCTTGATTATTGGCCGCATATGCTTATTGGCAGTATTGTTGGTTTTTTCGTTTTAAGAAATTATTTAAGAACACCTTCAGGTATGTATTTATGGGATAAGAGAAAATTAAAATTACCCGTAGTAGGCGGTGTAATAGAACGTTCTATTTTGTCACGTTTTGCACACAGTTTTGCCATTATACTTAAAGCAGGTGTTCCAATGACTTCTGGCTTATCGCTGGTTGCCGATGCAGTTGATAATACTTATATGCGCGAAAAAATCTTAACAATGAGAAGCAGCATTGAAAGCGGCGAAAGTCTATTGCGCTCAGCGGCTACCAGTACATTATTCACCCCGTTAGTACTTCAAATGATCGCTGTTGGTGAAGAAACCGGGCGAGTAGATGAACTGCTAGCAGAAGTTGGGGATTATTACGAACGTGAAGTTGATTATGAACTAAGCACATTAACCGCTAGAATAGAACCTATTATGATTGCAATTGTAGCCGCCATGGTACTTGTGTTAGCGCTAGGCATATTTACTCCAATGTGGAACATGATGTCAGCATTCCAAGGTAAATAGCGATGCTTTATTCTTATGAGAAAACATCATGACATCACTACAAGTGGCTGAAAAAAATGAGAAGTCGTTAACTGAAACGCTTGTTGTTGTGGTGTTAGTCGCTTCGTTAATGGCCAGCTTTCTATTTTATTTTTTTAAGCAGCAAGAGCAACTCACGCGAGCAGGTTTCGAAACATTAGCACAGGTATTTTCAGCACGAATTAATGGTACACATGCGCAGTGGTTTATGGATCAAAAGCCTAACTACATAGTTATTGAAAGTAGTAATATTCAACCGGATGGAAGTGATAAAATAAAAGTGCCGATGAATAAAAAAGGTTGGATAGAGCCAGCAGACGAATTCATGCTATGTCAGCGTATTTGGCAAATTGTTATGGAGGCTCCCTTGATATACATGAAGCAGCCAATTGGTGCCGTGTTAGTTGAACATAAAAATGAAGTAGTGCAGTATTGTCAGTATAGTTTACCTAGTGGGGAATACTTCACTTACCAACAAAATAATGGCAAGGTCAGTGAGGTTAAACAAGCATACTAGGCTTTATGTGTTGGATATAATTTGTTGTGTAGAATTTGGAAGAGAAATAAAGTCGACTAAGTAAGTGACTTTACTAGTATTTCGTTGTTAGAATCTAAGTAATATAATTGTTAAGGGGTTGTTATGAATAAGCAGTCAGGTTTTACCCTCATAGAGTTAGTTATTGTTGTTGTAATTTTAGGCTTTTTAGCAGTAACTGCTATTCCTAAATTTCTCGATTTAACTGACCAAGCTAAACAAGCCAATATTGAAGGAATGGCTGGTGGTTTTGCTACTGCAGTTTCTTTAGCTCGCGCTCAATGGGAAGCTGAAGGACGACCAAAGGATTCTGATAGTAAAAATTCGGTAGATTATGATGGTACATTGTTAGTGCTAACTACTGAAGCAACGGGCATTCGCCCTGGTTATGTTGTTTCTTCAGTGGCTGGCGGTGGCAGTGGCTCTACATTAGGAGGTGGCTTCACTTCTGATAACTGTGTTGATATTTGGCAAAGTATTTTCCAACAGCCCCCTCGTATTACTGATGCTATTGCAACATTAAATAGTAATAATAGTATTGATTACTTAGCGGCTAAATCAGGCACAGGTGCCACAACACTTTGTCATTTTTATTTAAAAGAAACATTAAATAAAGACGGAGATAATTTTACAGACCCAGGCACAGCGACAACTACTGGTAATAGCTTTACCTATCAACCAGCGGACAGTTCGGTCGTTGTTTACATCAACAATAATTAATTTTTAAAATAAAGGCTCACGTTATGAAGAAGTTAACAAGTAATAGTTTAAATGCACAAAAAGGTTTTACATTAATTGAATTAGTCGTTGTAATTGTAATTTTAGGTATTCTTGCTGCTACAGCTGCACCTAAATTTATTGATTTAACTGGCGATGCTAGACGTTCTGTTATGGAAGGCGTTCAAGGCAGTATTAACAGCGCAGTTAATTTAGCCCACGCTAAAGCATTAGTTCAATCTGAAACTGGTGCTACGGGATCTATCCAAATTGGTACTAAACATTACGCACTTGTATTTGGTTACCCAGCGGCTGTGCCGGTAGGTAATGGTTCTGCGGCTGATGCAGGTCTTGGTATCTCAAGCCTAATAGAGCTTGAAGACGGCAGTGACATTAGTTTTTCAGAAGCATCTCCTAATGTTGTAACGCACGCTGGTACTCCAGACAGTGGTGTTTGTACATTATCTTATACCAATGCAACCGATGCTGAAACAGCACCTGGTTTAGCGGCAGTTTTAACAAGCTGTTAGGTCATTCACTATTAAATCAAGGAGAGCTTAGCTCTCCTTTTTTTTTGCGCTGATTTTACAGAATAAGTTTGGTTAATGGTTAGATGTTGCCTATAAACGTTTAGGATTGAGCGCTATTAGCTTTCATAAAAAAAGTGCTTGATATTTTTTAGATTAATTATGCTAATTAGATTAAGCTAACAAGATAGCGTTTGTCGAAAAAGTTTAACTATTTTAGCGGTATAGTAACTTACTCAAAGCAATTAAAGGTATGTAGTATGAATTCCAAAGGGTTTACCTTAATCGAGTTAATTGTGGTTATTGTTATTTTAGGTATTTTAGCTGCAACGGCAGCACCTAAATTTATTAATTTAAAAGCTGAGGCACAAACATCGACATTAGAAGGTGTAAAAGCAACTATGCAAGGTGCAGCAGCGTTACTTCATACTAAATCTTTAGTTAAAGGTAACCAAAAGCAGCCTACGGGTACAATTAACATTGGCGATGGTGGTGGGTTTAGTAACAATGGCGAAATTTTTGTTCGGTATGGCTATCCATTTGCAAAGTTGAGTGATTGGAAGCGCCTTATTAAACTTGATGATAATTTTAGTTACCTAGTGGTGAACTCAACATCAGAAAATACATTAATTATTTATCGCAGTGAAAACGCACAACCTACCAGTTTTGATGATCCATGTATGCTGTATTATCGAGTGGCAAATGACGAAAACTCACTGCCAACCTTTACATTAAATGAATGCGTCTAGAAATAAAAAATGAGTGAGGCAGTATAGTTGGCAAATACTAAATTCATAAGTAGTACACCATATATATCCTCTCGAGGTTTTACCTTGATCGAGTTGATTATTGTCATTATTATTTTAGGTATTCTCTCCGTGACCGTAGTGCCAAAATTTCTCACCTCTAAAGGTTTTACAGAGTTTGCATATCGTAGCGATGTTATTGCAAAGCTACGGTTAATTCAGACTAAGGCAATGCAGCAAACCAATAGCACTTATTGTCATAGCGTATTAGTAACTGCAACAAAATTAGGTACGCCAGATAATTGCTCAACTACGCCAAGTTTTGCTTCTGCATGGCAAGATAGTGCCTCAAAGATTCAGGTAGACAGTAATGACAATATTACGTTTACAACTAACTTTTCTGGCAATACATTCAACTTTGATAGTCTGGGGCGACCTTCTTGTAATGCCCCTTGCATAATTACTATCAATGGCGAGCAAAGTATAAGTGTACAAATAGAGGCAGAGGGCTATATTCATGCGCTCTAGTAGCAAAAAATCATCATTGTTCAATGCTTTCTCCAACAGTTTTCAGCAAGGCTTTACTTTAATTGAAACCATTGTAGGCATAGTTGTGCTATCTATCGCTTTCTCAATATTTACCACGTTAATTTTCCCGCTTGCAAACCAAAGCGCAGAACAGGTACATCAAATTAAGGCTGCAGAGCTTGGTCAATCAATGATCAATGAAATTCTAGGTAAAGCCTTTGATGAAAACTCAGAAATGTCAGGTGGTTATTATCGTTGCGGAGAAGACCAAAATAATGACGGCGAAATTAAATCAGCTGATAACGAAACATGTTCTACAGTTTTAACAAATGAAGAGGGTAATGAGAGAGAGCTCTTCGACGATGTTGACGACTATAATGGCTTGTCGTTGATTGAAAGTTCGCTGGGTGATAGTGATTCGTTAGGTGACATGTATGTTGGTTACCAAATCAACGTAGAGGTTATTAACGACAGTGATTATGATGGTGATAGTGATGGAGCCGATAATAACTATACCGCCAAACTTGTGACCGTTACTGTAACAACCCCGCAAAATTTTGATTTTGTTTTTTCTGTTTATCGGGTGAATTTCTAATGTCTTTAAGACGAAAGCATCAACAAGGCTTTACTTTAGTAGAGCTAGTAACCGTTATAGTAATTTTAGGTGTGCTAGCGAGTAGTATTACCTCTTTTTTACGTTTCGGTACTAAAAGCTATACCGATGCTGCCGATCGAGAGGCATTAATTTCTACCGCTAGGTTTGTTGTTGAAAGGCTAAATCGTGAAGTAAGACATGCACTACCTAATAGTATTCGTACCATTGGCGATAATAATCAATGTTTAGAGTTTGTCCCAATAGATAAAAGTGCCATTTATTTGGATATTCCGGTTGCGCCAGAAGCAGCAACTAACAGTGTTGAAGTCGTTATGTTAGAAGAGCCCCTTAAAACGACAACTGAGCATGTAGCCGTTTATGCACTGAACAGTGGCGATATTTATAATACGGCATCAGGTGTTATTGAGGCTTTCGCTTCAGTAAATAACTCTGGCAACAAACAAACGCCTTCAACCATAAACTTTGCAAGTAATACCTTGTTTAACGCAGAATCTCCCACTAATAGACTATACTTTATTGAAACGCCTGTGAGTTATTGTGTTGAAAGTAATGCTGTTTTTCGTTATCAAAATTATGGTTTTTCTAACTACGCGAGTAATGGCCAACCAAACTTAGGCTCTACAACTGCCCGTATATTAATGGCCGAGCATGTTGCTAATTACTCATCTGCTGGCAATATTGCGCCATTTAGAACTTTTCCGGCAACATTGCAAAGAAATGGCTTAGCGCTAACGAGATTAAAGTTTGTGCTTAATTTAGAGGAGATTGTATTTAATAATGAAATACAAGTACCTAATGTCCCATAAACAACCTCAGAGAATAATAAAACACTCACATTCTTTTCTGCGTAGATCTACGCAAAAGGGTAGTGCATTAGTTATCGCCATTTTTATCATTATTGTTTTGTCGGCACTCGGCGCTGCTTTAGTAAACATGTTAGATTCAAGCCAAGAAGGTGTGGCATATGAAGTTTTAGGCACGAGAGCTTACACAGCCGCACAAAGTGGTTTACAGTGGCAATTATCTGAAGCTTTTCCTTTGGGGAGTAATGCAATATCTTGTAAGAATCAAGCAGATATAAACAGTTTAACGCCCAACTTTGTTAATGTGCTAGGATTAAAACAGTGCAGTGTCAGCGTAACATGCTCTGATTTTGAACTAGATAATGTGCGCTATTATTCCATTTCTAGTACAGGGCAGTGTACAATAGACGGTGAGAAAACATCGAGAACAGTAGCGGTAGAAGCACGAAGTCTATAACTGTTAGTTTTTTTTACACTTTATCTGAATGCAAACGTTTTATAAAATTTTTATAAAAATAAGCTTATGATTTTTATTGCTTTATTTTTATTGGCATAAAATATGCTTTGAAAGTTGTGATTTAAATTATCATCAAAGCAAATATACAAATGATGCTGTTTTTCATTAATCGAGGTTTTATAATGATCAAGTATATATTCACATTAATTATTGCACTTTTCATGTTCATTTCTAACTCAGCTTCGGCGGGGTTGATTACTACAGATCTTACAGAAGATACCTATATTTCATATGGGGGCTATGATTGGACTTGGGCTTCACCTGTAAATGTCACCAATTATGTTGTTAATGACTTTCAAAATGGTCAAAGAACCAATGAATTTAAAAATGCTGATTTTCATGCTGGATGGATGGAAATTGTAAACACCGCAAATAATCCTGACCTAGAAAGTTTATTTTTAGATTTAGAGCTATCAGATTTTATCGATGTTAATAATGTCATAATTAGCTCGGTATCGTATTGGAATACATTGTTTACTGACGTTGATGTTACACAATTTAACGAACGCTTAGGTAAAAAAAATGACCAAGGTGATGATCAATTTTTTAATTACGAAACTTTCTATGTTCGTGCATCTAACACACAAGCTCCGGCTACTGTGCCAGAGCCAACAACATTATTTATTTTCGCAGCAAGTCTGGCTGGTTTCGCACTACGTCAACGTAAAACTAAGTAATTGAAATATGCTTAAGTAATTGAAAAATGAGTTCACTAAAGCCCGCTAACAGCGGGTTTTTTTTGCATTATTATCGAGTTAGTGGCTTTAAATAGACTTATGAAAACGGTTTGATTTTTTATCACCCTCAATTTAATTACCAACTTAATTCCTGCGCAGTAATCAAGCCCAATAGAGCGGCACTGTTAAATTACACGTCTTGAGCTTGAGTCGAGTTCAGCATAAGCTTAAATTTAAATATTTAATACGTTGGTTATTATTAACTAATTCGATATCACCATTTTTTTAAGTTATTGTTAATTATGTTTATTTTTATTTTTTCTGAGCGATGGGGCTTTATTCCTCCGCATTTTATAAATTGTGATAGGATTAAATAGACAATATTTAGTATTTTTGTAAATCAAAACTGTAGCGCTAAGGTTGGTATGATGATTTTATCAAGATGGTTTCTAGCTTTTATTATCACGGTTATTTCAGTTTTCTCTAATCCGCTTATTGCTGCACTTTGTCCTGCCGTATTTCCTGATGTTATTGCCACTCATGGTACGCAAGAAGTTGATAGTAATATTACTTTTGGTAGAGCGGCACAAGTTAAAAATAACCCTGACACCATTTTAACTACTCGCGCCATACAATTCACTAGCACTCCATTTTTTCCTACTTGCGATAGTATTGAATGCACAGCATCTAATACGTCTTCGGCTACTTCCAATCCTGCATTTGATGAAAATAACAGCTCACAAGATGTTAGCGTTATAGATGGTGGTTCTATTACTTTTGGGATTAGGGGACTTAATAAATATCGAAATGTAAATATTAATATTATCGACACCAATGCAGATCCTAAACCCGTACCAAATTTTGCAACCTTAAATTTCGGCAGTGGCTATGATAGTTATCATTTTAAGCAATTTAATTTAGGGGTTAACACCACGCTTAATCTTTTGGCGGGTAAGAGTTATTTTTTTGAAGAATTAACCATTCAAGAAGCGACAACCATTAATGTGGTTGGTGATGGTACCGCCATTGTTTACGTTAAAAAAGCGTTAACTTTTCCAGCTGATACTCAAGTTAACTCGCCGATTAAAGCCAGTGGAGATGTAACTAAACTGGTTATGCATGTTGATAATAATACGGTATTGAAAAGCGGTGTAACTTTTTCAGGCGCACTTTATGCTAAAGATCTTACCTACACTTCAGCAAGTTTTTTATACGGTGTTTCAGCAGGAGAAAAGGTTATTATAGAGGAAGGCTCTTTACTTACTTACGATGCAAGAGTTTTTGATGCTGAATTTGGACGAGTTTGTGGGCCAGAGCCTGAGGCAATAATACCTATTGCAAATTTTAAGTTTGATGAAAAAGAGTACGCTGATGTTAGTGGCGAAGTTAAAGACAGCATTGGAACTTTTCATAGCAGAGCAAAATTTTCTCAGCCTGTTGAAGGAAAAGTTTGTCGGGCTATCGATTTATCAGCAACAGGCACCAGCGACTATGTTGTGCTTGATGAGGCGGTATTAGATGGTCGTTCTGAGTTTAGTATTTCTGTTTGGGCAAAAACGGCAAAAACAGGTGCTCAAAGCATAGTGTCAGGTGCAACATCAGGCAGTAATAATGAACTGATAATGTGGTTTACTAATGCCACTCGTTTTAGGCCTTATTTACAAAACACGCAAAATGGTACCTTGCCAATATCTTCAATAGCAGGAGATACATGGCGTCACTTAGTGTGGACACACGGTAATAACCAAAGCTGTTTGTTTATCGATAAAGTTCCCCAGGGTTGCTTAAATCAAACGACCAGCGTGCTATCAATTCAAAGCTTAATTCTAGGACAAGAGCAAGATAGTGTCGGCGGTCGTTTTTCAGCAGCGCAAGCTTACAACGGCTTATTAGATGAGTTAGTGATTTTTGATAAAGTTATCGAACAAAGCCAAATCGATCAAATATATGAATTTCAGGACAATGGTTTAGGACTTGATGGCGAGCCTATTTCTTGTGGTAATGATCCCATCCTTCATTACTCGATGGAGGCATTGTTATGGAACGGCAGCCAAGGTGAAGTGATTGATGAAACAGGTAATTATAATACCAAAGCTGAAAATGGTGTTACTACGGCTAATCAAGCCCCAGCGTTAACTGGCAATCCAGGAACTTGTCGTTATGGTGATTTTGATGGTGTTGATGATTTTATTCAGATTAATGATGACCCAGTGTTAGATTTACAAAAAGAGCTGAGTGTTAGTGTTTGGATTAATCCCAAAACACTGCCGCAATCAGGTTTGAAAACGATTGTTTCTAAGGATGAAAACTATGAATTTCATCTAAATTCATCGGGTGAAATTCTTTGGTGGTGGCAAACACAATCGTTTACAACGTCGGGCGCAGGTATAACAGCAGGGAATTGGTACCATATATCAATAACCTACAAAAGTGGTAAACAAGTAATATACGTCAACGGTGTTGAGAAAGGCTCTAGAACTCATACTGGAGACTTAATTCTCAATAATGATCCGATACAAATAGGGCAGGATCAAGGTGTTCAGAGCCGTTTTTTTTCTGGTTACATTGACGAGGTTTTCATTTTTGATAATGCACTATCTTCAACAGAAGTTAATGCCATTTATAATATGCGACACGCATGTGCCGAGCCGGTTATTCATCATTACGAGATTGTACATGATGGAAATGGCCTAACTTGTGACGCTGAAGCCATTACCATTAAAGCTTGTACCAATAGTAACTGCTCAGTAGAAAGTACCGAGTCGGTAAGCTTAAATTTCAATATCATTAGCCCCACAACAGGCACGACAATCAAAGCTACACCTACTTTCACAGGTAGTACAATCGTTAACTTAAGCCACACAATTGCCGAAACAGTGACCTTAACGATTGATGATGCTAGCATCGCAGCAAGTAACGCCGTTGAATGCTCTGGTTTTGGCTCTAGTTGTGAAATGACTTTTGCTGATGCAGGCTTTCGATTTCTTTATGAGGATAATAATAGCGAAACAATTGCTCCACAAACAGCCGGTGTTGAATTTAATGAAACATTAAAATTGCAAGCGGTTAAAAATAATAATGGTGTTTGTGCCGGCATTTTTAACGGCAATGTTAACATTAGTTTGTCACAGCAAAATATTACACCAGACTTAGCCTTTAATGCCGGTTTAGCATTTCAAACAGGCGGTGATAATATAGCGAAACATCCACAATATTCTGATAATGTTATTTTGGATTTTGGTAACGATAGTATTGCAATTATCCCTTCGCCTAGATATTTAGATGCCGGTAAAATTCGCTTAAATGCGAGATACACGAGCGGTAGCATTGCCATTGTAGGTAGCTCGAATGATTTTTGGGTAAAACCTGCTAATTTTGATATATCAGCAAGTTACTTAAGCGCCCCTTTAAATGGTAATACTGCGTTAAGTACAACAACACATAAAGCTGGAGAAAATTTCAACTTAAGTGTTAAGGCGCTTAATTTTGACGGTCAACCAACACAAAACTACCGACAATCTGATGGCCAGTTACAGCTCAAAGTAACACGTACCGCACCAGTATTAAATTCAACGGTAGATGGCATATTTACTTATGCTGCAGGGCAGAATATTACGACTTCAACCAACGCGAACTTTCAGGACGCTAGCTTAACTAGCTTTACCGAAGGCGATAAAGGCGAGTCTGTTTTTAATGCTGCGCAATTTAATGAAGTGGGTATTATTAATCTTGATATTCAAGATGTTAATTATGGTGGTTTAGGTAGTACCCAAGGGTTAGTGTCGGCTTTAGCTGTCAGCGTTGGGCGTTTTACCCCTGCTTACTTTAAACAAAGTGTCAAAGAAGAGCATACAGGGAAGTTAGATAATTTTCACAGTACAATAGGTAGTTGTGCTATTGCTGATTGGGCATATAGCGGCCAAAAAACTAGTGATAATAAAGGCACTATTTCATATAGCATAGAGCCAAAAATAACGATTACAGCTTATAATGCGCAAAATGAAGTAACTCAAAATTATACTTTAGGTGAGCCTGAAAATTTTATGAAGTTGCTAGCCAGTGGCGTCGATACTATTGCGCCGACTAACGATGATGTGCAACAAGTTGTTGATAGTGTTGCTGGCAACCCTGTAGGCATAACTTCTGCAATGGAAATCGGTACGTTAAGTGCAAGTATTGATGATGAAGGCGAGTTCAATGCCGGCGAATGGCTTTATACTTTTTCTGTTAACGACCACTTTAGTTATGATCATAACGATACAAGTTTACTACAGCCTTTTGGTGCAATAATTCCACTTGTTACAGCGCAAGTAGAAGACAGCGATGGTATTTTATTGAGCACGGATACTGGTTCGGCAGAAAAGCTACTGATAGAAGGCGTTGAAATTCGGTTCGCTCGCATGGTGCTTGAAAACTCTTATGGATCAGAAAAAAGCCAATTACGAGCACCACTCAATATTGAAATTTATGATGGTACTAACTTTATCACTCATAGCGCAGAATCTTGTTTAACAACACTTATTGCGGATAAAAAATCTGGCGCTAAATATTCGGGTAATATGGATCTTTGGGATTATCGTTTAATTGATATTGATACAGATGCCATTCAGGTTGGAGATACCACCGCGAGTGTTTCAGGTATTTTTGAGTTAGGCATACAGAATCAATTGCTATTTAGTCGCCCAGATAAACAAGGCATGCTTGAGTGGGAGTATGAAGTACCTGATTGGTTTAAGTTTAAATGGGATGCGCTAGATACAGGTTCTGACAATAACTTTTATGATGACAATCCTAGCGCCTTATTAAGCTTTGGTATTTATCGTGGAAACGACCGTATTATTTCATGGCAAGAAATTGAAAAATAAAGCATTAATTAAGCTTCGACCTATAACAATAGCTATATTGAATTGCGCAATATAGCTATACTTTATGCTGAGTTTATTTATAAATATCTATTTTAGTTATTGAGTGATTAAATTACTTGCTCGACTATTAGCATTTTCTAAAAGTGCTTCCTCGGCTAACATAGATTCTTCTTTTTGCGTTTTCAATAACTCGGTTTCAGCGCCATTTTGAATATTATTCGCATTTTGAAGTAATTGATTTTCATTTTCAATACGTTGATTTTTAACTGATAACTGAAGTTCTTTGTCAAGTAACTCTACTTGCTTTTGTCGCTCTTTTACTAATTCAGCTTCATCTAAGGTTAGAGTTTCATCTAAGGCTATAGCTTCATTTACTGCATTATTATCCATCGTATTCGACTTATGCTCTGGACTACAGCCGGCGATTAAAAAAATAATTACACTTCTTTTGATTACTGCGATGTACATTCACTATGCCTTCTAAGATGAAATAACTAAATAACATGTTATTATTGCATGAAATATTATAAAAAGCAGAAAGGTAAGTATTAGTCACTGAGTTAATTAAACGAATTACAGTGGTTTTATCGATAATATTAAGGTTATTTATGTCAACTCATTCATGAATTCAACACTTCAAATTATCTCTACATTGCCTCACCAAGTTACAATTTCAGATTAAAGGTTACAACACATATGCAGCAGGGAACCTTCATTCCTTATATGAAAAAGATCATTGTAATAGCTTGTTTATTGACTAGTTATGCTTATGCCGATGCTTTATCTTCATCAGACATCACCCTGATTGACTCGCAATATAACAGTACAACATGGGCAGCAGAAAACTTACTCGATAATGATCCCTCAACACGTTGGCTATCACGCTCTCAAAGTAATAATTTAAACTTTCAATTATCAGAAAGTAACGGTGCCATGTGTTTTAATGGCTTCGAATTAACTAATTATGGCGGCGATGATCGGGGTGTAAATCAATTTGTATTATTGAGCACTGAAGATGAAGGCCTAAGTGCAAACGCAGGTTCAGCAGGTTGGAAGCCCATGATTGCTGATGAAAACCCGGTAGGCTATCTAGATTATTTAAGTTGGGCGCAAGGGGCTCGACTAGTATCTGTTGATGCAGAATATAACTCTACCTCTTATTCAGCAGAAAACATTAATGATGGTGACCGGTATTCTCGTTGGCTGTCTCGTAAATCTAACAATGTTATAGAATATAATTTTGATACAGACTGGGATGGATCAGCTGGTAATGGTATTACCATTAATGAACTCGAAATAACCAACTATGGAATAGATGATCGTTCGGTTAAACAGTTTCAAGTTGAAATTACTTATGATGGTTCAACTTGGCAAAAATTACAGGTTCCAGGTACCGCCGCTGGCGATGAAGAGTATGTTTATACTCGCTTCCAAGATGGTGGAGTTCTCGGTGCCATCGACAGCCAATATAATACAACTAGTTACCATGCTGAAAACATGCAAGATGGTGATCAAAATTCTCTATGGTTAAGTCGCAAAGGTAATAACACTATTGAGTTTACCTTCGACCCTAACAACAATGGTATAACGGGGGCAGAAGGTGACTCTGCAGATGTTTTTACCCTAGACAAAATTAACATTGAGAACATTGGCAATAATGACCGCTCAGTGAAGCAGTTTCAAGTTGCCGTTAAAACGCTAGCAAATCCTGATTGGCATAAAATTAATGTGCCAAGTGCGATAATTGGTGAGGAAAACTATAACTTCGCCATGTCACATCATGGTGGCACCTTGGTTAAAATTGATAGCGAATATAATTCAACGAGCTTTGGTGCTAAAAATATTCATGATGGCGACCAAAACACAAGGTGGTTAAGTCGTAAAAGCAATAATGAATTGGCTTTTCAATTTGATGCAGATGAAAACGGTACCCTTGGCGCAGCAGAAGACCTTTTTACCCTAAACAGTATTTACTTACGAAACTATGGCAATGACGATCGAGCAATTCAACAATTTCAGCTAGCAGTTAAAACTAGCGACAACCCTAATTGGACGAAAATTAATGTTCCAGGTGCCAGTATTGGGCAACCCGATTATAATTTTGCTATGTCACATCACGGTGGCAAATTAGTTAGCATTGATAGTGAATATAATACTACAAGCTATGCCGCGAAAAATATTCATGACGGTGATCAAAATACATTCTGGTTAAGCCGTAAAAGCAATAATGAATTAGCCTTTCAATTTGATGCAGATGAAAATGGTTCTCTCGCCTCAGCTGAAGATCTATTTACGTTAGAGCAATTTTATTTAGTTAACTATGGCAACGATGATCGTTCAATCAAAACATTTCAAATTGCAGTAAAAACAAAAAGCAACCCTAACTGGTCGAAAATAAATGTGCCTGGCTCAACTGCAGGAGAAGCTAATTATAACTTTGCTTTAGCACAACAAGGAGGCATGTTAACGGCTATCGACAGTGAGTATAACTCAACAAGTTATGGTGCTAAAAATATTCATGACGGTGACCAAAATAGCCTATGGCTGAGTAGAAAAAGTAATAACACATTAGACTTTCAATTTGATGCTAATGAAGACGGTATTCAAGCAGGCGCGGAAGATCTTTTCACTCTAGAGAGCTTTTACTTAGTTAACTATGGGAGTAACGATCGGGCAATTAACAAATTTCAGGTAGAAGTTAAAACGTTAGCTAATAGTAATTGGACAAAATTACCAGTATCCAGTGCCGGAACAAATACGCCTAACTATAACTTCGCCTTAGCAGCAAATGGCGGTAGTTTAACTGGAATTGACAGTGAGTATAACTCAACAAGCTATGGTGCTAAAAATATGCACGATGGTGATAACAGTACCCGTTGGCTTTCTAGAAAACAGACCAATACTTTATCATTTAGTTTTGACAGTAACTTTGACGGCATTGCTGGCGATGCGATCAGCATTGATACCATTTCACTGATTAATTATGGCAATAATGATATCTCAATACAAACTTTTGAAGTTGATATTCAAATTTCAGGCGGTGCCTGGCAAACCATAGAGGCGCCGTCAGGTGGTACTATATTTACTGCAGCTATGAATAGTAACCAACAAAATTGGACTATAACACCGCAAAGTAATGTAACCGCTCTTCGCCTTAGAACATTGTCAAACTACGGGGATGCAACCTACACGGGTGCGATAGAGTTTAAAGTAATAGGCACCTTATCGGGGCAGTTATATACCTATTCTGCAGCTATGCATGATAATGGCGAAACCTTTACTATTGCATCAGCTGATCAGCCGGTTGGTGTAACAAATGTGCGATTTAGAACTATTACTAACTATGGTGATCCTTCTTTTATCGGTGCTAAAGAGCTTAAGCTTAGAGGTACGTCAGTAAATGGGTCTAAAACCTTTACGGCCGCAATGCATAGAAACGGCGAAACATTCACCCTTGATAGCAACGATGTACCTGAAGACGTTACCGACGTAAAATTAATTACTATAAGTAATTATGGCGATCCTTCATTCGTAGGAGCAAGAGAGTTAAAGCTGCTAGGACCATCAGTGACGGAAACGAAAACTTTTGTCGCCGCTATGCATGACAATGGTGAAAGCTACATATTAGATGATGTTGATATTCCAACTCAAGTTACCGATGTGAAACTCATTACTATCAGCAACTATGGCGATCCAACATATGTTGGCGCTAAAGAGTTTAAAATACAGGGGCCTTCGGTCACTGAAACTAAAACCTTCATCGCCGCTATGCAAAGTAACCTAGAAAGCTTTCAACTTGATATTAACGACATTCCTATAGATGTAACCGATGTTAAATTAATTACTATTAATAATTATGGCGATCCTTCGATTACGGGTCTTCGAGAATTTGAAGTTGTAGGTAAGTCAGTAACAGCCGCGAGCACGTTTAATTTACCAATGACTTCAACACCTTTTAAAATAGTGCTTGATGATGAAGATACGGTTTCTGGCGTTATTGGTGCGCGTATTGTTACGATTAAAAACCATGGCGATCCTTCTATTACTGGCTTAGCCGACTTTAAATTGTTAGGTGAGGCAATTACGCCAAGCTACATTTTTACTGCGGCAAATATAACACCGGCACAAACGTTTAATTTTACGCCCGTTAACGCTAAAATTTTTCGTTTTCATAGTATGAATAATCATGGCGATAGATCATTCACCGGTGCTGCCGATTTCAAATTAAATAGCAGTTTCTGTGCGAGTCCTATCGCTAATTTTCAGTTTGATCAGTGCAGCTACATTGGCTCAGGCAATGAAGTAATTGATCAACTAGGGAATTATTCTGGAACAAGTCATAATGGTGTTAACACAAGCTATGATGCAAAAATTGAAAAAGCATTAGCCATTAGCGATGCGCTTCAACATGTACAAACCAGTATTCCCTTACCGGCTGATTTTAGTGTTTCAACTTGGTTTAAAAAGCCAACAGATACCGCGGGCAATCGTTACTTTATTCTAGGCGCAATGGCCGCAGGTGGCGATTTACTGTATCTCGATCGAAATAATAGTTGGCGTTGGGGAGTTTATGACGGTGATACCAGAAGAGCAATTAATGGTAACTATAGCTTTAATAGTATTAATAATGATTGGCATCATTTGGCATTAATTTATAGTAATGAACAAACAAGTTTATACATAGATGGCAGTTTTGTTGAAACGATAAATTTAGCGCCCGCTGGAACATTGAAATTTATCGGTACATCTTTCGATGATGTTAGTTCAAGTAACCCGCAAGGATTTAGAGCACCCCTAGATGAGTTTATTGTTTTTGACAGTGTCTTGACTGCTGACGACGTGACTAGAATTTATAATAACCAGTCAAAGAACAAAAACTATGATGGCTCAACTCGAGCAGCAAGTGATTGTGCACGCATTCATCATTTCGAAATAGGCCATGATGGCCGAGGTTTAACGTGCGCGCCTGAACCTATTACGATAAAAGCCTGTGTTGACATTGACTGCACAACTGAAAGTACAGAATCAGTTAGTTTAGACTTCAATATAACCAGTCCAGTAAGCGGTTTAGTAACTAAAGCGACCCCTACTTTTACCGGTAGTACCCATATTAACTTCGGTCATACCACCGCTGAAACCATTATTTTATCTATAGACAACGCCAGTGTAGCAGCCAGCAATGCTGTTGAATGTTCTGGGTTCGGTACAAGTTGTGATATGTCTTTTGAAGATGCAGGCTTTAGGTTTCTTTACGGAGATAGCAATAGTGAAATTATTAGTCATCAAACAGCCGGTAAAATATTCAGAGAAACCTTAAAGTTACAAGCGGTAAAGAATAATAATGGTGTGTGTGAAGGCATATTTAATGGCGAGGTCAATATCAGTATTGCTCAGGAAAATGTTACGCCTGACGTTTCGTTTAATGCCGGCTTAGCATTTCAAACAAGTAATACTAATATCGCGAAGTATCCACAATTTAGCGATAATGTATCGTTGAATTTTGGTAATGACAGTATTGCCATTATTCCTACACCTAATTACTTAGACGCGGGTAAGATTCGCTTACATGCAAAATATACTAATGCTGATATTTCAATATCAGATAGCTCAATCGACTTTTGGGTGAAACCAGCTCGATTTCAGCTTTTGGCTACTCATGCTACAGAGGAAATAAAGGGTAATAGCAGTACAAGTACAATCACGCACAAAGCGGGTGATAGCTTTAATTTTAAGGTTGAAGCGCTTAACTTAGCCGGTGATTTAACACAGAATTATCGTCAAGCTGATGGCCAGTTACAAATGACGGCTTATAAAGTTGCACCAAGGCTTAACGGAAGTGTTGCAGGGAATTTTACTTTCGCCCCAGGGCAGACTATTCAAGCTGAGACTAAAAATGTTGTACTGAATAGCTTTAGCGAGAATGTAAAAGGCCAATCGTTATTTAATGGTGCTCAATACGATGAAGTTGGGATCATTCATATAGACTTGCAAGATATTAATTATGGTGGCCTAGGCAATATCAATGGTTTAGTTACTGCAAGCAATTCAACGGGTGCACAAGGGATAGATATTGGTCGTTTTACACCAGCCTACTTTAAACAGTCAGTAAAGGAAGATCATAAAGGTAATTTTGATGCCTATGCTTATCCTGATGCTGTCGGTGTTTGTGCATTTTCTGATTGGGCCTATACCGGGCAACGTACCAGTGAAGACAAAGGTGCCATTGCTTATAGCCTTGCACCAAAAATAACGATAACAGCCTACAATGCGAACAATGAAATTACGAAAAACTATACCTTAGGAGAGTCTGAAGGCTTTATGAAGTTAACGTCATCAGGAATAGACATTACTTTGCCAACACATGACGACAGTCAGCCAATGGTTGGAAATATACCTGATAACCCTGTTGCTTTAACTGCTGAAATGGAGTCAGGTAGCTTAAGCGCAAGTATTGATGACGATCGTAATTTAATTCCAGGTGAGTGGCTTTATACTTTTTCTGACAGTGACCATTTTAGTTATAACCATAATGATACAAGCTTATTGGCACCCTTTGATGCAAAAGTACCTTTTGTGACAGAGCAAATAACCGATACCGATAATATTAGCTTATTAACTGAGCCTACAACGAATATAGTTGATGAATCTGCCATTGAGAAATTTACCACTGGCGGGGTAAATATTCGCTTTGCTCGTATGGTATTAGACAATGCTTATGGCTCAGAAAATGCTAAATTAAGAGTGCCAATGAGCATTCAGGTTTATGACGGAACAAACTTTAATGAGCATCAAGATGAAAGCTGTTTAGCACCGCAGGTAGGCAATAAAGTGGCAGGTGCAAAATACTCAGGAAACATGAATCTTTGGGATTATCGTTTGCTGGATATAGGCAATGATGCAATACAAGCTAGTCATACCGAGGCAAGTATTTCTGGGCTTTTTATTAACGGTCGACAAAATCAATTACTTTATGCCGCTCCGGCACAACAAGGTGCACTGGAATGGGAATATGAAGTGCCAAGCTGGTTGAAATTTAAATGGAACGACATTGATACAGACAGTGATGGTAATTTTTACGATGACAATCCTAGTGCGCTATTAAGTTTTGGTATGTATCGAGGCAACGACCGCATAATTTCATGGCGCGAAGTGGTGAATTAGTTCGTCATATTATTTGTATTAGAGCAAAGGTAGGAATTTGAGCGAGCAAACCATGGTTTAGCTTCACTAATAACAAAAATATCTTAAAATTTAATGATATTTTTGTTATTGAAATAACACAAGTACTATAGTCTGCGGTATGATAGCGTGTTAATAATACAAAATATCATTTGTAAGCTATGTGTAAGTTAAGCAATGCTTGCAAATTCAGCACAATAATATTCTGGCAATTTGTTGCCTAGGTGATGTTTAAAGGACATTTCGACAATATGTTTAAGAAATTACGCGGCATGTTTTCTAACGATTTATCAATCGACTTAGGAACCGCAAATACCCTGATTTATGTAAAAGACCAAGGCATAGTTTTAGATGAGCCTTCAGTTGTTGCTATTCGTCAAGACCGTTCTGGTGGCTCTAAAAGTGTAGCCGCTGTAGGTACTGCTGCCAAACAAATGTTAGGCCGTACTCCTGGGAATATTGAAGCAATTCGACCAATGAAAGATGGCGTTATTGCTAACTTTTTTGTTACTGAAAAAATGTTGCAGTACTTTATTAAACAAGTGCACAGCAATAATTTTTTACGACCTAGCCCACGTGTTTTAGTGTGTGTTCCTTGTGGGTCAACACAAGTAGAGCGCCGTGCAATTCGTGAGTCGGCATTAGGTGCTGGCGCACGTGAAGTCTATTTAATTGATGAGCCAATGGCTGCAGCAATTGGCGCTGGAATGCCAGTATCAGAAGCTACCGGTTCAATGGTGGTTGATATTGGTGGTGGTACGACTGAAGTTGGTATTATTTCACTCAATGGTGTGGTGTATTCTTCTTCAGTTCGCATTGGTGGTGATAAGTTTGACGATGCCATAATCAATTACGTTCGTCGTAATTTTGGTAGTTTAATTGGTGAAGCAACTGCTGAGCGCATTAAACATGAAATTGGCTCTGCTTATCCAGGCGAAGAAGTGATTGAAATTGAAGTACGTGGCCGCAACTTAGCCGAAGGTGTACCGCGTAGTTTCACGTTAAATAGCAATGAAATATTAGAAGCGCTTCAAGAGCCTTTAACCGGTATAGTTAGTGCTATTATGGTTGCCCTAGAACAATCACCTCCAGAATTAGCGTCTGATATTTCAGAGCGCGGCATGATCCTAACGGGTGGTGGCGCATTACTTAAAGGTTTAGACCGTTTATTAATGGAAGAAACCGGTATCCCTGTTGTTGTTGCTGATGACCCATTAACTTGTGTAGCTCGTGGTGGCGGTAAAGCGATTGAAATGATTGATATGCACGGCGGCGATTTATTCTCATACGAATAAAATACTAAATTAGTATTTATACAAGTTTAATTTATGAATCCTATCTTTAAGCATGGACCGGCCCCGCAGCACCGACTTATTTTGGTGCTGCTTTGTTCTGCGGCATTAATTTTTTTCGACCATAAAATGAATAGCTTCGAGTCCGCCCGAGGCTTTTTGCAATCTATGGTTAGCCCTTTACAATATTTAGCTACCGCGCCCAAACAAATGATGAACTGGGCGGCAGAAAATATTGTTACCCGTCGTCAGCTTATTGATGACAATGAACAATACAAAATCAACGAATTAGTCTTCCATGAACAGGCTTTACAATTAGATATTGTTAAGCGTGAAAATAATCGATTACGAGCCTTACTGGCTTCACCGGTTCGAAGCGATGCCAAAAAAATGGTTGCCGAAATTCTTGCCGTTGATAGTGATCCTTATACCCATCAAGTAGTCATAAACCGTGGTGCGAATGATGGCGTGTACGAAGGCCAAGCCGTTATTGACGATGAAGGTATTGTTGGCCAAATTTTGCATGTGGGTACTAGCAGCAGTCGGGTGCTACTGATCACTGATGTTACTCATGCTGTGCCAGTAAGAATTAGTCGCAATGGCTTACGCTTAATCGCGAGTGGTGTTGGTGTGATAGATCGCTTAACACATAACCATGTTCCTCACAGTAGTGATATTCGCGTAGGTGATTTATTAGTAACCTCTGGCTTAGGCAGTAAATTTCCTGAAGGTTACCCTGTAGCAAAAGTTTCTTCGGTTATTCAAGATGAATCACGAGCCTTTTCTCAAATTCAAAGCCAACCTGTTGCTAAGATTGATCGCTTACGTTATGTGTTATTGTTATGGCCAGAACAGCCTAATGAGCAAAAGCCAATAGCAGCGGAAAGTTCGCCAAATAAAAAGGCAGAAAAACAATGACCATAGCAAGTCGTTTAATTATTCTTCTGACATTTTTAGTAGCATTAATGGCTAGCATTATGCCTTTGCCATTAAGTGTTGATGCTTTTCGACCTGACTGGGTATTAGTGGTTTTACTGTATTGGTGCTTGGCATTACCTTCTCGCGTCAACGTTATTTCTGCTTGGGTGCTAGGTTTTATTCTCGATGTACTGCTAGGTTCAACTTTAGGTGTACATGCTGGCGCAATGGCTATTGCGGTTTACATAGTTGCCGGTAATTTTCAAAAAATACGCAACTTTTCGGTTTGGCAACAAGCACTTATTGTTGGAGTACTATCAGCGTTATATCACTTAATTGTTTTTTGGCTGCAACGATTTTTAACCGATGCAGTTTTTTTACCGAGCTATTTATATCCGGTATTCACAACCATAATCCTCTGGCCTTGGGCTTTTTTACTTTTACGTAAAATAAGACGAAATTTTAGAATTAAATAACATGTCTACTACTTTGATTTTAGCGTCGCAATCACCGCGTCGAAAAGAATTACTCGAACAACTAGGTTATCAATTTACTTGTTTACCAGCTGACATTGATGAAAGTGTTCTACCTCAAGAATCACCAAAGCAATATGTTGCCCGTTTAGCCGTTGAAAAGGCGAGTGTTATTGCCCAACAATATGACGAAAATGTTGCGGTATTAGGCTCAGATACTAGTGTGGTCTTTGGTACTAATATTTTAGGAAAACCGGCATCGCTTGATGAATGCATCGCTATACTCAGTATGTTATCGGGTAATTCACATCAAGTTATTACTGCTGTTGCTGTAGTAAAAGGTGAACGTAGTGAAGTTATTGTGGTCAGAACTGAAGTAGATTTTAAAGTACTGAGCGAACAAGAAATAATTCGCTATTGGCAAACTGGTGAGCCGCAAGACAAAGCAGGTGCTTACGGTATTCAAGGAATAGCAGGCCAGTTTGTTAAACAAATTCGCGGCAGTTATTCAGCAGTGGTTGGCCTACCTTTATATGAAACTGCACAATTACTGTCGGCATTCGGCGTACACTCTTCAATAACAAAAGACTAAACGGGAAGCGAAATGAGCGGTGAATTACTTATCAATGTTACACCAAGCGAAACCAGGGTAGCATTAATCGAAAACGGTTCACTGCAAGAAGTTCATATAGAACGTGAAGCTCGTCGTGGCTTAGTAGGTAATATATACCTAGGTAAAATTATCCGTGTATTACCCGGTATGCAAGCCGCTTTTGTTGACATAAATTTAGGTAAAGCTGCTTTTCTGCACGCCTCAGATATCAATTCTAAATTAATTTTAAATGAAGAGCATAATAGCGACCAGGTGCCAGACATTAGAAACTTGGTTCACGAAGGGCAATATATTGTTGTGCAAGTTGTTAAAGACCCGCTTGGCACTAAAGGCGCTCGATTAACTACTGATATAACCATAGCAGCGCGATACTTAGTGTTAATGCCTGATGCTAGCCATGCCGGTATATCACAACGTATAGAAGATCCCGCAGAGCGCAAACGACTGAAAACTATCGTCACACCTTATTGTGGCAAAAACCATGGCTTTATTGTCAGAACAGCGGCTGAAGGCGCAGGTAAAGATGAGCTAGAGCACGATGCTGAATTTCTTCGTCGTGTGTGGGCAAAAGTCATTGAACGAAAAGAACGTAAACAAACCAAAGACCCAATTTACCAAGATTTATCTTTAGCATTTCGCATGTTAAGAGATTTTGTTGGTGTATCACTCGAACGTATTCGGGTTGACTCAAAACTCACTTATGAACAATTAGTTGAATTTACCACTGAGTTTGTCCCTAATCTAACTTCTGTACTCGAATATTACCCAGGCGAACGGCCAATTTTTGATTTGTTCGATGTTGAAAACGAAATACAACGTTCGCTGCATCGTAAAATAGAATTAAAGTCAGGTGGCTCGTTAATCATAGATCAAACAGAAGCTATGACTACCATTGACATAAATACCGGTGCATTTGTTGGGCATCGTAATTTAGAAGAAACCATTTTTAATACTAACATTGAAGCAACGCAAGCCATTGCCCGCCAACTTAGGTTGAGAAACCTAGGTGGTATTATTATTGTTGATTTTATAGATATGCATGACAAAGAACATCAACGCCGTGTTTTACATAGCTTAGACGTTGCCATGTCAAAAGATAACGTGAAATACAGTATATCTGGGTTTTCTTCACTAGGGCTAGTTGAAATGACCCGCAAACGTACGCGTGAAAGTTTAGAGCATATTTTATGTGGAGAATGTGACGTTTGTCATGGCCGAGGCTATATGAAAACCGTTGAAACGGTTTGTTTTGAGATTTTACGAGAAATTGTGCGAGTAAATCGCGCTTATGATGCAGATAAATTTATTGTTTATACCTCTGCTTCAGTCAGTGAATCACTTGAGAATGACGAATATCATAACCTAGCTGAGCTTGAAGTATTCATTGGTAAGCAAATTAAAGTACAAACAGAAAACATGTATAATCAAGAACAGTTTGATGTGGTAATGATGTAGCTATAACTGAGACTTCACAAGCAGTAATCAAGTCAATTTAAGTAAAGTAAAGGTATGGCCAAAACGTAATGAGTGTTTCCACGGTACTAAATAGATGGCTTAAACGTCTGTATAAACTACTTGCAGTGTTGTTAGTAGTTTTTGCCGTGTTAATTAGTACATTACGCTTATTTTTACCCTACGCGCATAATTATCGTGAAGATGTTGAAGATTTTTTAAATAATAGCTACAACAGCAATATTTCAATTGGCTCATTAGCTATGGGTTGGGGCAAATCAGGCCCGACATTAATCAGTAGACAAGTTGAGCTTTTAGCTGGTAATAACAGTCAAATTTATATTGATAACTTAGCGGTTGAACTCGATTTTTGGCGCAGTATTCGAACAAGGCAATGGGTGACAACAGACTTTGTTATCTCAGGTGCTGAGTTGGACTTTGAACAAGTAAGCTTAGCAAACTCCGACGAAGAACTTGATGAAAAAGCTAGTGAAGATAATTTACTGGATTCACTTTCAGCCATATTTTTAGAGCAAATTTCTCGTTTTTCTATTCGCGATAGTCATGTACTTTATCGCACATCGTCGGGTACGCGCGCTTTTACCATAAATGAATTATTTTGGGTTAACAAAGATGACCGTCATAGAGCTAACGGCACGGTTATTGTTGATGGGCTTAGCTCAAATAACCTGAAGGTCTTATTAGATTTTAAAGGACCTAAGTTTGATAGATTAAGTGGCCAAGCTTACCTTGAAGCTAACGAAATCGACATTACTCCCTGGTTAGGGCGAGTTTTAGCTATTAAAGACGCAAACACACATTCAGCAATTAATTTTAATGCTTGGTTAACTGTTAACGCAGGTCAACCTGAACTTATTCAGTTCGCCTTAGGAAAAAATGAAATTATTTGGCAACATCAAAACAAGGCACAAACTTTTGAAGTTGTTGGTGGTGATATTCAAATAAAGGTGTCTGAATCATTAGCATTTAGCGCAGTAACATCGCCAATTACGGTGAAACGAAACGGCGTAGAAACCAATAAAATATCATTAACAGCCAATGCGAATGATGAAAATATTTATGGCTATATCAATGCCATAGAACTTGCCAGTTTTGAGGGGATATCGCCACTTTTATCCGATGATGTTGGTCTTGAAAAATTACTCTTTGATCTTGACGCCGTTGGTCGAGTTGAAGATATATATTTTCGCACTAATGCCAATGACACGGCATTTACCGCAAGCTTTAATGATATTGATAGTCATTTCAGTCAAGGTATACCAGGTATTGATAATGTCAGTGGCGAGCTTGTTTATGCCAATAATCAACTGCAAATATCGCTAAATGCAGTTGATGGGGCGCTTCATTTTGATAAACACTTTAAATATCCTATTCCGTATACGCGCTTACGTAGTTTGATCAATGCTAAATTTCTAGCTGATGGCTGGCAGCTTTCGGTGGAAGATATTGCCTTTACGTCACCACAAATATCGTTAACAGCCGACCTAGCCGTTAATAGTGTAAAAGATACACCTGCGAGCATGGCATTGTTAGCCAGCGTGAGTAAAGGCGATGCTAAATTTGCGGAATACTTTTATCCGCATTTATTAATGGGTGATAACTTAGTTAACTACCTCAACGGTGCTATCATCGAAGGAAAAGTTAACCAAGCATTGGTTTTATTTAATGGTCCACTACAAAGCTTTCCATTTAATAACAACGAAGGTATTTTTGTTGTAAATGCAGAATTAGCAGAAAGCACCTTTAGGTTTGACCCTGAGTGGCCAGCAATAGAAAGCTTTTCAGCTAACCTTAACTTTACCAATAATAGTATGCTCATTACTGGCCGCGAAGGCACGTTAACGGGTATTGATGTTACCGGTGTTGAGGCAGCAATTGCTGACTTAGCTGGTGAAGGTGTATTAACCGTAGATGCCAGTTTTACACAAACACAGCCACAATTAGTTAGGCAATTAATGAACGCTAGCCCAATGCAGGATTCGGTTGGAGCAATCTTAGACCAAGTGATTGTTTCGGCGCCTATCGATGGCGATTTTTCATTAATACTGCCCTTAGCAACACCTGAAAATGTAATAGCGAAAGGCCATGTAGATTTTAAAAATAATGCCGTGGCACTGCAAACGCCAGCAATGAACTTCAAACAAGTTAACGGTCGCCTTGATTACCATAATGATAAAATAACAGCGACTGGCGTTAAGCTTGATTGGCGGGGTATGCCATTAACAATAAATGTAACAGCACAGCAAAAATCTGAACTTTATAACGTTAACATTGAAACTTTAGGCCAATGGCAAACCGAGCAGTGGCAAGCGCAATTACCTGAAGAATTGATTAAATATGTTAATGGTAAAGTTGCTTGGCAAGGCATGCTTGAGCTTGAATTTATTGGCGAACAATTTTTTTATGACTATAAAATCACCCCTAATTTAGATGATGTAGCGCTGGCGCTGCCATTACCCTTTAGTAAAGCTGCAGAGCAACCCATTACAGTTAATTTACATGCTTTTGGCGATGACAAAAGTAGCACTATCAATGCTAGAGTAGGTAACAATATTAACTTTTATGGATTACTAGAACACCAGAAACAGCAGTTTTCATTAGCGCATTTGGTCTTAGGTAAACAACAATCTTGGCTGCCTACACAAGGGTTTAATATAACGGCGGATTTAGTGGATGCCGATTACCAAGAATGGCAGCCATTAGTAGTAGATATACTGTCAGCAGTAAATGCTGAGGTAAGCGAACCGAATTTAGCTAAGCCGCCATCAAATAACTTAGCCAGTGTTGAAGTAACGCAAGCAAGTTTGTTTTCTATCCCTGAAAAGATACACGGACAAGTAGCAAACTTAAATGTTTATGGGCATAACTTTCAAGAAATTAACTTTGACTTTGTTCCTCAACCAAATTGGTGGCTACTGGATATTAATGCCAAAGAGCTTAGAGGCTCAGCCAAGTTTTATCCTGACTGGTTATCGCAAGGAATAGATATAGATGCTGATTTTATTCACTTAATTACCACTCAGCCTGAAATCGAGCCAGCAGCAAACATCGACAATACGCGTGAAGATATTGCGCAGATCACTGCTGTGACACAAGCCGATAATCTAGAGAGTAATAAGCCAAAAGAAAATATTCCCACAGCGGATACTGAAAATACTCAAGCAACAACCAATACTAACTCAGACGGGGAAGTGTTGAGCGCTGCTCCACAGAAAGCCCCCACTATTATTGACCAAGAAAGTAATGCAGAAATATTTACCGCCTTCCCGCCATTGAAGGTTGCCTGTGCTAGTTGTAAATTTGATAGCTTTGACTTTGGAGAGGTTAACTTCACTATAACGCGTGAGAATAACGACACACTGCTACTGAATAACTTTAAAGCGAACAGGGATAAAAGTAGCCTTGTTTTTGATGCGAAGTGGCAACTAAATAGCAGCCAATCTATTACCTCAATTAAAGGCAGTTTAGCGACGAATAACGTTGCACGTGAAATTGAAAATATAGGCTTAGTGTCGATTATAAAAGACAGTGGGGTAAATATGGATTATGACCTTACTTGGCAAGGCGGCCCACATGACTTTGCCATGGCCACACTTAACGGTGCATTATCTACAAGCTTTAATGATGGCTATTTAGCTGATGTTGATGATAAAGGCGTTCGTATATTTTCATTTTTAAGCCTGCAGTCGTTGGTGCGTAAGCTCAGTTTCGACTTTAGAGATATTTTCAGCGATGGCATGTTCTATAGTGAACTAAAAGGTGATTTCTCTTTAAAAGATGGCGTAGCTTATACCGATAATGTCTTAATGAAAGGTGCCGCTGGCGACTTAAGTGTTGTCGGTAATACCAACTTAAACAATAGCGAATTAGATTACCGGATGACTTATAAGCCAAATTTAACTTCTAGTTTGCCCGTGCTAGCTTGGATAGCGACTTTAAATCCAGTAACATTTTTAGCTGGTGTTGCACTTGATGAAGTGATCACATCTTCAGTTATCGCGGAAATAAATTTCGAAGTAACAGGTAACTTGGATGAACCACTATTTAAGCAAGTGAGCAGAAAAAATAAAAACATTAGTGTTGGCAAATCATCACCACCTAAAATAGTCGATAAGCTACCAGAGAGCGATAGTGGTTTATCTGGCTCAGAAAACCCAATAGAACCTAATCCTGAAAGTGATAACTTTGATGGATCTTGAACATGGCAGTAAAGTAATGCAAATTTGTGCAATTCAAATGACCTCAAGCACTAATGTCGATGACAATATTAGTGATATCGAGCAACAATTATTAACCCTAGAACAGGCTGAACAACAATTAGTTGTTTTACCAGAATGCTGTTTATTTTTTGGGGGTAAGGACCTAGCTCAATTAACCTTAGCGCAAGAGCATCAAGCAAAAGGTAGTTTAAGAGTCAAACTTGCCGCACTAGCAAAAAAATATAATGTTTTTTTAGTGGCTGGTAGTATTCCTGTGTTATCTAATATTGCTGATAAATTTACCAATACTTGTTTTGTTTTTTCTCCTGATGGAGAAGAACTCACCAGTTATGATAAAATTCACTTATTTGATGTTGCGGTAGCAGATAACGAAAAAAATTACTGTGAATCTCGCTACGTTAAAGCGGGCGACCATGTTAGCGTAGTTGATGTTGCTGGTGTTAAGATCGGCTTATCTATTTGCTATGATTTACGCTTTCCTGAATTGTTTCGACAATTATCTCAGCAGGGAGCAAAAATTATTACCGTACCTAGTGCCTTTACCCGTGTAACTGGTGCTGCGCATTGGCAAACATTATTACAAGCTCGTGCAATTGAAAATCAAGTTTATATTATTGCTGCAGGTCAAGAAGGCGTGCATTTAAATGGCCGTGAAACTTGGGGCCACAGTATGATTATTAGCCCTTGGGGCGAAATCCTGACCCAGCTAGATACGGGTAAAGGTATAATTTGTGCTAAATACCAAGCAGAAGAATTAGACAAGGTGCGTAAAGCTATGCCTGTTGCCACTCATAATCGTTTTAAAAATAAGTTGATGTCGTATGAATAATGTTGAGACTGAGCTCTTAGCCAATAGTAAAATTGATGAAAGTATGTTGATGGATACCTTGGATAATATCTTCCAACGTAAAATTGATTTAGCCGATTTATACTTTCAATCTAGCAGTCATGAGTCTTGGATGTTAGAAGATGGTATTGTCAAAGAAGGCTCTTATAACATTGAGCGTGGCGTAGGTGTTCGCGCTATTTCAGGTGAGAAAACGGGCTTTGCCTACTCAGATGATATTTCTCCAGCGGCATTAAAAAAAGCTGCCGATGCTGCTAAAGGTATCGCTATTGCCGAAAAGTCTGCACGAGTACAGGTTTTTGATGGCAAAACAATGCAACAAAACCCAATGCTTTATAAAGTTATGGATCCGTTGGCAAGCTTACCTCAAGAGCAAAAAATTACGCTTTTGCATGAAGTAGAAGCGCATGCCCGCAGTGTGGATAAACGTGTTAAACAAGTTATTGTTAGCTTGTCAGGTGTATACGAAAAAATATTAGTCGCCGCTAGTGATGGTACTTATGCCACTGATATTCGACCATTAGTACGACTTAATTGTTCAGTACTAGTTGAAGAAAATGGTAAGCGAGAGCGTGCTAGTTCAGGTGGTGGTGCGCGTACAGACTATAGTTATTTCTTCGAATTAGACAATAACAAGCCACGCTATTTAGCTTATGCTGAAGAGGCCGTTAGACAAGCTTTAGTTAACCTAGTTGCTATTGATTCACCAGCCGGTTTAATGCCGGTTGTACTTGGGGCAGGTTGGCCTGGCGTTTTATTGCATGAAGCCGTAGGGCATGGCTTAGAAGGCGACTTTAACCGTAAAGGCTCTTCTGCGTTCTCGGGTAAAGTAGGTCAAAAAGTTACTTCTGACTTATGTACTATTGTTGATGATGGCACTATGGCTAATCGTCGTGGTTCAGTCAGTATTGATGATGAAGGTACGCCGGGACAATATAACGTATTGATTGAAAAAGGCGTGTTAAAAGGCTACATGCAAGACAAGCATAACGCAGGCTTAATGGGCGTTAAACCCACAGGTAATGGTCGTAGAGAATCTTATGCCCACTTGCCTATGCCACGTATGACAAACACTTATATGCTAGCGGGTGAGCACAAACCTGACGATATTATTAAGTCAGTTAAAAAAGGTATTTACGCCCCTAACTTTGCTGGTGGGCAAGTCGACATTACCTCAGGTAAGTTTGTTTTTACTAGCTCAGAAGCTTATTTAATAGAGAATGGCGAAATTACTTCACCTATAAAAGGGGCGACCTTAATTGGCAGCGGTCCTGAAGCAATGAAAAGTGTCAGCATGGTCGGTAATGACTTAAAGCTTGATGCTGGGGTGGGTGTTTGTGGTAAAGACGGACAAAGCCTTCCAGTAGGCGTTGGGCAGCCAACCTTGAAAATTGACGAAATGACTGTAGGCGGTACACAGTAAATCAATAAAACTTACTGCGAACTTCTTTGGTTTAATCTATTTTTTGAGAAGGCTTTCGTTTAATGACTTTAGTTAGTGCATAGATTAGAGCATAGGTTAGTACATAGCTTAGTGCGTAAGTTAAGTCATAAGCTAAGTCAGCTATATTCCTAATAGCTATTTCGCCACTGTTAAGTAACGCACAAAAAAAAGCCCGTAAGGGCTTTTTTTAATGGTTTTGCAGTGAAGTCAGTGCAGTTTATTTCAAGCGTATACCGTTTGCTTCTATGGTGATTTTGCCATTTTTCATTAAGTTACCTACCGTAGCTTTAAAGGTCTTTTTACTTACCCCTAAAACTCGTTTAATCAATTCAGGATCACTTTTATCATGCAACGGACTAAAGCCGTCATTTTCAGCAATATGAGCTAATAATTTTTCACTAAAGTCTTTTACTTTACCTTCGCCAGGGCGAGTTAACGAAAGATCAATACGGCCGTCTTCTCGAACTTGCTTAATATAACCTGTAATTTTTTTACCTGTACGTAATGGTTTAAAAATTTCATTATCGTATAGTAAGCCCCAATGCAGATCATTAATAATAGCTTTAAAGCCTAGATCTGTTTTAGAAGCGATGGTTAATTTAACTTTATCCCACTTTTGATATTCTGCTGGCCAAATATCAATAAATTTGTCGAGTTTACTTGAAGCAACTAAGCGATCGGTTGTTAAATCGAGGAATATTCTCACCAGGTAATATTTTCCCACTTCCATTTCGCTATGTTGCTGGTTGTAAGGAACAAGTAAGTCTTTTGGTAAACCCCAATCAAGAAAGGCGCCCATTTTGTTTACTTGGCTAACTTTTAACGAAACAAATTCGTCAACTTCAGCAAAAGGTTTTTCGGTTGTTGCAACAATACGATCTGCGGTATCGGCATAAATAAAAACCTTAATCTCACTGCCTATTTGGCAATCTTCAGGTGCAAAGCGATTAGGTAATAATAGCTCACCTAAATCATTCGCATTTAAGTATGCGCCTTTATCTGTTATTGCTACTACAGGAAGAGTGTTGTATTTGCCGATGCTTGCCATATGGTTTCTTGAGGTCAGTTAACTTGCGGCTATAATAACCGATTTAGCAGTAAGTTAACTATAACTTTCCATGTTGTAGCGATTTTTTATTTAGCGGTATTAATCTTTGCTTGAATATTTAATTTAGTTTCAATGTATTCACTATGACGTAAATGTAATAAATCAGCTATTTTGCGAATGATATGCTCTTCAATACTAGCGAGCTCGCCATCAGCGTACGCAACTTGCCACAATAACGTTAACATTTTAATGCGTTGCTCTAGACTGTAGTGTTGGTTTATTTTAGAAGTAAACTGATAAAAATCAGTGGCATTTTCACAAAGTACGAGTGCGTGCTTTACTATTTCTGTTACTTCCGCTGGCGTTAATTGAAATTGGCTTGAAATAATATCGTTTAATTTTTGCTGTTCTGCACTATCAAGTTGACCATCAGCTAGCATAACTTCACATAATAAAACACTACAAGCAATTTCGAGGCTTATTTCATGCGCTTGTGAATTTTCTTGAGCGCCTAAGCTTTGAAAAAATGCATTAATTTTTGACAACATAAATTATCCTCCAATGAAATTACTATTGATTTTAAAGTATTTACTTTCAGGTACAAGTCATCAAAGTATGTATTTCGTCACCAATATGTAACTTTGTGAAAAAGCCTAATGTTAATACTTGATGTTAGTTAATAACCTGAACTCTGGATGATTATTGCTTAATACTCAAGTGAATCAGAACCTTAGGTGGTAAAGTAAATACTATAGCAAGGTGAATATCACGAATTTACACCATCAATGTTTCATTTTATGCCATTTCCAAGGCAAAACGTTTATGCAGAGCGAGATATTTATCGACGTTTTAACGCAGATAATGGCTTAAAAAGGAGCATTGAGCACGTGCTGCTTATCCAGAGTTTAGGTTAAATAAATAGTCAGTAGTGTTTTCTGGTGTCGGCGTACAGTAATCTTCAAGCCTTCGCTGTAAAGTAAGCGAATATCATAATAATGAACTTTCCAGAGAAACCCTATAAGCAGAAGCATGCAGTTAATATTTGTTGTCGCATAGCCGCTATTAATTAAATGTTAATGTATTTATAGTTAACATTAAAAAACGAGTACTTTTAATCATCCTGATTAATAGTGTGGGCAAGTAGTCATATCGACTAAAAAATTTTAAAAAATAAATTATTTGGTGAAATAAACCAATTATTTATTTTTAGTTACATTTATTTTTGTAAGTTAATAATTGCAAAAATAAAAATAATTTCACCTATCTGTTTGTTTTGTATTGTTTTTTGGTGTTAGTCTTTAGCGGCACTTAAAGTCGGCTCGAATTTTGTAATAAGCATTTACAACTTTGTTAGTTTTTGTAGCCAATAAATTATGTATCCTATTGCTAACTAAACTAGAAATTTTTGAATTTAGATTTTATGAGGACGTCATTGTGACACGGAAAAAACAAATAATTATACCAATTGTCATTCTAATTGCTGGTTTATTAATTTTCTTTGTATTTTCGAGTATGAAAAAACCGCCTGCAGAAAAAGAAGAAATTGATAATACGCCTATTGTGTCTGTTGAATCGATTTCACTTTCGCCAATGACTTTAGATGTAGACTCATACGGGGTAGTTAAGCCTAAATACGAAACAGAATTAGTCGCACAGGTTAGCGGGCAAATTGTTGAACTGTCTGAAACGTTTGTTCGTGGTGGCTTTGTCAAAGAAGGGCAGTTATTAGCCCGCATAGATCCGAGTGATTATGAAGCGGCACTTATAGAAGCGGAAGCAACTATGGCATCGGCTCGCGCTTCGCTCGAAACAGAGCGAGCACAAGGCCAAGTGGCGAAAGAAGAATGGAAGCAAATAACAGATACATCTCCAACAGAATTAAGTTTGCGTAAACCGCAATTAGCACAAGAAATTGCTCGAGTTAAATCTGCGCAAGCCTCAATATTACGTGCTAAACGTAACCTAGAACGTACAGAGATTAGAGCACCGTATGATGCTATGATAGATAGCCGTAATGTCGGCTTAGGTTCATTTGTCGGTACAGGTAGCATGGTTGGCAAGTTATTAGGCACAGCCATTGCTGAAGTACGACTTCCCGTTGCAGACAATCAATTACAATTCTTGATCAATCAAGGTGAAGATGCCACGGTTAATTTAACGGGTACTTTTTCAGGTCTTAAAACACAATGGAGCGCTAAAATTGCTCGTGGCGAAGGTGTCATTGACGATACCAGTCGAATGAGTTATCTCGTTGCTGAAATTCATGACCCTTATGCTTTAGTACAAAAAAATGATCAAACGCCATTGCGTTTTGGTTCGTACGTTAAAGCCAAAGTACTGGGTATCGAAATAGCTCAAGCGGCTAGCGTACCTCGCTACTTAGTTAATGATGGCCGCGTTGCTTTAATGAATAATGAGTCGAGATTGCATTATTCACCTGTCACTATTGTTCGTCAAGATGGCCAAAATATCATAATTTCAAGTGGTATAGCTGATGGAGACAAGCTTATTGTTTCGGCGCTTGATTACCCAATTGATGGCATGAAGTTAGCTTTGATTGACGATAAAAAAATTAAACAGGATGAGCAAAACCCAGAAGATGAAAACAGTGAATCACAAGTGGCACAAAATGACACTGGCTCAGGGGAATAATCATGACAACGGTAACGCCTAAAGAAAAGCCGGAAATTGATCACAGTATTGACACCAACGTCGGCATAATCGCTTGGTTTGCCCGCAATAGTGTTGCAGCTAACTTATTAATGATTTTTATTTTAGTGGGTGGCTTGCTAACCATTCAAACCATTAACAAGCAAATGTTTCCGCAAGTTAAGATCAACTGGATTTCTTATAATGCACCTTATCCAGGAGCTGCACCACAAGAAGTGGAAGAAGGGATAACCATTAAGATTGAAGAGGCATTGGAAACAATACAAGGCCTTAAACGCGTTATTACTTATTCAAACAGAAACTTCTCTAATGGTTGGTTTGAAGTTGAACTCGATTATGATCCCCAGGTAGTGCTTGAAGAAGTTAAATCTGCGATAGATTCAATTTCTAGTTTTCCTGATGGTATGGAGCGCATAAAAGTAGAGCGTGAAAAATTTCGTCAAGAAGTGATGTATTTAAGCCTATATGGCGATTTAAGTAATAGTGAATTGAAAGAGCTTGGCCGTAAAGTTCATAATGAAATTCAACAGTTACCCATGGTCAATATATCAGAGTTATATAGTGGCTTAGCTTACGAAATATCTATTGAGGTAAGTAAAGACAAGCTGCGTGAATATGGCTTGAGCTTTAATAGTATTGCTAATGCAGTGCGTAATTATTCTCGCAACATGTCGGCTGGGCAAATTCGTGCAGAAAATGGCTACATTAACTTGCGTGTAGAGAACCAAGCTTATCGTGGTCATGAATTTGAACAAATCCCGGTTGTAACCTTAGCAGACGGTACAAGAATCGTTTTAGGTGAAATCGCTACCATTAACGATGGTTTTGAAGAAGGCTTACAATATTCAAAGTTTAATGGCGAAAATTCAGTGACCTTATTTATTGGTGCTGCTGATAATCAAAGTATTACAGGTATCGCCGAAGTCGTTAAAAAATATGTAGAGAATAAGTCTGAGACTTTACCTCAAGGGGTGAAATTAGAAACTTGGGTAGATATGACTTATTACCTCGAAGGGCGTTTGAATATGATGGTAGACAACATGAAAAGTGGTGCCGTATTGGTATTTATCATGTTGGCATTATTTCTTCGTGTACGTTTAGCTTTTTGGGTAATGATGGGCTTACCGGTATGTTTCCTTGGCACATTGCTGGTTATGCCGCTTGAATTTGTCAATGTTACGATTAATGTTATTAGCCTCTTTGCTTTCATTTTAGTACTCGGGATTGTGGTAGATGACGCCATTGTGATGGGAGAAAGTGCTCATGATGAAATTGAAGAGCATGGCCATAGTACTGACAATGTTATTCGAGGTGTAAAGCGTGTTGCCATGCCTGCAACATTTGGTGTACTGACCACCATCGCTGTATTCTTGCCATTTCTTTTTGGTGAGGGACCTTCTTCAGCGTTCGGTAAAGCAATTGGCTCGGTTGTTATACTTTGTCTTATTTTCTCATTGATAGAGTCTAAACTTATTTTGCCAGCGCATTTGGTTAAAATGAAAATGAAAGCTTTCAACCCGAGAAACCCAATCGACAGACTGCGTGCTTGGATTGATGTAAATTTAAAGAAATTTATTGATAACTATTATAGCCCGGCCTTAGCGGTATTTATTGAATATCGATATGCAATACTCATGTTTTTTATCAGCTTAATGCTCATAAGTGCGGGTTTATTTAGTGGTGGTTTTGTTCGCTTTGTTGGCCAGCCAAAAATTCCGCATGATTTTCCACGTGTGACTGTGGAAATGAATGTTGATGCATCTGAAAAAGCGACCTTAGAAACACTGTTAAATATTCAAGGGGTAATAAACCGTATTGATAAAGATATTGAAGCTAAATATGGCAATTCAATGATCTCTGATATGCAGGTTGATTTACGCACGAGAACCAGTGGTCAGCTTATGGTTAAGCTAGTGGTACCTGAACTTCGTCCTATTAATACATTTGAGTTAGCCGATTTATGGCGAGAAGCTATTCCTAATTATCCTGGCGTTAAGTCCTTCACTATAGGTGATAACTTATTTGGTGGTGGCCGCGATGATGGTGATATTGCTTTTAGATTAGAAAGTAAAAATGATGCGCAATTACTTGCTGCAGCGAAAGAATTAAAGCTGAAACTTAATTCTCTTAAAGGCATAGGAGATGTTAATGACAGCCGTCAAACAAGCGCTAAAGAAGTGCAGTTTGCATTAAAACCATTAGCCTATAGTTTGAATTTATCGTTAGCAGATATCGCCTCGCAAGTGGGTTATAGTTTTTACGGTTTAGAGGCTCAACGTATATTACGTGATACTGAAGAAGTTAAGGTAATGGTACGTTACCCGCTTGAACAACGAAGCTCTGTTGGTCATGTAGACGATGTTATGATCCAAGCCCCGAATGGCGCTGAATTACCTTTGTCGGAACTAGCCACGATTACGCTTCAAGAAGGTGTTACACGCATACGCCGTGAAAATGGTAATCGTACGATTAATGTTTGGGCAAGTGTCGACGCTGAACAAGTAGAGCCGTTTAAAGTTGCTAATGACATTCGTGATAATTTCATTCCTGATTTATTAAGAAAATATCCACAAGTGCAAAGTGAGGTTACCGGCAGTATTCAAGAAGAAATGGAAAGCGCTGATAGCCAGTTGCGAGATTTTGTTATTTCTTCAATGATTATATTCTCACTGCTAGCCATACCGTTAAAGTCTTATTCTCAAGCTATGATGATAATGGTGGTAATTCCGTTTGGTATTATAGGTGCAGTGCTCGGCCACTTTATCTTAGGAATGGATTTAAGTGCCTTATCAGTAATGGGGATTTTAGCCGCCGCAGGGGTGGTGGTGAATGACTCCTTAGTTATGGTTGATTATGTTAACAACGCCAGAAAACGTGGTGTTCGCCTTAAAGATGCGGTAATGCATGCGGGCAATAAGCGCTTTAGAGCCATTATGCTAACGTCAATAACGACTTTTATTGGTTTAGTGCCGATTATCTTCTTTGAAGTTAGCGCTCAAGCACAAATTGTTATACCTATGGCGGTGTCGTTAGCATTCGGCGTATTGTTTGCAACCATAGTGACCTTAGTGCTAATACCTTGTCTTTATCTTATCGTTGAAGATATTAAAGGCTTATTCAAGCGTAAGAAAACTTCATCGCAAGTTAAAGCATCTATGCTAGATAATGCAAAAAGTTAAATAAATCTAGCGACAAAAAGCTAAAACTAAAAAGCCATCACTTTGTGATGGCTTTTTTTTATTAACTAATCCGTTCCAAGCTATATTAAGCTTTTTTGGAAAAGGCTATTAGATGTTATTTAACGCCTAACTCTCTTAATCGCTCTAACAAGTAACTTTCATGCGTGTGTTTATCTGACAAAACCACTTCGTTACGAGGATGTAAAAATAGCGGTAAAGATATACGAGATTTTGTCGCATTTTCACCTGTTGGGTTGACTACTCGATGGCTCGTTGAAGGAAAATAACCTTGTGAAGCTTCTTGCAACATATCGCCAATATTTACAATAAGGTGACCAAAATCTGCAGGAACATCTAGCCACTGTCCATCTTGCGCTTGTACTTGTAAACCGGGCTCGTTAGCGGCAGGTAAAATGGTTAATAGGTTAATATCTTCATGTGCTGCTGCGCGAATAGCACCTGGCTCTTCCGTACCTTGTAGCGGAGGATAGTGGAGTATTCTTAACAAGGTATTAGGCGTGTCCATTATCATATTCGATAACGGCTCTGAATAATGCTTTGTAACTTCTGCCGGACTATATTTTTCAACCCAATCTAGCAGTTCACTGGCTAGATCTGAGGCCATTTTATAATAAGTTAGAATATCTGACTTTAGTTGCTCAGGAATGCGGCCCCAAGGATAAACATGATAATATTCTTTAATATCTTTTTTAGTATGGCCCTTAGCGGTTTCTGAAATTTCAGAGCTAAAGTAGCCATCTTGTTTTTCAGGATCAAAAGCAAATTCTTTTTTTTCTTCTTGCGAGAAGAAGGTATACCAATCTTGATATATTTTATCTACTAAAGCCTGTTGAATAGGGTGATTAGTTAATACACCAAACCCTGTATTGCGCAGACTTTCTACGAATTTTTTTGCGGCGTCTTCAGCGCGATAATCAACAACTTGTACTTGCATATTTTTCCCCTAATACAATAATCTTAATGCTTAATCTTTATTTTTACGTATTATATACCAAACTTAAAGGAAGTGAATGAATTCAATCATTGTCAATAATGAATGAATCACATTAACGCCCTTTTTTCTGCAAAGTTGTATAGCAATAATCTCGTCGTTAGCGGTTTTTATTTATGCCGAGTCGTTTTAATAATATTCAAAAAAAGTAATTGTTTGTTATTAAGTAAGTTTATTTAAAAATAAGAGTAGTAGAATGATAAAAAATCTGACTTTAATGATTTCCTCAGTAGTGCTTTTTTCGGCATGTAGTTCCAATGATAACGCTTGTGAAGATGTCACACTAGCTTCAGAGCAAGTGCAGCAATGCCAGTCATTACATAAACAAATAATTAATGCGAAAAATAAACCTATAATCCGTACTGAGTTGGAACGAAGATATCAGCAAGATTGTATCGATATTCGCTATTATCGAGACGATAAACAAGTAGGGGTTTGTGGTAATAAAGAGGAAATCGAAGAGCTACAGAAACTTAACAAATAAAACAATAGCTTAGATGGATTTTTTGCTAGATATTTGTTACTTTTATCAGTGTTAAAAGCACTAAGGTCATTTACATGATCTATTTTATAAAGTTTACCCGTTTAGTATGGTGAAAAAGTTGACAGACCCATTAGACCCCGTTGATCCATTAACTAATTCAGATGTAGATTTAGCCGTAGAATCGATCGCCTTGCTAAAAAAATATCAAAAGCTTCAAGATCGTTATACTGCTTTATTAAAATTGAATCAACTTTCTATTGACTGTGCCGATTTAAATGCACTATTTGAGCAAGTTCACCACTCTATTGCTTCAGTAATGAGAGCCAACAACTTCTATATTGTAATGTATGATCAAACCTTATCTACGTTGGAGTTGGTTTATCATGTAGATGAAAAAGATGATCTAGCACTTGGTGTTTATCCTATTGATCACTTTGATGGCTCAATGACAAACTATGTTATAGATAGTCGAAAAGCTTTATTAGCTACACCGGAAGTTGTAGCCCAATTAGAGCAAGCCAACAAAATTAAATCTGTTGGCGAAGATAGCATAGATTGGCTTGGTGTACCTTTAATGAGCGATGGCTTTGTGATTGGTGTTATGGTAGTTCAGAGCTATTCAGCCGACATGCGTTATCAAGAGTCAGACCGAGATTTATTAGAGTTTACAGCCCAGCACATAGTAACCGCTTTAACACGCTTACAAGATAGAGGTCGCTTACAATCAGCCGTTGATGCTCGCACTAAAGAATTAATGCATCAAATTCGTGATCGTGAAAAAGCAGAGCTATTACAAGAGTCTTTGTATCGTATTTCAGAGTTAACCAACGACCCTGATTTAGATATTGATAAATTCTACAGCTTAGTTCACAACATTGTCGGGCAGTTAATTAACGCCGAAAATTTTTATATTGCTAAATATAATGCTAAAAGCGATGAATTGTTTTTTGCCTATTTTCTTGATCAGCAATTTGATGATAACGATGACCATTACCAAGCTCGAAAACTTTCAAATCGCTTTACAGAGTTAGTATTAAGAAGCTCTGAAACCATATTACTTGACCAAGAAACTATGCTCGACCTTTATCATAAAGGCATAACAGTTAAGCCAGAAGCAGACGTAGTATCTTGGCTTGGCGTACCCTTAATTCATTCGGGTAAGTTACTTGGTGCTATGGTATTGCAAAGCTACGAACCTAAAGTTTATTTTAACGAGCAAGATGCTGAATTATTAAGGTTTGTGTCACGACACGTTGCATCTGCCATGAATCGTCGTGAAATCTCTGATGACGAAAGAAAAGCTCATGAACAACTTGAGCATCAAGTAAAACTTCGAACCCATGCGTTAGAAGAAGAAATAAAGCAACGTAAAGATGCTGAAGAGAAACTCAAACATGCCGCCTCGCATGATATTTTAACCGGCTTACCTAATCGAGCTATTTTCATCGATCTTTTAAATCGCGCTATTGCGCGTAATAAACGCCACCCAGAATTTAAGTTTGCCATATTATTTCTTGATTTAGACCGATTCAAAGTTGTAAACGATAATTTAGGTCATCATGCCGGCGATGATTTGCTAAAAGAAATATCTATCGCCTTAAAAGATGTCATTCGAGATAAAGATACGGTGGCACGTTTAGGCGGAGACGAATTTGTCATTTTAGTTGAAGATATAGAAAGTGAAATAAGCACGTATGAAATTGCTAAACGTATAACAGAACTACTTTCTTTACCTTTTACAATTGAAAATCAGACTGTTTTTATCGGCACCAGCATTGGCGTATTATTTAATAACATGCGCTATGAAAATGCAGACACTATGTTAAGAGATGCAGATATCGCTATGTATCACGCCAAAGACAAAGGCAAAGGTCGCTTTGAAGTGTTCGATTCTAGTATGCACAGCAAAGTTCAAAATGCGATGTCTCTGGAAACAGACTTGCGCGAAGGTATTGATAATGGTGAATTTACGCCATACTTTCAACCAATAATAGCAATGTCTGATGGCAAAATAGTTGGCTTTGAAGCACTAGCACGGTGGGAAAGCCCGAAACGAGGCTTTGTTTTTCCGAATGACTTCATTCCGCTAGCAGAAGAAACTAATTTAGTGATGGCAATTGATTTTCAAATTCTTGAAAAGTCATGTCGACAATTAATGCTTTGGCAAAAACAGCTTGGAGTAGAGCACCTGTATGTCAGTTGTAACTTATATTGTAATCATTTCTTTAATGTTAGTTTACCGCAAGATATTCAAAATATTATTGATATAACGGGTGTAGAGCCTCATCAAATTCGTGTTGAACTAACCGAACGAGCCTTACTAGAAAACAGTGAAGTTGTACTAGATAACATGCGAGCATTGAAAGATTTGGGCGTTACCATACTGCTTGATGACTTTGGTACAGGTTATTCGAGTTTAAGTTATTTACATCGCTTCCCAATCGATGTGTTAAAGATTGATCGTTCTTTTATTCATAATGTTCACCAACGGGGTAATCACCAAGCGATAATTAAAACCATTATCGATTTAGCGGCTAACTTAAATATGGCAACAATAGGTGAAGGCATAGAGAACGCAGCCGATGCACAATTATTAAAAACCATGGGCTGCGTTTTTGGCCAAGGTTATTACTATTATAAGCCTTTACCGGGTCAAGAAATTAAAAAGCTATTAATAGACAAAAATTAACATTTAATCTGATACATAACTGAGCTACTACGAATCCTTTAATAAGTAACCTGAACTCTGGATAATGAGTGCTTGAAACTCAAGTGAACCAAAAGCTTAGGTAATAAAGTAAATGCTATAGCCAGGTGAACATCACGAATAGATATCATCAATGCTTCATTTTATGCCATTTCCAAGGCAAAACGTTTATGAATAGCGCGCTATTTATCGACGTTTTAGCGCAGAAAATGGCTTAAAATGGAGCATTGAGCAAGTGCTGCTTATCCAGAGTTCAGGTTAAGTATATTATTGACGGATTTTTGATATAAAAGCGTGTTTTATTTTTAAATCATTCAAGCTAAGTCTACTCATTTCTTTCCGCAAAACCGTGGCAGAGAATATATTGACAGTATTAAGGTTTTCACGATAATTTACGCTTAAAGCCAACCATTAACTTTACTATAGATAGACAAATGATGAGCAGCAAACCTAGAACGCTTGATCGTATTGATTTAACCATTTTAGACATATTACAAAAAAATGGTCGCATATCTAATAACACGTTAGCACAGCACGTTAACTTAAGTGCTAGCCCATGTTTAGAACGTGTTAAACGCCTCGAACAAGAAGGCTACATTGAACGATACGGTGCTTTTTTAAATGCCAGTAAATTAAAATGTGGTATGACGGCTTTCATTCAGGTGACGCTAGATCGGACAACAGCAGATATATTCAATAAATTTAGAGCTCAGGTTATTGAAATAAAAGAAGTTGCCGAATGCCATATGGTCGTAGGTGGTTTTGATTATTTACTTAAATTACGCTTTGAAAATATGGATGCTTATCGTGTATTACTCGGGAAAATTGTTGAGCTACCAGGTGTATCACAAACCCATACTTATGTCGTTATGGAACATGTAAAACGCCACTCAGGTATTCCTATTTTTTGAACAAAAAATCAGCGATGCAAAGTTATAGTAACACCCAATCACTTCAAGTGTGTTTGCTTTTCGCATTGCGTGCTAGTTTTTTTAGATAACACTCGATATAGTGTCTTAAGACGTTTTTTAGCTTTTTATATGATGGTTTAATTAAAAAAGCTGAGATGTAATTATTAAAATATAAATACCAAGTTTATTCGTTATCTTGGTAAAAGTTAATGAGACACCATGAATATATTCCCACCAAAAATGTTCCATAAAACTAGCCTTGTTGCCTTCGCTTTCATCGCATTATCAGCTTGTAATAAGTCAACAACGCCAACAGAAGTTAGTAGCAATGAAAGCTTAGTTAACGAGCAAAACATCAAAGCACATATTGAATTTCTTGCTGATGACACTCTTCAAGGTCGAGATACCGGCAGTGTTGGATATCAAATCTCAGCTAACTATGTAAAATCATATTTTAAACAATTAGGTTTAACGCCAAAAGGTAGCAATATTGGTGAGTCTCAAGGCTTTGAACAACAAGTACGCTTTCGTAAATCTTATCTTGTTGATGGCTCGGCAAGTGCCGTTGTTCATGGTTTAAAAGGTGATACTGAACTTGAGTATGTGACTCAGTTTTTGATGTCAGGTTCTAGTTTAAAAAATGAGAGTATCATTAAAGCGCCAACTGTATTTGTAGGTTATGGGGTTATCTCTGATGAATTTGGCTATAACGATTATGAAAACATTGATGTTAAAGGAAAAATTGTAGTAGCACTAACAGGGAGACCTGATGACTTACCTTCTGAAGAAGGAGCGCACATAGGCTCAAGCGCAGAGAAAAGTCGCCATGCTGCAGAACGAGGCGCAGTAGGTTTTATAACTATTCATACACCAAAACGAGAATTAGTCAGAAGTTTTGAAAAATCTTCAAAAAATGCTAGCGCGCCACGCCTAAGTTGGTTAAAAAAAGATAACACGCCATTTGGTAAACACCCAGAAATAATCTCAAGTGCATATATTCAGCAAGATGCAGCGAAAGCACTGTTTGAAGGCGCTGAGTTTAATTTAGCTGATATTTATACCGCAGACACTAATAATACGGCAATTCAAGGTTTTAACTTACCGCACCAAGTAACCTTGAAAAATCGCTCGCGTCATGAGCAAATTACTAGCCCAAATATCATTGCGGCAGTAGAAGGAAGTGATGAGAAATTAAAAAATGAATATGTTGTTTTTAGTGCTCACTTAGATCACATTGGCATAAGTTCGCATGGCGATAACGAAGATAAAATTAACAATGGGGCGCTTGATAATGCATCAGGTGTTGCTATTTTGCTTGAAACAGCAAGGTTATTAGCTGAAATGCCAGTAAAACCGAAACGTTCAGTATTATTCGTTGTTGTTACCGGTGAAGAAAAAGGTTTGTTAGGATCTAGCTATTTTGCAAATAACCCTACGTTGCCAGTAACGCAACTTGTTGCGAATGTTAACTTAGATATGCCGTTAATTTTGTATCCATTTGCTGATGTTATCGCTTTTGGTTCGACTCATTCAACATTAGGTGAAATTGTAGCAACAGCGGCAAATAAAATAGATATAGAATTGAGTGAAGACCCAATGCCTGAACAGGCACTATTTACTCGCAGTGACCATTACAGTTTTGTAAAAGCGGGTATACCTTCAGTATTTTTGATGACAGGTTTTAAATCGACAGATGAAAATATCGATGGTGGTGCCGTATTTGGCGACTTTTTGAAAAACCATTACCATCAACACAGCGACGAAATAACATTACCAATTAATTATCAAGCCGCGGCTAACTTTGCGCTAGTAAACATGATGATAGGTTTAGAAATAGCAAACCAAACTGAACGACCGCAATGGCATAAAGGTGACTTTTTTGGCCTAACATTCGCACAATAATATTGACTAAAAATTGTCGACACTTACTTTAGGAATAACTAAATAATGAATGCCCTAGAATATGCCCAACAGGCAAATGGTTCTTTTGCGTTACCAGACGCGTGTTTTAAAATAAAAGCATTAATGGAAGACGACGACTCCACAATCGAAGATTTCGCTAACGTGATCAGTGTTGATCCTTCAATGACATCACGTTTGTTGCAAATTGCCAATAGTGCAATTTATAGCTTTCCTGGCGAAATAAGTACTATTTCACGAGCGATTACTATTATTGGAACGCAAGCCATTTACAACATGATGTTAGTCGATGTTGCAGCAACAGCGTTTAAGCATTTCTCAAGTAACTCGATTGATTTAAAACGCTTTTGGCACATGAGCGTTTTTTGTGGTTTAGCCACTAAAAACTTAGCAATAACTGCGGGTATACGAGATATAGAGCGCTTATTTGTCGCGGGTTTACTGCAAAATTTTGGCGAGCTGATTGTGGCAAAAATATCGCCAGAACTTGCTCAACAATGTGAAGCTTACAATACCGACTTATTACCTTGGCAATTACAACAGCAAGTGCTGGGCTTTACTTATACTGAAGTGTCGGCCGAGTTATTAAAAATTTGGCAAATCCCTGAAAAAATAATTTTGCCGATTCGCCATTATAACAACGCGCATAACATACAAATTAATAAAGATGTACAGGTGCTTTATTTAGCATCGAGATTAGCCTTAGTGGAATGTCATCCTGATGAATTTAGCTATGACGACAGCATTGATGCACAAATATGTAATACCTTAAAAATATCAACAGGAGATTTAGAGGCTGCGGCTAAATTCGCGAACATAGAAACGGAAAATATCCTTAATATAATGAATGCTAATTTTTACGGGTAATCAGGCTAGCAGGTGCAATTAATACGATACACCTGCAAACAATTGACGTTTATTAAAAGCAAGACTTTGGAAAAGAAGCTTGTTAGCATCAACTGGTTATCCACCTTAATAAAAGTGGGCGCTGTGAATAAAAATTATAATTATTAGCCCTATAAAAATACAATGAAGGACACTTATGAGTACAGAAAGAGAGCATTTTAGTTCCCGCTTAGGGTTCATTTTAGCGGCTGCAGGCTCAGCCGTTGGTATTGGTAACTTGGTTGGCTTTCCAGTAAATGCCGCTAAAAATGGTGGTGGTGCATTTTTATTAATGTACGCTCTTTTCGTATTTTTTATCTGTTTACCTGTAATGGTTGCTGAAATGGCCGTAGGCCGAAAAACAGCTAAAGAGCCTGTTGGCGCTTATAAAGAGTTAAGCGGTGGTAGCAGAGCATGGGGTGCTGCAGGGTTTTTAGGTGTACTAACGCCATTTATGATTGCTGTATTTTATATGGTATTAACGGTATGGATTTTTGGCTATATCGCATTAACCCTAAGCGGTAACTTAGACTATCTTGCCAGTAGTAATGGTTTTGGTGAGTTTGTAAATAGCCCTTATATTTTTGCTGGTATGGTGGTTGTAGCCGGTATTGTTAACTTTATACTGGTTGCCGGTGTTAAAGACGGTATTGAACGTGCATCTAAAATATTAATGCCGACCCTTTTCATTATGTTACTGCTTATGGTGGTGTATGTTTTAACCTTAGACAATGCGCTTTTAGGCGTTAAATTCTTTTTAATTCCAGAGGTTTCTAAAATTACCCCTGCGGTGATAAATGGTGCGCTATCACAAGCGTTTTTCTCTTTGTCATTAGGTATGGGTATTTTAATTACTTACGGCTCTTATATTGACCGTAAAACCGATATTGTCGGCTCTGCAAAACTGGTCGCGTTAACCGATACTGCTGTCGCATTTACAGCTGGCTTGATGATTTTACCGGCAGTGTTTTCTTTTAATCCTAATGTTAACCCTGCAGAGTTAAGCGATAGTTCTGTTTCGTTAATCTTTACATTTTTACCTAAAATATTTTTAGCACTGCAAACGTCTATTGGTTATATCGGTGCAAGCGCAGTAGCAGCCTTCTTCTTTATATTGGTATTTTTTGCTGCAATAACATCATTGGTTTCGATTTTAGAAGTGCCGGTATCTTATTTAGTTACTGAGAAAAAACATAGTCGTAAGAAAGCGTTATCTATTTTGTTGATGACAGCAGGTGTATTAACTGTTTTCGCTACCTTGTCTTTTGGTATGGCATCTTATTTCACTGAATTTACCTCTTATGCTGGAGGAACACGTTCATTTTTCGATGTAATTTACGATGTTTTTTACGACACGATATTACCACTTAACGGTTTCTTGTTATGTGTTTTTGTGAGCTATCGCTGGAAAAGGTTACAATTATCTGAAGAGTTGTCGGTAGGTAATGCAAACTATAAAGGCTCATGGGTTGAAAAATATATTAATTTCTCTCTAGGAACATTTATCCCCGTTGTAGTCTTCGGTATTTTTATTAATACAGTTATGCAAAAGTTCTTTAACTACAGTATTTTTGGTTTTTAGCCTGTTTTTAGTGCATAGCGCTTGAAAATAAAATTGTACAAGCATGATACCTAAGGCCGGATAATTTGTTATTATCCGGCCTTATTTTTTCTAGCGAGAGCACCTTAAAATGATTGAATTTATCCAACCATGTAACTTCGATGAAAGCCAGCGGTTATTTCATGGACGTGGACATGCATATCCTGAGCTTTCGCATGTCAATATTGATTGGTTTGAACCCATTATTTTAATTACTTTATATCAGGAAGTTGAAGCCGATTGGCTAGCTGAACAAGTTGCACAGTTACGCACGTTAACCGATAGATGCCAATCTATTCAAGTGCAATACCGTTGTAGAAAATTTGCACCCTGTGAATTAGCTTGGGGTAAAGATATTAGCCATTTAACGGCATTAGAGCATGGCTTGAAATACCACATTAGTTTAGGTAAAGCTCAAAATTCAGGCTTGTTTCTCGATATGCGCAATGGCCGAGAATGGGTTAAAACACATAGCGAAAATAAACGAGTATTAAACTTGTTCTCTTATACTTGTGCATTCTCTGTTGCAGCTTTAGCTGGCAACGCAAGTAAAGTAGTTAATATTGATATGAGCAAAAGTTCATTAAGTAAAGGCCGCGAGAATCATCGACTGAATAAGCAAGATCTTGATAAAGTTATTTTTGAAGGTGTTGATATTTTTAAGTCTTATGGCCGGTTAAAAAAGCATGGCCCTTATCAGTTATTAATTTCTGATCCGCCATCTTTTCAAAAAGGCAGTGTTGATATTGAACGAGATTATAAGAAGATTATTCGACGCTTACCTGATTTAATGTCAGAAAATGGTGATGTATTGTTATGCTTAAACTCGCCAGAACTCAATATTGACTTTTTATTGGCAGAAGTCGCTAGAGAATGCCCAGAGTGTGAATTTCAATATCAACTTAAAGCGCCGGAGGTTTTTAAAGAAGCCCATGAAGGCAAAGGTTTGAAGTGTTTGTACTTTATTTATAAGCCAAACGTTTAAGTGCTATTTTGCTTGAGTAACTGGTTGGCTCAAGCAAATAACTACTCTAGTCATTACGATATTAATTTACTAGTTGATTACGACTCGCGCGGCTAACAAAATTAAAAAACTGCCGGTAATTTTATCAACAATATGGCTATGCTTCTTTAGCTTTTCTAATATCGGCCCTCGTGAAATAGTAAAAGTAATAATAACATACCAAAGCATGTCAATAATGCCAACCGTAGCTGTCATCACGCCTTTTTGCTGCCACCCTGCATCAGGTTCAACGAACTGGCTAAATAATGCTAAGAAAAAAATGGCTAATTTAGGGTTGAGAAAAGCAATTAAAAAGCCGTCTCGCCAACCATTAATCGTTGGGTCTATAGCCCCATTTTTTTGATCAAACTGAATGTTTTGCTGCTTACTCATTAAGGCTTTAATGCCTAAGTAAAGTAGAAAGGCAGCGCCAGCATATTTTATGCTCGCAAATATTATCGGTGATTGTACTATCAGTAAGCCAATCCCCGTAGCGGTGATGGCGGCATATAGTGCAACACCAAAGCCATGGCTAATCGCGGTGGCATATCCTTGGTAAGCACCACCATTTAAGGTGTTTTTTATCACTAAAGCAAGGCTAGGTCCTGGGGAAAGGGCACCAAGGATACAAATTGCTACAAGAGATAACCATAAATGAAATTCCATATTTTAAAGCCTTATGGGGATAATTAATTGATTAGCTAGGGTGTATGTCTAATACGTAAGAAACTGGCAAATTTTGGCACACCTCGTTGCGTTTTACCAATGTATTTATAGGTTACTACACTGCCTATTTTAGGTGGGTGCTCACGTTCAAGATCAGAAAATCCGCTGCCTATTTTAAAAACTATACCATCAGGCGTTCTAACTTTAATTGCGCCAAGTAACCCACTGTATTTACCTTTGCCCGGTAAGTGCGCTATCACCACTGCTTCAGCATCTTGATGCTGTTTAAGCTTTAGTAAATTTTTAGTACGGCCACTTTGATAATTTGCATTTGCAAGATGGAGCATTAAGCCTTCACCATGATCGCTAACGACTTTGCTAAGCCAAGCCGTTAGGTTTACATTATTTGATACTTTTTTTTGTTCAATCATAAATAGGTGGGCTGAACTGCTCTTTTCAATTAGTAACTTCATCATGGATATTCGCTGTGTAAAATTTCCTGATTGGTGCGGTAAATCGAAAATCATTAACTTGATATTTTTCCAGCACAACTTATTTGATTTTTTACGCCGAATACAGGCGCTGATTTGTTCGAACTGTCCTCTAGCGCTCCACAGTTCACCCTCCATTGCCACTTTGGGCCAATGTTCGACAAACCACTTTGGTGGGCTTAAGTTATTACCACTGCGAGTTATTAGCTTTTCACCGGTCCAATATCCACGAACGCCATCGAGTTTCTCACTAACCCAATAATCGTTAATATCAATACTACTGTCATATTTAGTGGCGTGCTGCAGCGGTGGTTTGTTTGGTTTATTTTTATCGAGAACCACTTGCTGTGCATACAAATTGGGTAATATCGAGATAAGACAAAAAGCACAAATAAAATTATGGTAGTTAATTAAATGAAACATCCGTGTTCCTTAATTTATATTGAGTTTTAAAGTTTTAAAGTTTTAAGCAGTGTTTTCTGCTTTGTTCAGCACAGTATAGATGTATTTGAGGAGAATACTTTTTAACTTCGCATTGTCGATATCAATGCTTGCTGTTTATTCAACAGTAAAACTCGGGTCGATTTTTTCAAAATTTTGACTACACTCTGGCTTACTAAGGAATTCAATGGATGAAAACCGATGCAAAAATTAATCACTTTAAGCTTAATACTAACCTGTTTTTTATTTTCTCATATCGCAACTGCTGGTAAAAAACACTGTCAAGGATATCGAAATAAACTCGATAATGTTCAAGCGCAGCAGCGACAATCGAACTCAAATAAACGTAGCCTAAGCTTAGCTAACAAGGAAGATAAAGCTCGTAAAACTTGGTGGCAATGTGAAACCGGTAAGCTTAAACCTAAGCTTAAGAAAAAAAGTAAGAAAAAAAAATTAAAGCAGAAAAAAATAAGCGCGCCCAAGCCGATAAAAATGTTGGCAAAGCAAAAGCCAGACACACCACTAAAACCCTTAATGCCTTTTGCGGGTGAGCAACCGGTTGAATTGCGATCTAGCGATCAATATAAAAAGTTACAAGCTTGGTTGGCGTTTTATCAGCCGGCAAAAATGTGTGCTCGACCAAAGTCTACGCAACAGTTTGCCGCGTGCGTTGAAGATAAGCGCCGTCAACAGGCTGAATTTGAGAATAGCTATTAAAAAACTCTTGTTATTTAGACTATTATCTTGCCTTTTACACCACTCTTTTTCCTATATTTAAAATTCGGGTTTATTAAAGGGCTGATAAATAAGTGGAATTTATTTTGGAATGCTCTTTGCTTTAGGTTATGCAAGAGATAAACATTCACTTTAAGGTTTGATATGACCCATTATTTACCCGAAAAAATAAAACGAATAGCACTCACTTTATTAGGTTGCATATGTTTATTATTAGGCATTGTGTTTATTTTGCTACCAGGCCCTGCGGTAATATTTATTCCTTTAGGCTTAGCTTTATTAAGCTTGGAGTTTGATTGGGCTAAAGTGTGGCTAAAAAAAAGCCAAGGTTATTTCCGCCAGGCTGCAGTAAAAGCCGATCAAACGTTATATTGGTTAGGTAAGAAGTTACGCTCTTAAATACTATGCTATAGAAAAATTTTATTGCCGGAATTAATCATCGGCTGCTAATAAATACTAACGAAGTAGAGGTTAAATAACCTGAACTCTGGATAAGCAGCACTTGCTCAATGCTCCCTTTTAAGCCATTTTCTGCGTTAAAACGTCGATAAATAGCGCGCTATTCATAAACGTTTTGCCTTGGAAATGGCATAAAATGAAGCATTGATGATATCTATTCGTGATGTTCACCTGGCTATAGCATTCACTTTATTACCTAAGCTTTTGGTTCACTTGAGTTTCAAGCACTCATTATCCAGAGTTCAGGTTAAATAAAATGAGTAATTGGTTTTAATTGCCATTACTCATAGTTTTTAAAAGTATTAAGAGGCTCAACTATAATTGCTAGGTTTAACGGGTTAAGCTAACAGCGCTTATTATTTACTTTTGTGCGAAATATTGTGCTTTAGTATCATTGTATTGGGTAACAATATTATCAATAGTATCTTGGCAATAATCTCGTAAACCACTTAAAAGCATAAACTTTTTACCGTGTCCGATCACCACACTATTTGAAACTAAATCAAATGATAGACAGGCATTCCCGCGCTTACCGTCTATATCTAATGTTGTAGAAGATAACTTTAATGTAATGTCTTGAAAGTCTAAATTATCGAGATGAATTGACATGCTTTCGTACATAATCATCGGGCGGGCCGGGTTGATCATTACCTGACAATCTTTCATTAATTCAACCAATATATGTGGGAATGTATGGCCTGAAAACTCGACGTAAGCACGTGTTAATGCTGAAATTGCCTTGCTATCTTTTGTGCTGTTTCCAGCAACAGACATATTTAAATATTCTTTTTGATTATCGTCGATAATGCTTGCTGATTGCGCTATTTCTGTTGGAATAATTAACGTTGTCGTGTCAGTTACCATGCCAGAAAACTTAAAACTCATTTCTTGATGTAAACCTGCACGCTCTAAAATTAATGAAAACAGTAAGTCTCCTGGAACACAAAAGCGTTTTGCTTGTATGTCATGCAAAGGATTAAAATCGTCAGCAATTTGTTTTGCAAAATCGCTCGCCTGTTGACGTGTGAAACTAATTTTATCATCCGTAATTCGGCAATAATTCTCTAAAAACATGGCTATTTGTCATCACTTTAAGCTGTTGAAATCGGCGCCATTCTATCAGTATGCTAAATTAAAATCGAAACTTATTAATGTTTAATAGACAAAGCAGACCAGTAATATTGGGCTTTAGAGCGAAGGGTTATTATTCTACTAATGGATTAAGCACGTAACTAGAAACGAGCTGTTCTTTATTTTTTTTGCTCAATTGCTTTAGTTGATATTCTCGGCGGCTAGCCTGCTGACGGTTTGGTTGCGACTCTGCATAGGCTAAAACAACAGGGCGGCGAACACGAGTATATTTGGCCGCCTTTTTGTTGCATTCGTTGTGTTCAAGTAAACGCCGTTCTAATGACGTCGTTATACCCGCATATAGGCTGTTATCAGCACAGCGAAGAAAATAAACATACCACATAAAATTTAATGTCTAGTTAGTGAGCGACTAAGATATTTTCGCAATTTTTTCCTTGTTTTTCGAGGTATTATTGAATTAAAGCTAGCTGCTAGAAGTTGATTTTTATATTATTAGCCACTGAAAGTCACAAAAGGTTGAGATATGTTGCAAATAGAAGCGGGTGCTCTGCGCAAAATGAGAGCGGATTTAGATGAAAACGGTACGGTAAATTATCGTATGGTATTAGGCGAGCAAGAAGTCGAATTAAATCCACTAATTTCAAAGCACCTAACACTGAATTTTAATGGCCATATCGTTTGCCTGCATTGTAGTAGAAAAATTAAAAAAAGTTACTCTCAAGGTTATTGTTATCCTTGTATGCAAAAACTCGCCCAATGTGACATGTGCATTATGAAACCTGAAACCTGTCATTTCGAGCAAGGTACTTGTCGAGAACCTGAATGGGGAGAAAGCAACTGTATGATCCCTCATTATGTTTACTTAGCTAATACCTCAGGTTTAAAAGTAGGTATTACGCGCCATACACAAATTCCAACACGATGGATAGATCAAGGCGCAACTCAAGCATTACCTATTTTTAAAGTGAGTACTCGCTTACAGTCGGGATTGGTTGAAATAGCTTTAGCTGAATTCATTGCAGATAAAACCAATTGGCGTGCAATGCTCAAAGGTAGTGCTGAAAATATAGACCTAAAAGCTATTGCCCAAGAGTTGAAACCTAAAATAGCAGAAAAGTTAGCAAGTATTAGCCTTAAGTATGGTGAAGATGCGGTTATCGCTTTAGATGAAAACGTTGTTGATTTACATTTTCCAGTGCAACAATATTTAACTAAGATTTCATCTTTTAACTTCGATAAAACGGCTGAGGTTTCTGGAACATTACTGGGCATAAAAGGGCAGTATTTAATTTTTGATACTGGTGTTATTAATATGAGAAAATTTACCTCTTATCATGTTAGCTTGCAGGTAAATTAAATATTTTATTTGAAATAACATAAGCTAGACTGAGTTTAGAACGTGAGATTATATTTCAGTCTAATTAATTACCCCACGAAGAGTTTTTAGGATCATTATGATGAATGTGAACGATTATGCAGAACAGGCGAGTGAAATATTTGTATTGTCAGATTCATTTATTCGTATAAAAGAGTTAATTGACGATGATAGCTCTACGATTGACGATATTGCCGACGTAATCATATTAGACCCTGCATTAACCAGCACTATATTAAAGCTCGCTAATAGTTCACTTTTTAGCTATCCGGGTAAAATTGATACCATCTCTAAAGCGGTATTAGTGTTAGGCATTACTGAGGTATACAATTTAGTCATCGCATTTTTCACTAGTCGTGCTTTTAAAGCCCTAAACGTTGAACAAGACTACTTGGATGACTTCTGGTGTAAGAGTGTTGATTGTGCCCTTATCGTTAAATATCTCGGGGTAAACCTTAGGATCCCAAACGCAGAACGCCTATTCATCATTGGATTGCTGCATAATTTAGGTGAGCTTGTTATTCAACAGCTTTCTCCGGAAAAGGCGTTAGTTGCCAATAAATTTACTGCAACAGAGTTACCGTGGGATAAGCAATTACAAACACTCAACTTTACCTACGGTGAATGTGCAGCTGAGTTATTAAAACAATGGCAATTGCCATTTAGTATTATCGAGCCTATTCGCAACCAAGATAATAGCGACTTTACTTACAGCACAGATGAAATAAAACTACTCTACTTATCAAAAAGAATTATGTTAAGTCAATTTGATTGCAGTGCACATGACACTGAGTTGTTATTTACTGAAGATGCTATGCAACAGTTACCTATTACTGACGAAATGCTGCAAGGAGCGATTAATTATTGTGATTTTGAACGTTTAACTATTTTATCGATTATAAATCCAGGCGCAGCCACTATTTTTTAGCGGCTAGTGGCCATTATCCTACGCTATAGTTTATATCTTAGTTAGTAGCTTAACCTATGTTGAATTTAAGCAAGGTTAAGCTTTATTGAACGACTCACATGCTGGTCAATTGTGCGATATAATTTCGAGGATTTAGCTAACCTTAACAAAATTAATTACTTAGAATACCTCTCTAGACATTATCAAATTTACTGTTTTTTTGACAGTTCCCCCCTCATTCCCTAACCTAACGTTTTCTGAAACTGAGTATGCTTTGCTGCAGCGCGTTACTTTTTTAATTAATTACTATCTTCAACAACATTCTATCAGTAGCTACTTTATAACCGCTAGGTAACGGCGTAAATATTGCACCAGTTGCTCACAAATCAATTTTATTCGCACTATTGTGGTGCGCCCTTTTGAATGCAAAAACCTCTAACGCATTGTTTTTTATAGTTAATATTCTTTGGCACAAAGCTTGATAAGTAATAATCAATAATAATTAAGGGAAAATAACATGAAACTAGTAAGCGCAATTATAAAGCCATTCAAGCTTGATAATGTCAGAGAGGCTATTTCTGAAATTGGTATTGAAGGGTTAACCGTAAGTGAAGTTAAAGGTTTTGGTCGTCAAAAGGGCCATACCGAATTATATCGTGGTGCTGAGTACCAAGTAGACTTTCTTCCGAAAGTAAAACTTGAAATCGCCGTGAATGATGAATTTGTTCAAAGATTAGTTGATGCAATAGCAGAAGCTGCACATACCGGTAAAATTGGTGATGGCAAAATATTTGTTTATGACCTTGAACATGCTGTACGAATTCGTACTGGCGAACAAGATGTAGAAGCGATCTAGGAGATAATCATGGAACAAAATATTTTTCAACTTCAGTACGCAATGGACACTTTTTATTTTCTAATTTGTGGTGCTTTAGTTATGTGGATGGCTGCTGGTTTTTCAATGTTAGAAGCCGGCTTAGTTAGAGCTAAAAATACCACAGAAATTTTAACGAAAAACGTCGCACTTTATGCCATCTCTTGCATGATGTACTTATTTGTTGGTTACGACATTATGTACGGTGGCGGTATGTTTTTATCGGGCATAGAAACTGTTGACCCAGCAAAAGTGTTAGCTGATTTTTCTGCAAGAGAAGACGGTTTCACCGGTGGGGCAATATACTCAGCCGCTTCAGACTTCTTTTTCCAAGTAGTATTTGTGGCAACGGCGATGTCTATAGTCTCAGGTGCTGTTGCTGAGCGTATGAAATTATGGGCATTTTTAGCGTTCGCGGTAGTATTAACAGGTGTTATCTACCCAATGGAAGGAAGCTGGACTTGGGGTGGTAATGCGGTATTCGGTTTGTATACATTATCTGACCTTGGTTTCTCAGATTTCGCTGGTTCAGGTATTGTTCATATGGCTGGTGCAGCCGCAGCTTTAGCCGGTGTTTTATTATTAGGTGCTCGTAAGGGTAAATACGGTAAAAATGGTCAAATAAACGCGATACCAGGTTCAAACTTACCTATGGCAACCTTAGGTACATTTATTTTATGGATGGGTTGGTTTGGCTTTAACGGTGGTTCAGTTTTAAAACTTGGCGATATTGCTAGCTCACATTCAGTTGCTATGGTTTTCTTAAACACCAATGCTGCTGCCGCTGCAGGCGCTGTAGCTGCATTAGTGTTTGCTAAATTACTCTTTAAAAAGGCCGATTTAACTATGGCACTTAACGGCGCATTAGCAGGTTTAGTGGCAATTACTGCAGAACCTTCTACGCCAACACCTATGCAAGCCACTTTATTTGGTGCTATAGCAGGTATTGTTGTTGTATTATCAATCATCGGCTTAGACAAAATTAAGATTGATGATCCAGTTGGTGCTATTTCTGTACACGGTGTTGTGGGCTTACTAGGTTTATTATTAGTACCAGTAACAAACAGCGGCTCAAGCTTTAGCGGTCAATTAATTGGTGCAGCAACAATTTTTGTCTGGGTATTTGCAACGAGCTTAGTAGTTTGGTTTATCTTGAAGAAGTTAATCGGTATTAGAGTAAGTGAAGATGACGAGTATGAAGGCTGTGATAAGTCTGATTGTGGCATGGAAGCGTACCCTGAGTTTACCCGTGGCTAAGTCGCGATAACAGTTAATTTAAAAACCAATAAGCCTGTGTACTTAACTACACGGGCTTTTTTTACAAGATTAATAGCCTAATCTTGCGTGATAAAACAGTTTAACCTTGAAATATTTTTCAAAGTTTACTGCCATTAGTCATAAACTGTGTAAAATTAGGTATTAATCGATTTGTTTAAGAGTGGATCTTACATGGCAAGAGAGCAGTTTGGTGTTTGTGCAGAGCCTAGCCTTCATGGTTATTATTTATTGTTTAATGCTGTAGATGATAACAACTTATTTTTACGTAAAGCACTGTCACGTTTGCCAGCCTTATTTGATAAGTATGCTGATCGCTTTTCAGAAGCTAATTTAGCGGGTGTTATTGCGATTGGCACAAGTTTTTGGGATGAACTTTACCCAGAGGGTAGACCAAAGCATTTACGTCAATTTCCAGAAATGGGCATTGAAGATAGAACGGCACCAGTGAACAATTATGATTTGTATATTGAAATTCGCAGTGACCGCGCTGATGTAAACCATATAGTGGCCACCAAAGTCTGTCAGCTATTGGCAGATAGTGTTGAATTAGTCGAACAAGTTCGGTCTTTTCGCTTTTTAGATGGGCGTGATTTAACAGGTTTTGTTGACGGAACAGAAAACCCAAGAGGTCATCACCGACGTAGCGTTGCGCTGATAAATGAAGAGCAAGACCCTGAGTTTTCTGCCGGTAGTTATTTACATATTCAGCGCTACCGTCATAACTTAAATTTGTGGAACTCATTAGAAGTTAAAGAACAAGAAGATGTTTTTTCTCGAACGAAAGTAAACAATGAAGAATATTCAGAAGAAAACAAAGCACCAACGTCACATATTAAACGCGTTAACTTAAAAGATAGCGAAGGTAACAGCCTGGAAATATTACGCCAAAGCATGCCTTATGGTGACATGAAATTACAAGGGCTATTTTTTGTCGCTTATTGTCATTCACCAGAACCATTTGAGTTGATGCTAAAAAGTATGATAGCTGGCGATGCGCATGGCCATAGTGATCATATGCTTAAATATACCCAAGCTGAAACCGGCGCCGCATTCTTTGTGCCTAGCTTAAACATTCTTGCAAAACTTGGTGAGTAGTGTTTCTGAGGTTTAACGATAGAAAATTAATATAGCAGAGTGAGTAGAGCAATTTCACATAATTTTAACGGTGTTTGAGGCTATTCGATCTGCTGCCCTCTGGTTTCAAAAACCACTTAATTAATTGCATTTAATGAGTAACAAATATTTAATTCAATTAATTAAGTCAGTTGGGTAAATCACTTAAGAAAGCGGTTAAGTCAGATTTTTTAAAAATAGCGCTTCAAGTTTAGAAATAGTTTGCTTAATCGCTTTGACGTCAGTCGGGGCAATAAAAATAGTATCATCACCTGCAATTGTACCTAAAACACCGTCACTTTTACTTAAGCTATCGAGTAAGCGAGCAATTAGTTGCGCTGCGCCTGGACTTGTTCTAATGATTATCATCACGTCATTGTGTTCAATATCAAGCACAAGCTGTTTAAGTGGGCTTTTTGCTGTTGGCATGCCTAACTCAGCAGGTAAGCAGTAAACCATTTCTTGACGAGCATTACGGGTGCGCACCGCACCAAACTTGCTCAGCATACGAGATACTTTAGATTGGCTGATATTTTCAAAGCCTTGCGCCTTTAAAGCATCGGCAATATCACCTTGAGAACTAAACTGCTCTTGGTTTAATAAATCTTTGAAAGCTTGTACTAAAGCTTCCTGTTTGTGTTGTCCGCTCATATAGGTCCATTAAGTAATAAAATTATGGTCGACTATTGTTGGTTAATAATATTTAAATTATACCTAAGTATTATTTCACAATTTTTATTATACGTTATCCTTATAGTTCAATACAGACGAATAACACTAACTCAATTAAGTATTGACTCGTTCAGCGGGAAATATATTGAATAGAATTAGTATAAACATTGTTTTTTGGCTAGTTATAATATATCTTTTGGCCGACAAATTTTTTACGTAATTACTCAAATTTTCGGAGACATCGAATGAAAGTTGCTGTGCTAGGCGCTGCTGGCGGAATCGGCCAAGCGTTATCTTTACTATTAAAAACTCAATTACCTGCAGGTTCTGAGCTATCTTTATATGACGTTGCACCAGTGGTTCCAGGTGTTGCCGTAGATTTATCACACATCCCTACAGCGGTAAAAGTTGCTGGTTTTGGTGCTGACGATTTAGCCGGTGCTCTTACAGGTGCTGATATTGTAATCATTCCTGCTGGTATGCCACGTAAGCCTGGTATGGACCGTGCTGATTTATTTGCTGTTAACGCAGGTATTATTAAAACTTTAGCAGAAGGCATTGTTGCTAACTGTCCTAAAGCATTAGTTGGTATTATTACTAACCCTGTAAACGGGACTGTGCCAATCGTTGCTGAAGTATTCAAAAAAGCGGGTACTTACGATAAAAACCGTGTTTTTGGTGTAACTACGCTAGACGTAATTCGCTCTGAAGCATTCATTGCTGAATTAAAAGGTTTGAATGTAAGCGAAGTTAAAATCCCAGTAATTGGTGGCCATTCAGGTACAACAATTTTACCACTTCTTTCACAAGTTGAAGGTGTTACTTTCTCTGATGAAGAAGTTGCCGCTTTAACACCACGCATTCAAAATGCTGGTACTGAAGTTGTAAACGCTAAAGCTGGTGGCGGTTCTGCTACACTTTCAATGGGCGCTGCTGCTGCTCGTTTTTGTTTATCTTTAGTAAAAGGTTTACAAGGCGAAGATGTTGTTGATTACGCTTACGTTGAAGTAGAAGGTGGCGATGCACCGTTCTTTGCTCACCCAGTACGTTTAGGTGTTAATGGTATTACTGAAATTTTACCATACGGCGAGCTAAGTGCTTTTGAAGAAAAAGCTAAAAACGACATGCTTGCTACATTAAATGCAGATATTAAAGAAGGTGTTGATTTTATCAACGGCTAGTCTTTAACATCTTGCTAAAAAAACCGCGTTTACGCGGTTTTTTATTGCCCAATTTTTATAAAAATACGGCTAAATATACAGCGCTTAAATATACCGGGACGATCTTTTCAGCGACAAAATAGTAATTCGGTACAGTAATAGGTAAAATGCATACAACTCCATTATTTATCATCTTAATATGACCCAGCCCTTTAATTATCAAACAAGCTTTATCTTAGACAAATCTCATTTTAGCGAATGTTTCGATGAATCTGTAACAGTGCAAACACCTTGGATCTTATATCGTAAAGGTTTGATCTTAATGTTAGTAGGTATGCTGTTAGTCATGTTTTCAGAGCTAAACCCTTATGCTGCTTGGTTTATTTTTTCGTTGGGCATATTAGAACTGGTCAGTAGTTATTATCGAAAATCATGGTGGGTTGCTCGTCAAATGTTGAGTAAAGTGGCTAAAGCAGAAGTTAAACTTGCTATAGATCAAGATAGTATTCACATTTCATCTTTTTATAATGATAATAATATGAAGTTCAGTGATATTGAGTTAATTACTCCAACAGAAAATGGTTGGTTAATCAGCCATAACAGCAACAGGCATTATATTTCTAACCGTTGCCTGGATAAAGCGACTAAAGATTTTTTGCAGTCGAAAGTTAGTCAATAAACTGCTCTTGGCTCGAGCATATTTTTTAATATGTTTATATGAATTAAAATAGTTAACTTATAAGCTAAATTTCATAAAAGTTGAATGAGAATAGTTCGCAAAAACCTTGACAGCGATAGGTATCTTGATTAGTCTTGCGGCAACTTTAAATTCATTAATTTTCTTATTGTTTAGGCGGGCTTCATGTTGAATAAAATTTGGTTTTCTTCTTTTGTTTTAGTTGCAGTTTTAGCAACAAGTTTTAATATTTTCGCCAGCGATGATGTGAATGTTTACTCATACCGTCAGCCATTTTTAGTTGAACCACTGTTTAATGAGTTCACCAAAGAAACGGGTATAAAAGTGAATGTTGTTTTCGCTAAGAAAGGTATGGCTGAGCGATTAGAGCGCGAAGGCGAATACAGCCCGGCAGATATTTTATTAACAACAGATATTAGTCGCCTAATTGAGTTAAAAGATAAAAACTTATTGCAAGCCGTTCAATCGCCTGAATTAACCTCAGCAATCCCTGTACAATTCAAAGCAGCAGACAATACTTGGTATGCGTTAACCACTCGAGTTCGTAATATTTACTCAGCAAAACGATTAGGTAAAATTGATGTTAACTATGAAGACTTAGCGGATGAAAAGTATCGAGGAAAAATTTGTACTCGCAGTGGCAAGCACCCGTATAACGTGGCATTAGTTGCTTCAATGATCGCAGAACATGGCGAAGCAGAAACCTTAACTTGGTTAGAAAAAGTAAAAGCTAATTTAGCGCGTAAACCTCAAGGTAGCGATCGTGCACAAGTGCAAGCTATTCACCAGAACTTATGTGACATTTCACTAGGTAACAGTTATTACTTTGGTAATATGCTAAATGATGAAAAACAAAAGGTATGGGCAGATGCGGTTTATATTAACTTCCCTAATCAACAAAATCGTGGCGCGCATGTGAATATTTCCGGTATGGCAATGGCAAAATACGCACCGAATAAAGCCAATGCATTAGCATTAATGAACTTCCTTGTTTCAGAGCCAGCACAAAAAATGTATGCCGAAACTAATATGGAATACCCTGTTCGTCCAGGTGTGCAGCCTTCTAAATTAGTTGCTTCTTGGGGCGAATTTAAAGCGGATACACTTTCACTTGAAACCATCGCTAAGCACCGAAAAGCAGCGTTAATTTTATTAGATAAAGCACAATTTGATCTCTAGCGTTTCAAATGCCGAGTTAACGGCGTGATTATTGGCAATACCAGTACCAGTTGGAAATTTTTCAGCTGGTTTTTTGCTTTAGCGTTAATCTCGCCCATAGTCGTTATGCTCGTCGGTAGTTTAAATAACGCTGGCGATTTGTTTTCACACTTATGGGCAACTGTTTTACCTGAATATATTCAAAACACACTTGTCTTAGGCGTATTAGTTGCGCTGCTTTCATTTTTTTTTGGTGTACCGGCAGCTGTTCTGATTAGTCAAACGAATATTGTTATGGCTAAGCAGCTAAGATGGTTACTAATGCTTCCCTTAGCCATGCCTGCATATTTAGTGGCTTATCTATACACAGATTTATTTGATTATGCTGGCCCAGTGCAGCGTTTGTTACGTGCATGGTTTAATTGGCAATCTCCAAACGATTATTACTTCTTTGATATTCGAACCTTAGGCGGCGCAGCTATTGTCATTTCATTAGTCATGTTTCCTTATGTTTATATGCTTACACGTACTGCTTTTGAGCAGCAAGACAGAAACCTGCTCAGAGCTAGTCGCTTATTAGGCTGTAGTGAACGACAAAGCTTTTATAAAATTGCACTTCCCTTAGCACGCCCAGCTATTGCTATTTCGTTAACCTTAGTGATTATGGAAACACTGGCTGACTTTGCCACAGTACAATATTTTGCTGTGAATACCTTAACTACTGCTATTTATGATACTTGGCTAGGATATGGTGACTTTGGCGCTGCTAATGCATTAGCTAGTGTGTTAATGCTATTTATTTTATTTATTGTGGTCGCCGAGCAGCGTGCAAGAGCTGGGCAGCGTCATCAATCAAGCAGACCAAATGCAAACCAAGAACGAAAAAAACTGTCTTTAACTCAGCAAATATTCGGCAGTATTTTTTGTTGGTTTTTAGTATTGGCTGGATTTTTATTGCCACTGACTTTACTCATTATCATGGCAATAGATTATGCTGACTACCCGCAACTTATTGCGTTAATTGCTACCGGTAAAAATAGCCTTGAAATTGCGATTTACAGTGCAACTATCGCCACCTTAATTGCGCTAACCTTGGCTTTATTTCATCGGTTACATCAAAGTCGTTCGCGTATGATCCCGTTGCAAATTTCTGGTTTTGGTTATGCCATTCCCGGTACCGTACTTGCTATGGCGATGCTAGCCACTTTTGGACCGTTAGATCATGCGATTAATGATGTTGCTAAAGGGGTTGGTTTACAAGCACCAGGGCTAATATTATCGGGTACGGTTTTTGCTATCATTTTTGCTTTTGTTGTACGTTTTTCTGCTATTGCAAATGGCACGATTAACGCAGGGATAAGTCAAATTCCTAAATCGCTAGATCTTGCGCCGGGCAGCTTAGGCGTAAAAACCTTACCGGCTATTTTTCGGGTGCATCTACCGTTATTAAAATCATCAATTTGGGTTGCATGGCTTTTAGTGTTTGTTGAGGCCATGAAAGAGCTACCTGCTGTGTTATTATTACGGCCGTTTAATTTTGAAACCTTAAGTACACAAATTTATCAGCTAATTTCTGACGAACGCTTAGAGCAAGGTGCGTTAGGGGCTATTTTGATCGTATTGTTTGGCTTATTACCTATTATTTTTCTCAACCGTCAGAAGGACAGTTAGTGCAATCACTTATTAATATTGAAAATTTAACGGTTGAATTACAAGCTAAAATAATTTTATCAAGTGTTGATCTCTCATTAGAAAAAGGCGAGATTTTAGGGCTGGTTGGGCCAAGTGGATGTGGTAAAACTACCTTACTTAATACTTTAGCGGGTTTTATCGCACAAAGTACGGGCATTATTGAAATAAAGCCTACTAATACAGCGTCTATAGAAATAAGTATCAATAATATGCTGCCTGCAGAGCAGCGCAATATTGGTATGATTTTTCAAGATTACGCATTGTTTCCGCACTTAACCGTTAATGAAAATATTTGTTTTGGACTAACCGCTTTAGCTAAAACAGAACAACAAAACCGTTGTGCAGAGTTATTGACCTTGCTTGAATTATCAGAGTTTTCACAACGTTTCCCTCATCAGTTATCTGGTGGACAACAACAGCGTGTCGCTATTGCAAGAGCGTTAGCACCGCAGCCTAGTTTGTTATTGCTCGATGAGCCCTTTTCGAATATTGATGCTAGATTGCGCAATGAGTTAATGATCGAGATAAGACAGTTATTAAAGCGCCTTGGCATGACCGCTATTTTTGTTACTCATAATAAAGATGAGGTCTTTACCTTTGCCGATAAAATTGCCGTAATGCATCAAGGGCAAGTATTACAAGTAGGTTCTCCTGCAAGTGTTTGCCAACAGCCGAATAGTTGGCAGGTTGCTGACTTTCTGCAGTTGGGTAGTTGGTTACCTGCTTCATTAATAAATAATAACAATAAGCCGTCTGTGCGCACGTTAATTGGTGAACTTGATGAACAATATATTGAGCATCATGCGTTGGGTAACCTTGCTAAGCAAGAAAGTAACAATCAATTGTTGATTAAACCAAATAATATCGAGCTATGTCAGCTGCAAAAAAATAATGTGGTCATCGAACATATTAGTGTTACCGAGCAAGGCTTTCACTATTTATTACGCAGTATTGAGCAAAATACGGAGTTATCCTTTTCGCAGTTAAGTTATTATAGCCAAGAACTTCATGCATTAGGGGATGCACTTTCAGTGCGATTAAAAGCTGATAACTTCCACTTATATGCGGTTGAAAATAACCACTTGTAGGGTAAATTTAGTACCACTGTCGCCGATCTGTGACAGTAAAACATCATTCTAAGTGAAAAATAATTAATTTTTCAGAGCAAATTGGGCAAGCGATCCACAAAAGCCCACAAATTCATTCACTTCCCTAAAAGCCTTTATTTTCTAGGCACTCAGCGCGATCAAATTACAAAACTTTGCTTGACATAAGTTTACTTTACTCACTAAACTGTACCATTGTGGGGAAAAGTGGGAATAAGTGGATCAACAGAGATCCCAAATAAACAAAGTGGATTATGTACAGAGGCACTAGCGCAATAACGCTCGACAGCAAAAATAGAATCACGATACCTACAAGGTACCGCGAGGAGCTGTTTGCCGATTGCCAAGGAAAAATGGTTTGTACTGTTGATATTCAACATCCGTGTTTATTACTTTACCCGCTCCCTGAATGGGAAGAAATAGAATTAAAGCTTTGTGGTTTATCGAGTATGAATCCGCAAGAGCGACTTTTACAGCAAGTGTTATTAGGTAACGCCTCAGATTGTGAAATAGATAAAAGTGGTCGTTTATTAATTAATGGGCCTCTGCGACAACACGCCGGTTTAGAAAAAGGCTTAATGTTAGTTGGGCAGTTAAGAAAGTTCGAAATCTGGAGCGAAAATGCCTGGCAAGCACAAATGCAGCAAGGTATTGCAAAAATTCAGTCAGGTGAAATAGAGCTCACTGACCGATTACTTGATTTGTCGTTATAACAAATCTCGCAACAAAATAATGAAAACAAAATGGTGTCAATAAACACATAATGCAACACGATAATGCACATATTTCAGTACTACTTGCCGAGTCAATTACAGGGCTTGCGATTAAACCAGATGGTATTTATATCGACTGTACTTTTGGGCGCGGTGGACATTCGGGATTAATTCTTGAAAACCTAGGCCCTAATGGGCGTTTAATCGCGATTGACCGTGATCCATCTGCAATAGCTGCAGCTCAAAAATATGCTGATGATAAGCGTTTTGTTATTGAACATCATGGTTTTGCTGACTTAGCAATGATTGTTGAGAAGCATCAGTTAGTTGAAAAAATTGACGGTATTCTATTGGATCTTGGAGTGTCTTCGCCACAACTTGATGAAGCAGAGCGTGGCTTTAGCTTTATGAAAGATGGCCCGCTTGATATGCGCATGGATACCTCACGTGGCCAAACTGCAGCAGAATGGCTAGCCGTTGCTGATGTTGAAGATATTACTTGGGTACTACGTACTTTTGGTGAAGAAAAACATGCATGGCGCATTGCAAATGCCATTGTTGACGAGCGTGAAGTTACCGCATTAACACGCACCGGCCAATTAGCACAGTTAATTAAAAAAACTGCACCACAAAGAGAAATTAAAAAACATCCGGCAACACGAAGCTTTCAAGCCATTCGTATGTATATCAATAGCGAATTAGAGCAAATAGAGAAAGTATTGTCGGCGTCTTTGTCGGTATTGGCTACTGAAGGGCGTTTGGTTGTTATCAGCTTTCATTCGCTTGAAGATCGTTTAGTAAAACAGTTTATGAAAAAGCATTCGCAAGGTAAAAAAGTACCACGCGGTATGCCAATCAGCGAAGAAGAACTAAATAAAGGTAAAAACTTGAGTTTAATTGGTCGTAAGTTAAAGCCAAGTAAAGATGAAGTGGAAGAAAATGTGCGTTCTCGTAGCTCAGTACTTAGAGTTGCTCAGAGATTAGCGCGCTAACTTTGGCGCTTGAGTATGGCAACCCAGAAAGTTGTGTTAGCACTTGATATTTGGCATGACATTCGCCGACATATATTGATTTATGGCATTTTGTTATTGGTATTAATTTCAGCATTTTCGGTGATTTACTTCACGCACTTAAATCGACTGACGACCAGTAAAATTGAAATGCTACTCAGCGAGCGTGACACTTTAGAAAACGAATGGCGTAACTTGGTTTTAGAGCAAAATAGTTTGGCAGAACATAGTGCGATTGAAAGCAGTGCAGAAAAGCAACTGAATATGACAAGACCAGACTCAAGCTCGGAAATTATTATTAAATTACCATGATTTATTAGCACGGGTAGGCAATGAAAAAATCAGCACAGTATAATCCAAACACGGTAGCATGGCGTTTTTACGTTGTGCTAGGCGCTGTTGTGCTGATTTATGCTGGCTTAATGGCTCGTACCGCTTACATACAGGTATTTGAACCTGACATGCTAAAGAAGCAAGGTGACAACCGCTCGCTTCGCACTAATACTAAAACAGTACAACGAGGCTCAATTGTAGATCGTAATGGCAACGAGCTAGCGGTAAGTGTTCCAGTAGAAACCGTTTGGGCTGATCCTAAAATTATTTTCGATACTAACGCTTTGGCAATGACTGAACATTGGCAAGCATTAGCTGACGTATTAGGACAAGACGTTAACAAGCTCAAAGTACGTGTAACTAAAAATCCAACTAAACGTTTTGTTTATATCGAACGTAAAGTCGCGCCAGCAATGGCAAACTATATTCAAGAATTAAAAATTCCGGGTATTCATTTACGCAAAGAATCTAAACGTTTCTACCCTGCCGGTGAAATAAGCGCACATATTGTTGGCTTTACCAATGTTGATGATAAAGGTATTGAAGGGGTTGAGCGAGTTTATGACCAACTGTTAACGGGTGAAGACGGTGAGAAGCAATACCGTAAAGATGCCAAAGGTCGCAAAATTGAAATTGTCTCTGTAAAAGCATCAACACAAGCTAAAACAATTACCTTGAGCATCGACCAACGTGTTCAAGCACTTGCTTATCGTGAACTAAAAGGTGCCGTTAAAGCCTTTAAAGCAACTTCGGGTTCAGCCGTTGTTACTAATGTTAATACGGGGGAGGTTTTAGCCTTAGTTAACAGCCCTTCATATAATCCAAATAACCGCTCAGGTGTGGCTATTCATCGCTTTCGTAATCGGGCGATTACCGATATCTATGAGCCAGGTTCAACTATGAAGCCATTAACCGTGTTAACGGCTTTAGAATTTGGTAGCGTGAAAAAAGATAGTATTGTAGATACTTACCCAGGCTGGATGCGCTTAGGCGGCAGTCGTGTTTCTGATCCTCGCTATTTAGGCAAAATTTCATTAGCAGAGTTGCTCGTGCATTCTTCAAATATGGGCACGACTAAACTGGCCTTATCGGTACCTAAAGATTATTTAATTGATAAGTTTTTTGATGCTGGCTTCTCTGAAGATACCGGCACAGGCTTAGTTGGCGAAAGTTCAGGCATGATGCATGACAGAGCACGATGGTCGAAATTTGAGTTAGCAACGTTATCATGGGGTCATGGTGTAGCCATTACGCCAATTCAGCTGGCACGGTTCTATACAACCTTGGCTAATGGCGGTATTAAAACACCACTTACTATTTTAAAACAAGATACAGAATCACTAGCAAAGCTAAAACATGAACGTATTTTTTCAGCTGAAAACAGCCAAAATGTTGTAGAAATGCTTGAGCATGTAGTTGACGAACATTATACCGTAGCTAAAGTTGACGGTTATCGTGTTGGTGGAAAAAGTGGTACAGCAATTAAAGCATTTGCCGGTGGTTACGGTAATGACTATGTTGGTTTATTTGCCGGGGTTGCGCCAATATCTGATCCAGAAATTGCTGTAGTGGTGGTAATCGATGACCCAGGTGGTGATTTATATCACGGTGGTGAAGTTGCCGCTCCGGTGTTTTCTCGAATTATGAAGGGAACGCTGCGGCTACTCAATGTTCCGCCTGATGCGAACACCAGAATTACTTCGGTTCAAACCGAGAAAAAAATTAAAACTACCCCTAAGGAGCGTGACCATGTTTGATCACGCTTTAGACGTTTCTAATAACGCCAAAAATTATACCGCTATTAAGGCGGTTTTGCGCTTGGGTAAAATTACACTTTCAACCACTGATTTGGCGCAGCTTAAAGCACACTTGGCTCAGCAAAATTCTGCATCTAAAGCTGATTTAGTTAACGATACACGCGCTTTAAAATCGGGAGATGTATTCTGTGCGGTTATTGGCAGCTTACGTGATGGTCGCGAATATGTAGCTCAAGCGATATCAGCAAATAGTGCAATGATATTGCAAGAAACTACCGATATTACTGAGCACGGGCAATTGACATGGTTAGGACAAGCTTCAGGCCTAGAAACCCCGATATTAAGCTACTTTGCGCTTAACAATAATTTATTTAATGTTGCAAAAGTGTTTTATGGTGAGCCACAAAAGTCGTTGAACATTATTGGTATTACTGGCACCAATGGTAAAACCAGCACAAGCCAAATTATTGCTAATTTACTCGATTATTGCCAGAAAAATTGCGCTGTTATTGGCACTAATGGCGCCGGTAAGCTAGCCAACTTGCAAACCATTGAAAACACCACGCCGGGTGCTACCGAATTGCATCAATTATTGGCGTTATTTTCGAACAACAAAATAACCGATGTAGCTATGGAAGTGTCGTCGCATGCTTTAGCGCAAAAACGTGTTGATGCAACATTATTTAAGACCGCTGTCTTTACTAATTTGAGTCGTGATCATTTAGATTATCACCACACAATGGCTGCCTATGCTGATGCGAAAAAAGCGATATTTACTGGTGATAATAAGCAAGTAGCGATAATTAATGGCGATGATCCTCAAGCGAAAACATGGTTAGAGAATTGGCCGTCTACACAAGCTGTTGTAGTTTATGGTCGCGATGAAAACGTTGCCAACTATCAACGCTTCGCACAGGCAAAACAAGTTAAACACTCCGCTACTGGCGTTAGTTTCCAATTAGTAACTGAGCAAGGCGAATGTGAAATTCGAAGCCGTTTACTTGGTGACTTCAATGTTGAGAATTTGTTAGCGGCAATTGCAGTGTTAATGGTTGAAAAAATAGACTTAATAACAATCGCTGAAGCCATTACACAACTCGAACCGATTATAGGTCGTATGGAAGCATTCTCTGGCACAGCTAAACCTACCGCTGTTGTTGACTACGCTCATACTCCGGATGCCTTAGCGAGCGCTTTAGATGCTTGTCGTTTACATTGCCATGGCAAGTTATGGTTAGTTTTTGGTTGTGGTGGCGATAGAGATGTAGGTAAGCGTGCGCTAATGGCTCAGGTTGCTGAAAATAAAGCGGATCACATTATTATTACTAACGACAATCCTCGCAGTGAAGATCCTGAAGCAATAGCGGCAGATATTATTGCCGGTTTCACCAAAAATACAGGTTTTGAAAAAATCCTTGATAGAACAACGGCGGTACTAACGGCGTTGGAAAAAGCAGATGCTGATGATGTGGTGCTTTGTGCCGGAAAAGGTCACGAAGATTATATTATTTTCGGTACGCAAAAACACCATTATGACGAACGTGCCGTGGTACAAAGCTTTTATTCTGCACAGTCAGAACAAGCAGCAGAGCAAGGGGTAACATTATGATAGCGTTAACCTTAATTGAACTTGCACAAGCGGTTAATGGCGAGTTAATCGGTGAGAATATCACCATTAATGCCATTGGTACTGACAGTAGAGCACTGAGTACAGGTGATGTCTTCTTAGCATTACAAGGCCCAAATTTTGACGGCCATAAATTTTTAACGCAAGCGGCTGAATTGGGTTGTAGTGCGGCAATCGTGCAAAAAGCACAAGCAGATCTGTCTATTCCTCAAATCATTGTTAAAGACACTCACAAAGCATTAGGTGAAATAGGTGCTTATGTGAAAGCGAAAGTAGCGCCAAAAACTGTAGCTATTACTGGTAGTAGTGGCAAAACCACTGTGAAAGAAATGGTGGCAGCTATTTTAAGTCGCTTAGGCAATGTATTGGCGACAAATGGTAACTTCAATAACGATATTGGCGTGCCTTTAACCTTGCTGCGTTTAGAAGCTCAACATGACTTTGCGGTTGTGGAATTAGGCGCAAACCATATCGGTGAAATCGCATATACTTCAGCACTGGTAAAACCCGATGTGGCCATTATTAATAATATTGCTGCCGCTCATTTAGAAGGCTTTGGCGATTTATGTGGTGTAGCGCGTGCTAAGGGTGAAATTTTTTCTGGTTTAACGGCTGGTGGCGTAGCAATTTATAATCAAGACACGCAATGGGCTGACAAGTGGCAATGGCGTTTAACAGATAAAAAAGTATTACGTTTTTCATGTAAAGATATTGCTGACTGTTATAGCCAACAAGAAACGCTCGACGAAAATGGTTGTGCGAATTTTACCTTAACAACCTCTTTGGGAAATACCTCCATTAAGTTAACTGTGCCAGGGCATCACAACGTATGTAACGCTGTAGCCGCGGCAACTATTGCTTTAGAGTTTGGTGCAAGTTTAGACGATATTCGTTTAGGGCTAGCGCAAATGAGTGAGGTAAAAGGGCGTTTAAACTTACATCAACTTAATCACCAAACTAAGTTAATTGACGACACCTATAACGCGAATGTCGAATCAATTAATGCCGCGTCAGATTTACTCGCCAGTTACTCCGGTCGCAGGATTCTTATTCTGGGTGATATGGGTGAATTAGGTGGAGAAGCGCGTCGATATCACCAAGAAGTAGGTGAACATGCAAAAAGTAATCAAATCGACGACTTACTCACGCTAGGTGTGTTAAGCCAAAATGCCTCAGATGCCTTTTATCAAGGGCAGCAAGAGCAATCTCAACATTTTAGTAGTAAAGAAAATTTATTGTCACGATTACAACTGTTACTTCAGGGTGAAGAACAGCCGGTGACTATCTTAGTAAAAGGTTCACGCAGTGCTCATATGGAATACGTAGTAGCTGATATTATTCAATGGCATAACAGTCAAGCTATTCAGGAGCAGGCATAATGTTACTTTGGTTAGGTGAGTATCTCACCCAGTTTTATTCATTTTTTAACGTCTTTTCGTATTTAACGTTTCGAGCGATTATATCTACGCTTACCGCGTTGATTATCTCATTATATTTTGGCCCTAAATTAATCCGTGCCTTGCAGAATATGCAAATTGGTCAAACGGTTCGAGACGATGGCCCAGAAAGTCATTTAGTTAAATCAGGTACGCCAACCATGGGCGGAATTTTAATATTAGCGTCAATAGCGGTGAGCGTTTTATTATGGGCTGATTTAACTAATGCCTACGTTTGGGTGGTGCTATTTGTATTATTGAGTTTTGGACTAATTGGCTTTGTAGATGACTATCGCAAAGTCATTCGCAAAGACTCTAATGGCCTGATTGCCCGCTGGAAGTACTTTTGGCAAACCGTAATTGGTTTAGCGACCGCGATATTTTTATATTGGTTTGCGCAAAGCCCTGAAGAAACAACGTTACTGATCCCTTTTGTGAAAAATGTTTTACCACAACTTGGCTTACTTTATATCGGCTTAGTGTACTTCGTTATTGTCGGTACAAGTAACGCCGTTAACTTAACTGATGGACTTGATGGTTTAGCTATTGTGCCAACCATTATGGTGGCAGGGGCGTTTGCAGTATTTGCTTACATGACAGGTAATGCAAACTTTTCTGAATACTTACACATTCCACACATTGCTTTAGCGAGTGAACTGGTGGTGGTATGTACGGCCATTGTGGGCGCAGGCTTAGGATTTTTATGGTTTAACACTTACCCAGCACAAGTTTTTATGGGCGATGTGGGCTCGTTGGCTTTAGGTGCAGCACTAGGTGTTATTGCCGTGTTGGTTAGACAAGAGTTAGTTTTATTTATTATGGGTGGTGTATTTGTTATCGAAACATTGTCGGTAATTTTACAGGTGGGATCATTCAAGTTGCGTGGTCAGCGCATCTTCCGCATGGCACCTATTCATCATCATTACGAATTAAAAGGTTGGCCCGAGCCAAGAGTGATTGTTCGCTTTTGGATAATTTCTTTAGTGTTAGTGTTGATTGGCTTAGCCACTCTGAAATTAAGGTAAATATAAACGCGTGAATAAACAATTGCATCAGTCGGTAACGACGCAATTAGCAAATAAACGAATCGTGATCTTAGGTATTGGGATCACGGGATTATCGTGCGCGCGTTTTTTACATCATCATGAACTAGCCTTTGCGGTTAACGATAGCCGAGACATGCCGATTTCACCGGGTGACTTTAAACATCAATTTGCTGAAAATACTTTAGTTTTAGGTCGCTGGGATCAAGCGCTTATTGCGCAAGCAGAAGTGTTAATTGTTAGCCCAGGTATCGATATCAATGAACCGACTATTAGTAACGCTATTAATAAAAATTGTGATGTTATTGGTGATATAGAACTATTTTGCCGATTAAGTGATACACCGATAATTGCCGTAACCGGCTCAAACGGTAAATCAACCGTGGTGTCGATGCTAAATTATGTCGGTAATGCGTTAGGCTATTGTGTGCAATTAGGCGGTAATATTGGCTTGCCAGTACTTGATCAAATAGAGCAACCAAACGTTGATTTTATTGTGCTGGAGTTATCTAGTTTTCAATTAGAAACCGTTAAAAGCATGAAGGCATTAGCAGCCACGGTATTAAATGTCAGTGATGATCATTTAGATCGCCATAAAACTATCGATAACTATAGCGCTATCAAACAAAAGATTTATCACAACGCCACTTACGCCCTGTTTAACCGCAACGATAACTTAACGCAGCCCAATAGTGATATTACCCAAGCTAGCCAGTTAAGTTTTGGTCATGATTCAGCACAAGATAACAACTTTGGCTTAGCTAATATCGATAATGTTCACCATTTAATGCAAGGCTCAACCGCGTTATGTGCTTTAGCTGAGTTACCATTGCAAGGTATTCACAATGCGGTTAATTATTTAGCGGTATTAGCGTTAGGAAAATGCGCAGGTTGGGATATTCCAGCCATGTTAGCCAGTTTAATGACCTTTAAAGGCCTTGCACATCGCTGTGAAGTTCTCGACACAACTGACGGAATTCGTTGGGTTAACGATTCAAAAGCAACCAATGTAGGCGCAACTCTGGCTGCTATTGAAGGCTTATCACCAAGCTTACAAAACCATAAACTAATTTTAATTGCTGGTGGTGATGGTAAAGGGGCAGATTTTACACCGCTTACTCAAGCATTAACCCAGCATGTTGACTATTTAATAACGCTTGGTAAAGACGGACGCGCTATTGCTTCATTGCGCTTGCCTAATCAAGATGAAAAAACAGTACACGTTGACTCATTATCCGCCGCAGTCGCATTAGCTAAAAAGCACGCTATTAAAGGCGATATGGTTTTACTATCACCTGCTTGTGCAAGTTTAGATATGTTCGCTAATTATGTTGAACGTGGTGTGGTATTTATCAAGTCAGTATTAATGTCAAAGGAGTCTGTGTAATGTCAGTCTCTTTTGCCAATTTGTCACAGTGGACATTACCAAGCTGGCTTCAAGTGGAATCTCGCTCGGTTGCCACCTTTGACCGAGGATATGTACTACTTGCACTGAGCATGTATATGATCGGCTTAATTATGGTAGCAAGTTCCTCTATGCCAGTTGCTGAACGTATATTTGATAACCCATTCCACTTCATTGTTAGACATATGGTTTATATCGTCTTGAGTCTAGGTGTTGCGGCCCTAACATTACAAATACCCATGCAGCGCTGGCATGAATACAGTAGTAAATTACTGCTAATGGCCATTGTTTTGTTAGTGATTGTGCTAGTGGTTGGCCGAAATGTTAATGGCTCTACACGTTGGATAGCAATTGGCCCTATTACTATTCAAGCGGCAGAGCCTGCGAAACTATTTTTCTTCTGTTATTTGTCAGCTTATCTCGTCAGAAGGCGTGATGAAGTAATGGAAAATGTCAAAGGCTTTGCTAAGCCTCTTGTTGTTTTTGGTGCGCTAAGCGGCTTGTTACTGATGCAGCCTGACTTAGGTACCATTATCGTGATGTTTGTTACAACCTTTGGCTTATTATTTTTGGCAGGCGCAAAGCTTTGGCAATTTATTGCTATTTCAGGTGTCGGTATCACTTTGCTGTCAATGTTGGCTTACTTCTCGCCCTATCGTTGGGCTAGGGTAACGGGCTTTCTTGACCCATGGAAAGATCCATTTGGTAGTGGTTATCAGTTAACTCAATCGTTAATGGCTTATGGTCGCGGCGAAACCTTTGGTCAAGGTTTAGGTAACAGTGTACAAAAGTTAGAATATTTACCTGAAGCACATACCGATTTCGTTATGGCAGTATTAGCTGAAGAAATGGGTTTTATTGGTATTAGCGTTATTTTGTTATTGAGTATGACCTTAGTATTTAAGGCGTTATTACTCGGTAGAAAAGCGGTTAATCAAGAGAAATATTTTGAAGGTTTTTTTGCCTATGCGATTGGTATTTGGTTTTGTTTCCAGGCGGCAGTAAATATTGGCGCAAGTGCTGGCATAGTGCCAACCAAAGGATTGACCATGCCGCTTATTAGTTATGGCGGAAGTTCAATGATCATCATGACCATGTCAGTGGCTGTGTTAATCCGTATTGATCACGAAATAAGATTACAAAGTATTCAAGCAACCAGTCGCGCGACGGGTACACATAAAAGTACTAAGAAGAAAGCAAGTAAAGTGAAAAAAACAAAAATTATCGAGGGCGAAAATGACTGATCAAGTAAGTCATGATGTTAAACGTCCAACTCTGTTAGTAATGGCAGGCGGAACCGGCGGGCATATATTCCCGGGTATTGCTGTGGCTGATGCATTAGCTAAACAAGGATGGAATATCCATTGGCTTGGCACAGCTCAGCGAATGGAAGCTGAGCTAGTCCCTAAAAATGGCTACCCCATTTCATTTATTAATATGGCCGGTGTGCGCAATAAAAACTGGCAAACCTGGCTGAAAACACCGTTTAAAATTTTGCAATCAGTAATGCAGTCGATCAAAATTTTACGCAAAGTTAAGCCCGATGTTGTACTAGGCATGGGCGGATATGCAAGTGCTCCTGGTGGAGTAGCAGCCTGGGTTTTAGGTATTCCGTTGGTGTTACATGAACAAAACGCTGTTGCTGGTATGAGCAATCGCTTTCTTTCATATATCGCAACCACAACGTTAAGCGCATTTCCGGGGGCATTTAGTCAACGCGTTAGCTCAAAAGTTGTGGGTAACCCATTACGCAGCGATATTATTGCGATTAAACATACCGTGCCTGAGCAACCGGCTACCAGTAAAAAAGTGCTGGTTGTTGGTGGTAGTTTAGGGGCAAAAATACTGAATGACGTTGTTCCGCAAGCAATGAACCAAATTAAAGTACAAAGTATTGATGTTTGGCATCAAACCGGCGGTGGCAACGAACAAGCGGTATTGAAAAGTTATCAAGATTACGGTCTACCTGAAGAAAAGGTCAAGGTAACAGAGTTTATAGACGATATGGCAGCTGCCTACGAATGGGCCGATGTTGTTATTTGTCGAGCAGGTGCACTTACTGTATCGGAATTAGCCATGGCGGCAAAGCCAGCGATATTCGTACCTTTACCTCATGCGGTAGATGATCATCAAACCAAAAACGCGATGTATTTAGTTAATTGTGGTGCGGCAAAGCTAATCGCACAAAAAGAATTTAACGGTACAACCCTTGGGCAAATGCTTAACAGCTTGTTTATATCTGACAAAGTTGTGCAGCAAATGTCTAAAGCAGCACATAATGCTGCCCATGCTGATGCCACAAACTTGGTTTCATCAGCTTGTATCGATGTAGCAAAATTATGAGTAATACAATGACAGCAGTAAATAGCAACAATAACGGTTCTAATATGAGCAACAACAGGGTGCCAGAAATGCGCCGTGTTAAAACCATCCACTTTGTTGGCATTGGTGGCGCAGGTATGGGCGGAATTGCTGAAGTATTGTTAAATGAAGGCTATCAAATTACCGGCTCAGACATTGGTGAAAATCAGGTTGTTAAACGCTTAATCGCTCTTGGAGCAAACGTTACTATTGGTCATCACGCTGATAACGTTAGCGGGGCAAGTGTGATTGTGGTATCAACAGCGATTGATCCTGAAAATCCAGAATTAGTCGCTGCACATGAACAACGTATTCCTGTGGTACGCAGAGCAGAAATGCTAGCAGAGTTAATGCGTTTTCGACATGGTATTGCCATTGCCGGTACTCATGGAAAAACTACCACTACAAGCTTAATCGCCAGTATTTTTGCGCAAGCAAATTTAGATCCTACCTTTGTTATCGGTGGCTTGTTAAACAGTGCCGGTACTAATGCACGTTTAGGGAGCAGCCGATATTTAATTGCTGAAGCAGATGAAAGTGACGCGTCATTTTTACACTTACAACCTATGGTCTCGGTGATCACTAATATTGATGAAGATCACATGGAAACCTACGAAGGAGACTTCGAAAAACTTAAAGATACCTATATTGAGTTTTTACATAACCTGCCTTTTTATGGTTTAGCGGTTGTTTGTTTAGATAACCCAGTGGTGCGAGAAATTTTACCGCGTATTAGCCGCCAAGTAATTACTTACGGCTTTTGCGAAGATGCCGACGTAAGAGCAACTCAATATCAGCAATCGGGTGGTATGAGTTCATTCGTGGTTGAGCGTCAAGACAGCGCACCTTTAGCTATTAGTGTTAACTTGCCAGGTGAGCATAATGTGTTAAATGCCCTAGCGGGTGTTGCCGTTGCCATTGATGAAGGTGTTGACGATATTGCCATTCAACAGGCCCTACAAGGTTTTGCAGGTATTGGTAGACGCTTTGAAAAACTGGCTGAATTGCAAACACCACAAGGCGAAATGATGTTAATTGATGATTACGGTCATCATCCAACAGAAGTTAAAGCAACCATATCTGCTATGCGTAAAGGTTGGCCTGAAAAAAGGTTAATTATGGTATTTCAGCCGCACAGATATTCACGTACTCGTGATCTGTATGAAGACTTCGTTGAAGTATTATCGGAAGTCGATTGCTTATTCTTACTCGATGTTTATGCCGCAGGCGAGGCACCCATTGCCAATGCTGACAGTAAAAGCTTAGCGCGTAGTATTCGATTGCGTGGCCAAATAGAGCCTATATATGTGAGCGACAGCGACAAATTAGCAGAATTAATTGCAGCACAACTACAAGATGGTGACATGGTTATTACTCAAGGTGCAGGCAATATTGGCGCTATTGCTCGAAATTTAGCAGCAGATAAAAAATTAAAGGTGGCCAATTAATGAAACCTTTATTGGAACAAAAATTAGCCGTGTTATATGGCGGTACATCAGCAGAAAGAGACGTGTCATTAAATTCTGGTATCGCGGTTGCTAAAGGTTTAGAATCCGCAGGTTTTGAAGTGCAACTTATTGATACCAAAGGTTTCTGTTTAAGTGAGTTAGATAAATTAGCTATCGATCGCGTGTTTATTGCATTACATGGTCGAGGTGGTGAAGACGGCTGTGTTCAAGGTGCATTGGAGTATATGAATATTCCATACACAGGCTCTGGCGTTTTAGGCTCTGCGTTATCGATGGATAAAATTCGCAGTAAGCAAGTATTTCAGGCTTTAAATTTACCAACAGCAGCGTTTGCCATTGTTGATAAAGCTCAATATCAAATGGCAGATGCAGCAATAATTTTGCAACAGCTTGGTAACGTGGTCATGGTAAAACCAGCTCACGAAGGCTCTAGCATAGGCATGTCTAAAGCTAATAATGCTGATGAATTACATCAGGCACTTGTTACAGCCTTTAACTATGACCAGCAAATATTGGTAGAAGCATGGGTTCAAGGACCTGAGTATACCATCGCGATATTAGGACAAACGGCATTGCCTGTTATTCATATGGAAACGCCAAACGACTTTTACGATTACGATGCGAAATATAAAGCGAACACAACGCAATATCACTGCCCTTGCTCATTGTCAGAAGAAGATGAAACTGAACTGCAATCAATAGCATTACAAGCGTTTAATGCTACAGGTGCTAAAGGTTGGGGGCGCGTAGATGTTATGCGAAACAATCAAGGACAATGGCAGATATTAGAAGTCAATACCGTGCCGGGTATGACAGAAACATCATTAGTACCCAAAGCAGCAAAAGTATTTGGTTTAAGTTTTAGCGAACTAGTGACAAAAATTGTTGCATTGAGCGCAGAAGGTAGCGTGTAAATTATGGCAATTGCCGCAGAACAGCAACTTCCTTTAAGGGAAGAAATATCAAAGCTGCATTGGTCTTTTTGGCTCGGTGTTGCATTTTTTGTTGCGGTTATTGTTGGTATTTTAACATTTGGCTTTTTTCTGAATAAAAAAATGAGTGCAGAAGAGTCTGCACCGGTAACTTCTATTGCGATAGCCGGCGAAATGCCGTATACAACGCGGGTTGATATTGAAGGCGCCATAGAAAAAGTTAATTTGGGTAATTTTTTCAATCTAGATGTAAACGATGTTCAACAGAAAGTTGCCTTGTTGCCTTGGGTTTACTCGGTATCTGTACGTAAGAAGTGGCCGAATGAATTAAAAATATATGTCGTTGATCAAAAGCCTATTGCGCACTGGAATGGAGACTTTTTAATAAATGCTAATGGTAAGGCTTTTCAGGCGGATGTTCAGCGCTTAGTGAAAAAATTACCGGCGTTTTATGGCCCTGAAGGTAGTGAGCTAATTGCTTTAGAAAACTTTGTTAATTTGAATAAGTTATTAGATTTTAGCGAATTAGCGATTGATGAATTAGTACTGACCGAGCGTTTTGCTTGGCAGCTTATCTTAAATGATGGCGTTACCATTAATTTAGGACGTGATAATCGCGTAGAGCGCATACAGCGTTTTATGGATATTTATCCCGAAATTAAATTGCAAAAAAAGGAAGGTCAACAAGTTGATTATGTTGACCTGAGATACGATACCGGTTTAGCCGTTGGTTGGAAGACCGCGAATAATAAAGAAAGAGTTTAGCCTTAATGTCAAAAATAACTGAAAGAAATTTAGTGGTTGGATTAGATATTGGAACGTCAAAAATTTCAGTAGCTGTTGGCGAAATAACGCCTGATAACCAACTCAGTATCGTAGGGGTTGGAAATCAACCTGCACGAGGCATGGATAAAGGCGGTGTTAATGACTTAAACCTCGTTATTCAGTCAATTCAACGTGCAATTAACGAAGCTGAATTAATGGCTGATTGTCATATAACTTCAGTATATCTTGGCATTTCTGGTAAGCATATCAGTTGTCAAAATGAAAACGGTATGGTGCCAATTAACGACAAAGAAGTATTGCAGGACGATGTAGACAACGTAATTCATACTGCGCGATCAGTCCCAATTTCTGCTGAACGTCGCATGCTACATGTACTGCCTCAAGAATACAGTATTGACTGTCAAGACGGCATAAAAAGCCCAATTGGTATGTCTGGTGTAAGAATGGAAGCCAAAGTGCATATTGTAACCTGTGCAAATGACATGGCAAAAAACATTGTTAAATGTGTTGAACGTTGTGACTTAAAGGCAGATCAATTAATTTTTTCTGCCCTTGCTTCTAGCTATGCTGTTTTAACCGATGATGAAAAAGAGCTCGGCATTTGTGTGGTTGATATGGGCGCTGGCACTATGGATATTGCCGTATTTACCGGTGGCGCTTTACGTCATACCGCGGTAATTCCTGTAGCTGGTAACCAAGTAACTAGCGATATTGCAAAGATATTCCGTACACCATTAAGTCACGCAGAAGACATTAAAGTGCAATACGCTTGTGCTTTGCGCCAAATGGTTAGCATGGAAGAGAATATTGAAGTACCTAGTGTTGGCGGACGCCCAGCGCGTTCAATGTCTCGTCATACTTTGGCTGAAGTTGTAGAGCCTAGATATCAAGAGTTATTTGAGCTAATACAAGAAGAATTAAGAGAGTGTGGTTTAGAAGATCAAATCGCAGCGGGTTATGTATTAACCGGCGGTACCGCAAAAATGGAAGGTGTAGTTGAGTTTGCAGAAGAAGTATTTCAAATGCCAGCTCGTATAGCTCAACCTTCTGATGTCTGTGGATTGAAAGAGTATGTAAATGACCCAACGTACTCGACAGTGGTAGGTTTGTTGCATTACGGCATGCAAGCTAGTCAGCAACAAAATAAAGAACAAAAGAAAAGCGAGTCAGTTGGCAGTATTGGTTCGAAAATACTGGCTTGGTTTAAAGGCGAATTTTAATTAGTGGCAATAGCGACTACTTAAAAATGAAGAAAAGAGTTTTGGTGGAACAAAACGTAATAAAAATCGGAGATAATAAAATGTTTGAATTAATGGAAGATCATAACGAAGAAGCAGTCATCAAAGTAATAGGCGTTGGTGGCGGTGGTGGTAATGCAGTAGAGCACATGGTTTTACAAACCATCGAAGGTGTTGAGTTTATTACTGCAAATACTGACTCGCAAGCATTACGCAACTCGGCAGCTAATGTAACTTTGCAACTAGGCCATGATGTTACAAAAGGTCTTGGCGCAGGCGCAAACCCAGAAATTGGTCGTCGTAGTGCAGAAGAAGATAGAGACACAATTAAAGAAGCACTAAAAGGTGCTGATATGGTATTTATCGCAGCCGGAATGGGCGGCGGTACAGGTACAGGTGCAGCACCAGTAGTAGCAGAGATCGCAAAAGAAATGGGCATATTAACTGTGGCGGTAGTCACTAAGCCTTTCCCTTTTGAAGGTAAAAAACGCATGAACTATGCGGATCAAGGAATTGAGTTTTTATCAAAAAATGTTGACTCATTGATCACTATTCCAAATGAAAAGCTATTAAAAGTATTAGGCCCAGGCACGAGTTTATTAGATGCATTTAAAGCCGCAAATGATGTTCTATTAGGTGCGGTTCAGGGTATTGCTGAACTTATTACTCGCCCAGGTCTAATCAACGTCGATTTCGCCGATGTAAGAACCGTGATGTCTGAAATGGGTACGGCTATGATGGGTTCAGGAACCGCATCAGGTCCAGACCGTGCTGAAGAAGCAGCTGAAGCCGCAATTTCAAGTCCGTTACTTGAAGATGTAGACTTAGCTGGCGCTCGTGGTATCTTAGTTAATATTACTGCCGGTATGGATATCAGTATTGATGAGTTTGAAACAGTAGGTAACATGGTTAAAGCGTTTTCATCAGAAAATGCCACGGTTGTTGTTGGTGCAGTAATCGATCCTGAAATGACTGAAGACTTACGAGTAACGGTTGTTGCTACAGGAATTGGCGCAGAGCGTAAACCAGATATTACTTTGGTTAACCCAACTCCAGTTGCTGAACCACAGGTGGTTGGTGGTGATTATATCCCAAGTGCACAACCTGAGTTATCAGCTAGCCCAGTTACTATGCCTGAAGCAAATGCTCAAGCTCAAAAAGTAGCAGCGACAGAGCTTGATGACTACTTAGATATCCCTGCATTTCTAAGAAAACAGGCTGACTAATTGCCCTAAAAATGCTTTAGTAATAATGCTAAAAAAGTTGGAATATTGATTTTGTTAGGCTTTTTTGATATATTACGTCTCCGCTGAAATCAGTGGCGGCTAATAAATATAAAATATAGGCTTAAGAAGGCTATTTATGATTAAACAACGTACATTAAAAGAAAGTGTCTCTGCCATAGGCGTAGGGTTACACAAAGGTGAAAAGGTGCAGATCACTCTCCGTCCTGCGCCTGCTAACACCGGTATTATTTTTCGCAGAGTTGATTTAGCTCCTGTTGTCGATATCCCCGCGACACCAGAAGCTGTGGGCGAAACTACCCTATGTACCTGTTTAGTGAATGAGCAAGGTGTTCAGATTTCCACCGTCGAACATTTGCTCTCTGCCGTTGCAGGCTTAGGTATTGACAACCTGATTGTTGAGGTTGATTCACCTGAGATTCCAATTATGGATGGCAGTGCTTTACCCTTTGTATACTTAATACAGTCGGTAGGTATTGCAACATCAAATGTTGCCAAACGCTTTTTACGCATTACTAAAACTATTCGTGTTGAAGAAGGCGATAAATGGGCTGAATTAAAGCCTTATGAAGGATTTCGTGTAAACTTTGCCATTGAATTCGAACATCCAGTGATCGTAAATACTTGTCAAGCGATGAGTATGGACCTTTCAAGCTGTTCATTTATCAAAGAAATTAGTCGTGCACGTACCTTTGGTTTTATGAAAGACATTGAATTTTTACGTTCTCATAATTTAGCGCTAGGCGGCAGTTTAGAAAATGCCATTGTATTAGACGAATATCGCATGCTAAATAAAGATGATCTTCGTTACGATGACGAGTTCGTAAAACATAAAATTCTTGACGCCATTGGTGATTTATACATGAGCGGTGTAAGTATTTTAGGTGAACTTAATGCCTTTAAATCGGGTCATGCTTTAAACAACATATTATTACGTGAAGTGTTTAAGCAAGTAGATTGTTGGGAATGGGTAACATTTGAAGACGCTACAGAGTCTCCTATCCAGTACCAAGAAATCGAAGCGACATCGTTCTAACGATTACCTTATTACGGCATAAGCAATTAAAACCAGTCAATGACTGGTTTTTTTATAGCTAAAAATAATAATCAAAATAAAAGTTATAGCGAAAGTTATAGATAAAATAAATAAGTTTTCGTCGGAAATTTTAAGTTAAGAACAGGCAATCGTAATGGCTTTGCTCGGGATTAATAATTAGAGATAACCCGAACGCTGAATAATGAGTGCTGCTTATCTTGTTATGGTTCGATGAAACTCTAAACTTATTTTTTAGCGTGGGCAGCTAACTTTTCAAGTTTTTTACGCAAACTATCAGGAGCCGTTTCAGCAATTTTTAATAAATGGGCGGCCGTTGTGGCTGAAATGGTTGAGTTAATTGCATTGGGTATTATGGTTTTTTCGGGAGCTTTCTGCCGAAAAGGTGTAATTTTGATCTCTACTTGATTATAAACATTGTCAGTTACTCTGATTAACTCTCGGCAGATATTTATTTTTTCAAATTGTAGTCGTTGGCTCCAAACGGCAGAATTAACTTCTATAACGATTGCATTAGCCCTGAAATTGGCTATTTTCCACACATCCGCTGGTAGGTCGGGGCAGATTTGTCGTACAATGTCTGACAATACTGTTAAAGAGTTGGTTTTTGCGGCTATTTGTGCCAAAGTGCCTGACGTTGAATTAAACAGCGCTGACATATCTGTAGGGATTTTAGATTTTCTTGCCATAAGTCAGCTCTAAACTATGAATGAATTATGAGTTTAACATTACTATACCGTGGAAAGAACGTTAGATTTTCAATGAAGCTAAATAAGCTACATTGGTTATCTGCAATAACAGCCTTTGCGCTAGTTTCTGGCTTTATTGTTCATTTAGTTGTTTCTGCCGATGATGTACCTAAAAATCCAATCTATGGCATGTCTAGTTTGCCTGATAACGACACTCCTAAGGTCAATAGCCAAGTAACAGCAGTTACGATGAAATTGGCTGAGTTGCAAAGTCAGGTGCTGCGATTAAATGCGCTTGGAGATCGATTAGCAGAAGAAGCTAATATTCCAGACAACGAATTTAATTTTCAGCAATCTCCACCAAGTGGTGGCCCAATGATTCAAAGTAGTGAGGATAAGCAAGAAAGCTTAACTGATTTGCTACTCAGTATAACAACATTGGAAAAAACCTTAGCACATGAAGAAAAACAATTAAAAATGCTTGAATCTGTCAGTTTTGGTCACCATATAGAAAATACAAGGTATCTGTCTGGTCGACCAATTGTTAAAGGTTGGTTGTCTTCGTACTACGGTATTCGCAAAGACCCTTTTAGTGGCAGAGCAGCCATGCACAAGGGGGTTGACTTCGCCGGGAAAGAAAATGCCGATATTATTGCTACCGCTTCAGGTGTCGTAAGTTGGGCTAGTGATCGATACGGTTATGGTAAATTAATTGAAATTAATCATGGCGATGGCTTAAAAACGCGTTACGGACACAATAAAGATATACTCGTTTCGGTTGGCGATGTAGTTAATAAAGGACAAGTTATTGCTAAAATGGGCAGTACAGGCCGTTCAACAGGTCCACACGTGCACTATGAAATTTTACGTAATAATAAGCAAATAGATCCAAAAAGATACGTTTATCGAAAAGCAAAAGAATAGCGTAAACACTAATTTCAGTTGTTTAAAATACTGCTGCGATTACAATACTAAGTAAGTTTATGTGGTCGGCTCTACCGATCATTTTATTTTCAGCGGAAGATTTTCTTCTCAATATGGTTTAACACGATGTTTGTAAGTTTAATGACAAAATTGTTCGGCAGTCGTAATGATCGATTACTGAAACAAATGCAAAAAGAAGTAAGTAAAATAAATGCACTAGAACCTGTTTTTGAAGCACTCAGTGATGAAGAACTAAAAGCAAAAACAACTGAGTTTAAAGAACGTGTAGAAAAGGGCGAAGAGTTAGACGCTATTCTTCCTGAAGCATTCGCTGTAGTTCGTGAAGCCAGTAAACGTGTATTTGGCATGCGCCATTTTGACGTACAAATGATCGGTGGCATGGTACTAAACTCGGGTAAAATTGCAGAAATGCGTACCGGTGAAGGTAAAACACTTACCGCAACATTGCCGTCTTACTTAAATGCCTTAACGGGTAAAGGTGTGCATGTAATTACGGTGAACGACTATCTTGCCACGCGTGATGGTAACTGGAGTCGTCCATTATTTGAATTTTTAGGCATGACCGTTGGCTGTAACATTGCCGGCATGGCTCCTCAAGATAAGCAAGCCGCTTATAACTCAGATATTACCTACGGTACTAACAACGAATTTGGTTTTGATTACTTGCGCGACAACATGGCTTTTTCGCCAGAAGAACGTGCGCAAAAACCATTAAATTTCGCCGTAATTGATGAAGTTGACTCTATCTTAATTGATGAAGCACGTACGCCACTTATTATTTCTGGCCAAGCAGAAGATAGTTCAGAGCTATATCGCAACATAAACCTTGTGGTACCAACGCTTGTGCAACAAGAAGAAGAAGATAAAGAAGGTGAAGACAGCACGGGTGACTTCACTATTGATGAAAAAGCAAAACAAATTTATTTGACTGAATTAGGTCAAGTTCATATTGAAGAAATCATGATAGAAAAAGGTTTGATGCAGCAGGGAGATTCATTATTCTCGGCAGCTAACATTACTTTATTACATCATGTTATGGCGGCATTGCGTGCGCACAAATTATTTCAAAAAGACGTTGATTACATCGTAAAAGACGACGAAATTGTTATTGTAGACGAGCATACCGGTCGTACAATGGAAGGTCGTCGTTGGTCTGAAGGTTTACATCAAGCGGTTGAAGCTAAAGAAGGTGTAAATATTCAAAACGAAAATCAAACTTTGGCTTCAATTACCTTCCAAAACTTTTTCCGTATCTATAACAAATTATCAGGCATGACAGGTACAGCTGATACTGAAGCGTTCGAGTTTAACCATATTTATGGTTTAGAGACTGTAGTTATTCCAACTAACCAACCTATGGTACGTAAAGATTTACCTGATTTAATTTACTTAACCGCTGAAGAAAAGTTTGAAGCTATTTTAGATGATATAAAAGATTGTGTTGAGCGCGGGCAACCCGTGTTAGTCGGTACTATTAGTATCGAAACATCAGAGTTTCTTTCGTCGTTTCTAAAGAAAGCAAAAATTAAGCATAAAGTGCTTAATGCTAAGTTTCACCAACAAGAAGCTGAAATTGTTGCTGACGCCGGTAAAATTGGCGCGGTAACTATTGCTACCAATATGGCTGGGCGTGGTACCGATATTGTATTAGGTGGTAATTTAGGCACAATGCTAGAAAAGCTTGAAAATCCAAGTGAAGATAAAATTGCGCAAGTTAAAGCTGCATGGCAAGAAGAGCATGAAAAAGTATTAGCTGCTGGTGGTTTACACATAGTTGCAACCGAACGCCATGAATCTCGTCGTATTGATAACCAGTTACGTGGTCGTTCAGGTCGTCAAGGTGATGCCGGTTCAACGCGTTTTTACTTATCAATGGAAGACGGTTTGATGCGTATTTTCGCTTCAGAACGTATTACAAACATGATGCGTAAACTGGGCATGGAGCGCGGCGAAGCCATTGAGCATCCTTGGGTAACTAAAAGTATTGAAAACGCACAACGTAAAGTTGAAGGCCGTAACTTTGATATTCGTAAGCAATTGCTAGAGTTTGATGATGTATCAAACGACCAACGTAAAGTTATTTATGAGCAACGTAATGAATTAATGGACGAAGCTGATATTGCCGACGTTATTAAAGCGATTCGTGTTGATGTGGTAAACGGCTTAATTGCTCAACATATTCCACCACAATCTATGGAAGAAATGTGGGATATTGAAGGCTTAGAAGAACGTCTTAAAGGTGAACTTACCCTTGAATTACCTCTAGCTAAATGGTTAGAAGAAGACAAGAAGTTACATGAAGAAACTTTGCGTGAGAAAATATTAGCGGCGGTTGAAACTAGCTACACTGAGAAAGAAGAGATGGTTGGCGCCGAAGTGTTACGTCAATTTGAAAAAGCGGTAATGTTACAAAGTTTAGACTCGCACTGGAAAGAGCACTTGGCGGCCATGGACCATTTACGCCAAGGTATTCATTTACGTGGTTACGCGCAAAAGAATCCAAAGCAAGAATTTAAACGCGAGTCATTTGAGTTATTTGCCGAGTTGCTTGATAACTTAAAATACGACGTTATTGGTATTTTAAGTAAAGTGCAAATTAGAGCTGAATCTGATGTGGAAGCTGTTGAAGAACAACACAGAAAAGCAGACGAAGCGCCAAAAGAGTTCAAGCACGAGTCAACTTCAGAGCCAGAGCCGGCAGCTATGCCGCGTGTTGGTCGAAATGAAGCTTGTCCATGTGGCTCAGGTAAAAAATATAAACAGTGTCACGGTAAATTAACCTAATCACTTGATATAACGAGTTAAGTCGTAATTGTATTTTAATGCCAGTCAATTGACTGGCATTTTTATATTCAAATTTTGTAAGTATCAACCAACCGTTTGTTGTAAATCAGTTTTATACTTTAAACTCATAGCATTGAGAACTTTGCAATAATAAGCAATGTCTTATTATTGGCAATGAATCGGTACTTGGTTGAATAATAATAAATAGAAAAAGCTCAAGGATTTAAAATGACAAAAGTTGTGCATGTAGCGGTTGGCGTGATCAAACGCGAAGATAAAATCTTTCTTACTAAACGTTTAGCCGCGAGTCACCAAGGCGGTAAGTGGGAATTTCCTGGTGGTAAAGTAGAAGCAAATGAAACTGTGCATCAGGCACTTCATAGAGAGCTAAAAGAAGAAGTTGCTATTGATACATTGTCTTGTACGCCACTAATGCAAATTAGCCATGATTACGGCGATAAAAAGGTATTATTAGATGTGTTTGTTGTAGATAACTTTACCGGTGAAGCAAAAGCTTTAGAAGGTCAACAATCAGGTTGGTTTGCATTGTCGGAGTTTGAAGGTTTAAATTTTCCTGCTGCTAATCAGTCAATTATCGAAAAGCTAAACCAAGTATATCAGTAACAAGTGAATATATTGTGTTAATAATTTTGTAGCACAATATATTCAACAGTTGTCTTAGCAAGTTAGCTATAAACTGGCTTATACCAATTGATATAAAGAATCGATAATTCTAAAGCGGTTTACATATCCAGCATCTACGTTGCTTTCAATCCCAATAGCCTGCTATTGCTCGACAATATGCTCCTGCATTGCTCTAATGACTTACATCCATGTAAGAATCAATCAAGCGCCTTGCTACTGAAAATTTATCCTCGTCTAAAATTTATCGATTCATTAAGTCAATTGGTATTATTCAGGTTCAACAAAAAATTTATTGTGCTGTAAAAATTCTGCTTCTAAGGCGTCGAGCATTTCTTCGTTCAGTTCAACAGCACCTTGCACAGGTTGGCTTATTTTATGATTTTCATCAGCCCAATCACCAATATCAATCAGCTGACATCGTTTACTACAAAATGGTCGATACTGACTCTCTTCTTGCCAAATAACTTCTGTTTTACAGGTGGGACAAGCAACTTTTAAGGTCATAATACACAATACTAACAGGGAAAATTATGTGCTTATTATAGAAGAATTTCACATAAGCAGCTAGCGCTGAAAAAGAAGTTTTAAACTGACAGCTCAAAACCGATAGCTGACAACTAATGACTGACAACTTTGTAATTAATTAGCAGCGAGCTAAATGAAATTTTGTGGCTTGCTTAGCATATTTTCGACCTGCCTCGTTGCAGGGCATCATAAAGCGAATAGAGTAACGAAAACGGTTGCCGCTAATGGTTGGGTAGAAAGGCAGGCCGTTTGCTACTTTTATACGAATAAGAATTAAGCCTTCACCATTATCTTGAAAAAAACCGCTTTCAGTAGTTATTTCTTTAAACTCAGCACGTTGGCGAACAAACATAAGATTCAGCGCTAGCGCCGCGTTAATTTGCTCAAGCATCGAAAGCCAGTGTCTACATTGTGCTGCGACTTCTGTACTCGGTTGATTTAACCAAAACTGTAATTGAGGCAAGTCAAAATGCGAGCTGCCGCCTTGAATAGCAAAACGTTGCTTTAAACTAGTTAAAAATTTATCTGTTTTTAACTGTAACCATTGCGCGGAATGCACTTTTAGCTTACTTGATAGCTGAACGGTTTTTTGCAAATTATCTTCTAGGGCTGCATTGTTAATGTCGGGGACTTGTGACCAAACCACTAAACTTTGTTCGAGCTTTTCTAAATCCTTGATTAAATCACCGCGAATATCGTTACGCTCTAAAGTATCTAAAATAGCAAATAAAGCATTAAAAAATACGCTGTGGCTGGTTGTCATATTATAATTTAGACAATCAGAAGCTTGAGCAAATAATTGCTCTAGTTTTAAGTAGTTTCGTATCCGCTCATTAAGCGGATGTTCATATAATATTGCGGTCATTTATTCGAAACTTTGTTTGAAACGATTGAAGGTCATTGCTTTATAGTAACTATAGCACAGGTAAATGGCGAATTTTTTATGTAAACAGCCGTTTACAATTAGCCAGTTTAAGTGCTTAACCACTGTGCTTTAGCGCTAAGATACGGTACTTTTGATCTAGTGCTATTACCTGTTGTTGAATTTCTTCTAGGCTAATATCTTGGTTGTTAATAACATCATCTGCAAAGCTAAGGCGTTGTTTGCTCGACATTTGGCTGGCAATAATGCGTTTAATTTCAGCCACAGAGCTAGGATCGCGCTCAGCAGTGCGAGCAATCTGATTCGCTTCGTCGATATTAATAACTAAAACTCGGTTAACTAATTTTTGTAAGTTATTTTCTATTAATAGTGGCGCAACTAGCACGCAGTAATTGCTTTTTGCTTCTGATATTTGAGAGAGAATATCTGTTCTAATTAACGGGTGCAATAAATTGTTCAGCCATGTTTTATCATCACTATTACTAAATATTCTGCTACGAAGTTTGGTTCTATCTAATTCGCCAGTTGGGGTTATAAAGTCTGGGCCAAAGTTAGCTTTAATTGCAATTAGCGCTTTGCTACCAGGCATAACAACGGTTCGCGCGGCAATATCAGCATCAATAATATCAATGTTTAGTTTAGCGAACATATCGCTGACAGTTGTTTTACCACTGCCAATTCCACCCGTTAAACCAACGATAAATGTAGACATGTAAGCGCCTTTTTTCAGTTTTGAGCGATCAGTTTTAATTAGCTTAAAGGTTTTATCTCTTTAGTTAAGCGATTTAAGTTAGGGTGCTTAAATACCAAGACCAAATACCATTTCCCCAAAGTAAAGTAATCCAACCTGCAATGGCTAAGTAAGGGCCAAAAGGAATGGCTTGTTCACGCTGGTGATTTTTAAACACCATTAAACTGATGCCAATTATCGCACCAACCGCCGAAGCCATTAAAATAAGTAATGGCAGCAATTGCCAACCTATCCAGGCACCAAAAAGCGCAACAAGCTTAAAATCACCATGGCCCATACCTTCCTTGCCAGTGATAAGTTTAAATAACCAAAAAATGCTGAATAAACTCATGTAGCCAACAACTGCGCCAATTACCGCGTCATTCAAAGGCACTATGGCACCATCAATATTAACCAATAAACCCAACCATAAAAGCGGCAAAGTTATTTGATCAGGTAATAGCATGTGATCAACATCAATAAGGGTTAAACAAACCAAACCCCAGGTTAATACTAGCAGCATCAATGTGGTAAAAGTAACGCCATAATGTGCTGCAATAACCACGCTTAATATCGCAGTGGTAAGTTCAATCAAAGGGTAGCGTAGCGAAATTTTAGCTTTGCACTGGCTACACTTGCCACGTAATAATAACCAACTAATTACCGGAATATTCTCGTAAAAGCGTATTTTATGTTGGCATTTAGGGCAACTAGAACTGGGTGTTGATAGGGTAATAGGGTTTTCGTTAGTTTGTATTGGTTTGGCTAACTCATCGGCTAAAAATTCACGACATTCGCTTTTCCAACCTTGCTCAAGCATTTTAGGTAGGCGATAAATAACCACATTTAAAAAACTGCCTATTAACAAAGAAAAAACTACCACAATAGTGTAAAAATAAGCAGGGGAGTTGGTCATCAATGTAATTATATCGCTCAAGAGTTTTGCCTCAAAATTAAGTGAATCTATCGTGCTAAATAAAATGCTAAATAAAGTGCTGGTTATATCGATAAAAAAAAACGATGACCAGCATCGTTTTTTTATTTTATTTTATAACATACAAGGAAGTAAACCTTTAAACCACCATACCAATTTGGAATATCGGTAAATACATCGCAATGATCAAGCCACCAATAACGACACCTAAAACAGCCATTATCATAGGTTCTAGTAAGGTGGTTAAGTTATCAACCGCGTTGTCTACTTCTTGCTCATATACGGTTGCTACTTTAGCAAGCATGTCGTCAACTGCGCCCGACTCTTCACCTATAGCAACCATTTGAATAACCATATCAGGGAATATAGCGCAATTTCGCATGGCTAAATTCATTTGCATACCTGAGGTTACTTCAGCACGTATTTCTAAAATAGCATCACGAAACACCGCATTGCCTGAGGCTCCCGCGGCAGACTCTAGTGCATCAGGTAAAGGTACACCGGCAGCAAACGTTGTTGAAAGGGTTCTGGCATAACGGGCTACGGCAGCTTTTTTTAATACATCACCAACAACAGGGACTTTTAATATCTTTTTATCTACGCTATCACGAAAACTTAGGCTTTTAGCGTGTGTTTTTTTGAAAAGATAAATAGAGAGGAATATGCCGGCAAGACCAAAGTACCAATAGGCCTGCATAAACTCAGAAATGGCAAGTACCAGTAAAGTAAAACCAGGCAACTCTGCACCAAAGCTATCAAATATATCTTTAAATACAGGTACAACAAAGATTAACAATACGGCAGTGACTACAAAGGCTATCACTAGTACCGAAATAGGATAAGTCATGGCTTTTTTAATTTTAGCTTTTAATGCCTCTGCTTTTTCTTTATAGGTTGCGACACGATCATAAATAGTTTCAAGCGCACCAGATTGCTCACCTGAATTAACTAAATCACAATATAAATCATCAAAGTACTGTGGGTGCTCACGTAAACATTCCGATAGAGGAATACCCGATTGTAGCTTATTACCTATGGTTCCTAGTAGTTTTTGCATATTAGCATTGTTATGGCCAGAACCTATCATTTCAATAGTTTGCACTAAAGGAACCCCGGCACCTAACATAGTGGCTATTTGGCGTGTAACTACAGCAATATCAGCAGGCGTTATTTTTTTATCGCCACCCATACCAAATAAAGGTTTCGCTTTTTTACTGATTTTACCGGGTGTTATACCTTGTTTACGTAGCTGAGCTTTAAGCTCTAAAACACTGCTGGCATTAAGCTCACCACTTACTTTCTTACCTTTACGATTAAGCCCTTGCCACTTATAAATATCAAGCGCTTTAATCTTAGTCTTTTTATCTTTTGTTTTTGTTGAAGAAACAGCCATTCGCATAACCTAATTATTAGTGACTTTTATGTCTTTGTTAGAGCACAGCTTATCGTTGGCGCTTTTATAACTAATTTTAAGCTGGATAATACAATCAGCTTATCGCTAAAATTCGAGATAAGCAATTACTAGCAGTTTGTTTAGCAGATTACATTAATAGTAATATTTTAAGTATATAAGTAACTTAGAAATAAATTAAGCGTTAGTTACTCGATTAACTTCTTCTAAACTGGTTACGCCTTGTGCGGCTTTTTCTAAGCCAGATTGGCGTAGGTTGTTATAGCCTTCTTTTTGACATTGTGCGGCTATTTCTAAAGAGTTAGAGCCGGTCATAATTAAGTTGGCGGTAACATCGCTAATTTTTATTACTTCGTAAATACCGACACGGCCTTTATAACCGCCAGTACAAAGATCGCACCCTACAGGTTTAAATAATTTAATCTCTGAAAGTTGTTCAGGTAAAAAGCCCTGTGCGAGTAGTTCATTTTCTGGAATGTGTTCTTCTTCTTTACATTGAAGGCATAAACGACGTGCCAGTCGCTGGGCAATAATAACAGAAACCGAACTAGCAACGTTATATGAAGGTACACCCATATTTAATAAACGCGTTAAGGTTTCAGCCGCTGAATTAGTATGTAGGGTAGATAAAACTAAGTGACCGGTTTGTGCGGCTTTAATGGCAATTTCAGCGGTTTCTAAGTCACGAATCTCACCTACCATAACAATATCGGGATCTTGACGTAAAAATGAACGTAATGCGCTAGGGAAGGTTAAGCCAGAACGGGTGTTAATTTGTACTTGGTTAATACCGTCAAGGTTAATCTCAACCGGGTCTTCCGCGGTTGAAATATTACGCTCTTCGGTATTTAAAATATTTAAGCCGGTGTAAAGAGATACGGTTTTCCCTGAGCCTGTTGGCCCAGTAACTAATATCATGCCTTGTGGCTGTGCTAATGCTTCCATGTAAATTTTCTTTTGCTCAGGTGCGTAACCGAGCATGTCGATACCTAGCATGGCGCTTGACGAGTCAAGAATACGCATTACTATTTTTTCGCCCCACATAGTAGGCAGGGTACTGACACGAAAGTCTATCGATTTCTTTTTCGATAAAGCAAGTTTTATACGGCCATCTTGGGGAACACGACGCTCTGCAATATCTAATTTCGACATTACTTTTAATCGCGCGGCCATACGAGAAGCAAGCGAAATTGGCGGCTTAGCCACTTCGTTTAAAATGCCGTCGATACGAAAACGAATACGGTAAGATTTTTCATAAGGTTCAAAATGTAAATCTGACGCGCCTTTGCGAATAGCATCGAGTAATATTTTATTAATATAAACTACAATAGGGGCGTCTTCTTTGTCACCGCCCCCGGTATTGTCTTCTTCTTGTCGTTCTTCTTGAACATCAATGCCCGCTAATTCTTCTGCATCCATGTCAGAAATATCCAGGGCATCACTGTCTTCTTCTAATATTTTCTCAATACAGGCTGCAAGCGCAGTTTCGTTAGCAAGCACTAACTCGGTAGAAAAGCCGGTATTAAATTGAATTTCTTCTAGGGCATCAAGGTTTGTTGGATCAGACATGGCAACAAATAAAACTTTGCCACGTAAATATAACGGTAGTGCATGGTGCTTACGTATTAATTTTTCGTTACGTACACCTTCAGGCACTAAGCTAGTATCAAAATTAGCGAGATCAATTAGCGGACAGCCAAAACTACGGCATAAGGTGTTAGCAATAGCTTCTGCATTAATGTTTTTATCTTCAACTAAATAACGAATAAACGGTTTTTTTTGTTGGATAAAATCTACACTAATATTCTCTGCTTTGTCGCTAGGCACAACATTGTGCTTAGTTAAAGCAGAGAGCAGGCTTGATTGTTGGTGAAGTCCTTTCATAGATCTCTTAATAAAACTATTAATAACTGCAAGTTACAGTGTAACTATTTTAGTTAAGAAAAACAAAAAACAATTTTCATTAATTTTAGGTATAAAAAAAGCTCCCAAAGGAGCTTTAATAATTATGCATGTATATTAGCAAAGATTATTACAGTTATCTGTCCAAACGACTTTACCAGCACCGTATACAGCAGTTAAAACATAATCTTGGCCTACTGGATTAACAACAGTAATAGCACCATTTTCATTATCTGTAACAACCCATGCAGTAGATGTAACATTCTGAGCAGCTACAGCAGCATCATCTGCAGGAACGCCGTTATTACCAGCGGTACAGTTTGTTAACCCAGCTTCAATTTGTGAGCAAACTTCAACAGCTGTTTTAATTGAACTCCCAGCTAAAACAACTTCACTATATCGTGCTTTTTCTGTGTATTGTTGATAAGCAGGCAGCGCTACCGCTGCTAAAATACCGATAATCGCTACCACGATCATTAATTCAATAAGAGTAAAACCTTGCGCTTTTTTCATTGTATTTAGTTTTTTCATTTTAAGTATTCCATACATAATTACAGGGGCTGAATTGATACTGCGACAAAATTTGCCAAATGTAAAACATTGTTACCATATTTTTTAATTTTTTTTGGGTTTTAGCTGTTTTTAACGCTTAATTGCTAAAATTTATGGTGTTTAACAAGATTTTAACTTAAAAGCGTAAGGTTTACTTTAGTGAAAAATGTGGAGGTTTTAGGGCTTAATTTTAAAAATTAAATTTTTATATGATTATTAGGTTGTGAGGTTTGCATTAAAATTAAGCAGACTTTTGTTTTAAAAGCCTGCTTTATGTTTAATAACAATTCATCATTAACTTTGTTATCAAAGTTATCAAAGTTATCCATTAAACAAAGCGCATTGAAAGATCGACTGCTTGCACATGTTTTGTTAAAGCGCCAACCGAAATAAAATCTACCCCTGATTTCGCGTAATCTTTAAGTGTGGCTAAAGTCATGTTGCCAGAAACTTCTAATTTTGTATGACCGGCAGATATTTCTGCGGTTAAATTAACCGCTTGTTCGATCATTTGGGTACTAAAGTTATCGAGCATAATAATGTCAGCACCAGCATTTAACGCCTGAGTTAATTCATCGATACTCTCTACTTCAACCTCTACGGTTTTATCCGCATGATTAATACGAGCGGTGCTAATGGCTTGTTCAATGGAACCACAAGCCGCAATGTGGTTTTCTTTAATTAAGAAGGCGTCAAACAAACCAATTCTATGATTAACACCACCACCACAAGTTACCGCGTATTTTTGTGCGTTACGAAGGCCAGGTAAAGTTTTACGGGTATCAAGTAATTTGGTTGTAGTACCTTCAAGGTGTTTAACGTACGAGCTAGTAATGGTTGCTGTACCTGAAAGGCTTTGTAAAAAGTTTAATGCGGTACGCTCGCCGGTTAATAAAATACGGGCATTGCCGGCTAATTCAAATAGCGTGGTATTGGCGGTAACGTGTTGTCCGTCGTTTACAAACCAAGTGATTTTGGTCTTGGTGTTGTAAATGCTATCGAGCTGTTTAAACACTTCATTAACCCAAGCAACACCACATATAACACATTCGTCACGGCTGATAATGTTGGCTACTGCTTGGTTTTCTGCAGGAATTAGCTCAGCAGTAATATCGCTGCTATTGGCGAGTTCGTTATAGTCGTTTACACCTAAGTCTTCACATAATGCCCAAGTAACGGTTTTGGTGATATCGTTTAATAATGATGCTGGTAACATTTAATACTGCTCTCGTAAAATTAGTTGTTTTCCGGTTTGGCTAAATTCTACTCTTTTTAGGGCGCTCATGCCCAACAGAATTTCATCAGCCGCCATACTCGGGTTGATATTCGCCGCGACATTATACAGATAGATATTGCCAATGCGTAATTCATTTATTTGTGTTTGATAAACCGTAATTGTGCCATTAGCCGTTTGCACGCGCATTTGGCCTTGTGGCTCTAAAGATAAGTTTTTTGCGATATGAGCTGGAATTGAAACATGCGTAGCACCAGTATCAAGCAAAAAGGTAACTTGCGAACCGTTAATCGTGCCATTAGTAACATAATGGCCTTGGCGATTTTGTTGCAAGGTAACCGCGGCTTTACCATTCGCTTGTAATGAAAGTTGCGGCGTTTCGTTTGGGTTATATTGCTGGTCTAACACATCTTGAAAAACAAACACTAATAATGCAATGCCAATAATCCAAGCTATCCAGACAAAGCTTTTGCCAAAATTTGTTGAGGTGTTACTTTTAGTCATATACGCCCAATAATTAGATTAATATATTTTCTTGTTCTGATGATAACTTTACTATGTAATAGTGCTTTGATAAACAAGGTGTGAAGTATTGTATGTCATTTCTGCAAAATAATGAGCAAAGTAGCCCTGAACTGCGCATTAAGGCGGGTTGGTTAAATAGTGCTGAAATTCAGCGTTCTAGTCATTTTGAGCCTCGAGCTAAAAATGAAGCTATAAACCTGTTGGTTGTGCATAATATTTCCCTACCTCCGGGGCAATTTGGTGGTGATCACATTACCCACTTTTTTCTCGGCAAGTTAGACCCCAGTATTGATCCCTATTTTGAGGGGATATGTAACATTCGTGTTTCTGCGCACTGCCTAATTAAACGTGATGGACATATTGTTCAATATGTTTCGTTCAATGATAAAGCATGGCATGCAGGTGTTTCAGTTTACCAAGGTCGAGAAAAATGTAATGACTTTTCTATTGGTATTGAGCTAGAAGGTACAGACGATATTCCTTATACTAAAGCACAATATCAACAACTCAGTAATTTAAGCCAATGTTTGATTACTACGTATCCGGCACTAAAAAATAATATTGTTGGACATAGCGACATAGCACCAGGTAGAAAAACAGATCCCGGTGAAGCCTTTGATTGGCAACATTTTCAAACGTTACTAGATAGATAAAAAAAACAGCTATCAGTAAAAGATAAAGCTATAAGCTGTCAGCTGTCAGCTGTCAGTAAAAGATGAAAAATTAGTAAATAAGCTTTAAGTTTTGAGCTATCGAAAAGAAATATTAGTGAGACAAATGATATTAGAGCGTTGGCAATAACTGATAACTTAAAACTGACAGCTTACAGCTAAATTCTTACAGCTTCACTACAATAACTTTAATACATATGGATAATTACAAATGAGCTTAATTAGTTTATTAATTGCTTTAGCTGCCGAACGTTACTTATCTTCAAGTGCGTGGCAGTTTTCTACTTTATATCAGCGATATATGGCGCTAATTAAGCGCACAAAGTTACTTGCTGATTTTAAAAACTCTACAGTGCAAAGTTATGCGGTTATTTTTATTCCAGTGATCGCTTGTTATTTTTTACTTGAGCAAATTGATAACGCCTTGCTCTATCTAATAGCTTCAACACTCATATTAATTGTTTGTTTTGGTTGTATGAAAACCCGTGACGCTTATAAAAGTTATTTAGTTTCAGCGCTTAAAGGCGAGTTAACCAGTTGTGAGCTGCAGCAGCTGCAATTACAGCAAGATAAAAACATTGCCAGTATGGGCTTTGGTCAAACAATGGTTTGGTTAAATTATCGTTACTTTATCGCCGTTATGTTGTTTTTTGTATTATTTGGTCCGGCAGGCGCACTTTTTTATCGCTTACTTACCACGGTAAATGAATGTGCAAATGATCAAGAAACTAGTGAAGTTAATAAAGCAGATGAAAGCGTTGAAACTAACGAAAATGCGCTAGATAACAAAAGCAGACAAGAAGTTTGCCAAAATAATCAGCAGTTATTGTTTTGGGTAGATTGGCTGCCAGTAAGGTTAGTTGCTTTTGGTTATATGTTTGTTGGTCATTTTTCTAAGGCTATGCCGGTTTGGCTTGAAAACTTATTTGAATTTGAAAAGCCACCAAGCAAAGTCTTAATAGCTGTTGCGCAAATGTCTGAAGACTTTATGGTAGATGCCGGTGACTGCACCGCTGAGCCTTGCTTATTGGTTAAATTAGCCAAGCGTACCTTATTATTATTTTTAGTGATTATTGCTGTGCTTATATTAACAGGCATACTCTCGTAAGACCTGCTTATGTTTTTGGCTGATAGTTTTTGTATCAGCCAAAACTACTACCTACACCTATTCGTTTATACTTCCTAATTCAAAATACCTAGATTTATTTTAACCTGAACGCTAGATAATGAGTGCTTATCCAGCGTTCAGTTTTTTTTAATCATTAGATCATTCAGCGGCTATTGTTAGTGTTGGGTATGCTATCTCATGGTGTTATCCCAATCGAAATAAATAATCGTTCATTTTAAGGCGGTTTACATCGTCAATAACTTATTACATTTGGTATTAATGCAAAAGCGCCGCAATAAAAATTATTCATAAAGAATCTGAAAAATCAGTGTGTATATTTACTCATTGATTTCGTTATTTTTATTTTATTAGTTTTGCAGTTTATACCTACAGTTAGTGGCTTTTTTGATTGTTGATATATTATCCACTGTATTTACAACAGCGACTGTATTTGATACATTACATCTCAAACAATCTAATGGTAAGACCAATTTACCATATGATTTCGAAATTGAGCTAATGAATTTAGATACGTTTTATCTGAATAATTAAGGGTTATGAATGTCGATTCCGACTATTGAAAAACCGGTTAAGCAAGCAAAGCTGTCAGATATAATTCTGGCGCAGCTTGAGACAATGATCCTTGAAGGTAGCTTAAAACCGGGCCAAAAATTACCAGCCGAGCGCGAACTAGCAAAACAGTTTGACGTTTCTCGACCATCATTGCGCGAAGCCATTCAAAAGTTAGAAGCTAAAAGTTTAGTTACCCGTCGCCAAGGTGGCGGTACCTTTGTCAGCGAGAAAGTGCTGAGCGGGTTCTCTGATCCATTATTTGCCCTAATGGCAAACAATAAAGAATCGCAATTTGATTTATTAGAATTTCGTCATGGCATTGAAGGCATGTCAGCTTATTATGCGGCTATGCGAGGCACTCAAGCAGACTTTGATGAAATTCAACGCAAACATGACAATATAGGTACAGCGCAACTTGAAGATAGTTATCGCCTTGAAGCTGAAGCTGTGTTTGAGTTTTACATTGCAATATGTGGTGCAAGTCATAATGCGGTTATTTTACATTTAGCTACCAGTATGGCGCCATTGTTGATTGATAACATTGAGAAAAATTTAACAACCTTAGCTAAGCGACCTGACGTGTTTAGCAGAATATCTGACTACCGTACGCGTTTAATGAGTGCGATTGTTAGTGGTAAACCCCAAGCGGCTTGGGGAGCTAGCCATCGACATTTAGCGTTTATTGAAGAAGTGCTATTAAAAATGTCGCAGGAAAATAGCCGCATGGAGCGGTCAATAAGAAGAATGAAAAGAGCAAGAATGGATACTTAATTGAAGATGAAAGTGGCTCAATATGCCCTGTAATCATTTAAAAAGTATTTAAGAGATAAGAAACAATACGAATTAAGGTTATCTGCTTAAAATCAGCTATCTTTAAACAACTAAATTTACTTAACAAATAACAATATGGAGACTAAGTAATTATGTCTGAGCTCCCAAATCAAGATATTGATTCAATGGAAACCCAAGAATGGTTGGAATCAATGGAGTCTGTGTTAGAAAATGAAGGCCCTGAACGCGCTCATTTTTTACTTGAAAAGTTAATCGATAGAGCCCGTCGTAGTGGTACACATTTACCGTTTGACGCCAAAACTGCTTATGTAAATACTATTCCTCCAGGGTTAGAGCCGCATATGCCAGCTGACCAAACAATTGAAGCGCGTGTTCGTGCTGCTATTCGTTGGAATGCTTTAGTATTGGTTTTACGCGCTTCTAAAAAAGATTTAGAACTTGGTGGTCACATTGGTAGTTTTGCCTCTTCTGCTATGTTGTACGATGTAGGTTTTAACCACTTCTTTAGAGCGGCGTCTGATAAAGACGGCGGCGATTTTATTTTCGCTCAAGGTCATATTTCTCCTGGTATTTATTCACGTGCATTCTTAGAAGGGCGTTTAACTGAAGACCAAATGAATAACTTCCGCCAAGAATGTGATGGTAAAGGTTTGTCTTCGTACCCTCATCCGCATTTAATGCCAGACTTTTGGCAGTTCCCAACGGTTTCAATGGGTTTAGGTCCATTACAAGCTATTTACACTGCCCGTTTCCTTAAGTACTTAACTGATCGTGGTATTAAAGACTGCTCTGAGCAACGTGTTTACTGTTTCTTAGGTGATGGTGAAACTGATGAGCCAGAATCATTAGGTGCTATTGGTTTAGCAACACGTGAAGGTTTAGATAACTTAACATTTGTTATTAACTGTAATTTACAGCGTTTAGATGGTCCTGTTCGTGGTAACGGTAAAATTATTCAAGAACTTGAAGGTACATTCCGTGGCGCAGGCTGGGAAGTCGTTAAAGTTATTTGGGGTTCTTACTGGGATGCACTTATTGCCCGTGACACCTCAGGTAAATTATTGCAACTAATGAGCGAAACTGTTGATGGTGAATACCAGAACTGTAAAGCTAAAGGTGGCAAGTATACGCGCGAAAACTTCTTCAATAAGTACCCTGAAACAGCGGCACTAGTGGCTAATATGTCAGATGAAGATATTTATCGCTTAAACCGTGGTGGCCATGATCCTGTTAAAGTTTACGCGGCATACAAACGTGCAATGGAAACAAAAGGTCGTCCAACCGTTATTTTAGCGAAAACCGTTAAAGGTTTTGGTTTAGGTGCATCAGGTGAAGCATTAAATATTGCACATAACGTTAAGAAAATGGACGTTGATTCACTTAAGCATTACCGTGACCGTTTTAACATTCCGGTAAGTGATAATGATATTGCTGACCTTCCTTTCTTCAAATTCCCAGAAGATAGCGAAGAATACAAATACATGAAAGCGCGTCGTGAAGCCTTAGGTGGTTCATTACCAGCACGTCGTGTACAAGCTGAAGAGTCGCTTGATATTCCAGCATTAAAAATATTTGAACCTATTTTGAAAGGCTCAGGTGAGCGTGAAGTATCATCAACAATGACTTTTGTTCGTGTACTTAATAGCTTATTAAAAGACAAGAAAATCGGTAAGCGTATTGTGCCAATTATTCCTGATGAAGCACGTACTTTTGGTATGGAAGGTTTATTCCGCCAAGTAGGTATTTATGCTAGCGAAGGGCAAAAATACGTACCACAAGATGCTGACCAAGTTGCTTATTACCGTGAAGACAAAAAAGGCCAGGTACTACAAGAAGGTATTAACGAATTAGGTGCTATGGCGTCTTGGGTTGCTTCTGGTACGTCTTACTCAACGTGTAATGCCACGACAATTCCATTCTACATTTACTATTCAATGTTTGGTTTCCAACGTGTTGGTGATTTAGCATGGGCTGCTGGCGATAGCCAAGCGCGTGGTTTCTTATTAGGTGCAACAGCCGGTAGAACAACACTAAATGGTGAAGGTTTACAGCATCAAGATGGTCATTCACATGTACAAGCAGGTTTAATTCCTAACTGTGTTACTTATGATCCAACTTACGGTTATGAAATTGCAGTTATCGTACGTGAAGGTTTACGTCGCATGTATGAAGAAAATGAAAATATATTCTTCTACTTAACGTTAATGAATGAAAACTATCAACACCCGGCTATACCAGAAAACAAAACAATTGAAGATGAAATCATTAAAGGTATTTACCAACTTGAGCGCGTTGAAGCTAAAAAAGCGAAAGCGAATGTTCAATTAATGGGGTCAGGTACAATTTTACAAAAAGTACGTGAAGCAGCACAAATATTGTCAGCTGATTACGGTATTTCAAGTGATGTATATTCTGTTACTTCATTCAACGAATTGGCACGCGAAGGCCAAGAAGTAACACGTTGGAACATGCTACACCCTGAAAGCAAGCAAAAAACTGCTTATATTTCTAAGGTAATTACAGCTGATAATGGCCCAGCAATTGCGGCAACAGATTATGTTAAAAACTATTCTGACCAAGTACGTGCATACATTGATACTGAGTATCGTGTATTAGGTACTGACGGTTTTGGTCGCAGTGATAGTCGCGATAATTTACGTCAACATTTCGAAGTAGACCAAAACTACATTGTTGTAGCTGCTCTTTTTGAATTGGCAAATCGTGGTGATATTAAACGTACTGTCGTAAGTGAAGCAATTAAACGCTTTAACATTAATGCTGACAAACTTAATCCGCTTTACGCGTAATTAAGTCGAGATAAGGAATTAAGAAATGTCTGATATTGAAAAAATTCTAGTCCCAGATGTCGGTGGCGATGAAGTAGAAGTTATCGAAATATGCTTTGCAGTTGGTGATAGTTTAGAAGCCGACGAAGGTATTATTACTGTTGAAACAGATAAAGCCTCAATGGATATTCCTGCACCATTTGCAGGTGAGCTTGTGGCGCTTTCTGTGAAAGTTGGTGACAAAATTAAAGAAGGCGATGTTATTGCTGAAATGAAAGGTGCTGCAACAAGCAGTGCCGATGAAGCACCAAAAGAAGCAGAGCCAGAGCAAAAAGCTGAACCAAAAGCTGAACAAGCTGAAGCGCCTGCTGAAGAAAAAGCACCGGCAGCTGCAACAAGTAGTGAAGTTATCGAAATTGCGGTACCTGATATTGGTGAAGATGGCGAAGTTGACGTAATTGAAGTGCTAGTGGCTGTTGGCGATGTAATCGAAGCTGAAGATGGCTTGATTACACTAGAAACTGATAAAGCCACTATGGACGTGCCTTCACCGCACGCCGGAACGGTAAAAGAAGTTTTCATTAGTACCGGTGATAAAGTTAAGCAAGGCTCAATTGTTATTAAGCTTGAAACTTCATCAGGTGCGCCTGCTGAAACAAGCTCAACGGCAGAAGCTCCAGCAGAAACACCAGCACCTGCTGCTAGCAGTGAAGTTATCGATATTGCTGTTCCAGATATTGGTGAAGACGGTGAAGTTGATGTCATCGACGTACTCGTTGCTGTTGGTGATGTTATTGAAGCGGAAGACGGTTTAATTACTTTAGAAACCGATAAAGCAACAATGGATGTACCTTCGTCACATGCTGGCACGGTAAAAGAAGTGTTGATCAGCACGGGTGATAAAGTTAAACAGGGCTCTATTGTTATTAAGCTTGAAACTTCGTCGGGCGCACCTGCACAAGAAGCTCAAGCAGCTTCTGCTCCAGCGGCCAAAACAGCCACGGTTGCAACGCCAGCACCTTCTGCTAAAAAAGCAGCGCCTGTACCGCATCACCCACAAATGGGCTTAACTAATGCGAGTGCTATTTACACATCACCTTCTATTCGTCGGTTGGCGCGTGAGTTTGGTGTTGATTTAACTTTAGTTAAAGGTTCTGGACGTAAAGGCCGTATTTTAAAAGAAGATGTTCAGTCATATGTTAAATATGAATTGTCGCGTCCGAAAGCTAATGCAGGAAGTTCAGTAGCGTCAGGTGAAGGTGGTTTACAAGTTGTTAGTGCTAAGCAAATTGATTTTTCTAAGTTTGGTGAAATTGAAACCAAAGCATTAACCCGTATTCAGAAGATTTCTGGACCATTTTTACATCGTAACTGGGTAACTATTCCACATGTTACGCAGTTTGATGAAGCGGATATCACGAATGTTGAAGCCTTTCGCAAAGAGCAAAATGTTATTTGTGAAAAGCAAAAGCTTGGCTTTAAAATTACCCCTCTTGTGTTTATTTTAAAAGCCGCAGCAGATGCCTTGCGCACCTTCCCTGTGTTTAACTCTAGCTTGAGTGAAGACGGTGAAAGCTTAATTCTTAAAAAGTACATTCACATTGGTGTTGCTGTTGATACACCTAATGGTTTAGTTGTGCCGGTAGTACGTGATGTTGATCAAAAAGGTATTCACCAGTTATCACGCGAATTACTTGAGATCAGTGTTAAAGCACGCGATGGCAAGCTAAAAGCAAGTGATATGCAAGGCGGCTGTTTTACTATTTCAAGCCTTGGTGGTATTGGCGGTACGGCATTTACGCCGATTGTTAATGCACCTGAAGTAGCTATTTTAGGTGTTTCTAAATCAGAAATGAAACCTAAGTGGAATGGTAAAGACTTTGAGCCTAAGCTAATGTTGCCATTATCTATGTCTTACGACCATCGTGTAATTGACGGTGCGCTAGCGGCACGCTTTACTGTGCACCTAGCAGGCGTTATGAGTGATATAAGAAAATTAATTTTATAGTGCTGCTATACAGCATTTAAAATTAGGCATTGATATGAAACAATAAGTTGGCAGAATGAAATAACCGTTGAATTATTTCATTTTTGCCAACGTTTCATTAATAATTGCGGATTAAAGATAGCGATCCTTGTACGCTTTAAGTAAAATTGCGGCAAGTAAATATCGAAAGTGCTAAAAATATTAATTGTTTACACCTTTAATAAACGTTTGGCAAATACAAGCTGGCATAACCAGCACTTAACACATTAATTTTGAGGTTAGCATGAGCAACGAGATTAAAACTCAAGTAGTCGTTTTAGGGTCAGGCCCTGGTGGTTATTCAGCAGCATTTCGCGCAGCAGATTTAGGCTTAGATGTTGTATTAGTAGAAAAATACGACAGTTTAGGTGGTGTATGTTTAAACGTAGGTTGTATTCCTTCAAAAGCATTACTTCATATTGCTAAAGTAATTGATGATGCTAAAGATATGGCAGCACACGGTGTTACTTTTGGCCAACCTGAGATTGATTTAGAAAAAATTCGTCAATGGAAAGACAAAGACGTAGTAGGTAAGCTTACGCAAGGTGTTGGCGGTATGGCCAAAATGCGTAAAGTTAAAACGGTAACAGGCTACGGTAAATTTACTTCAGACAAAACAATTGAAGTAGAAGGCAAAGACGGCAACACAACAATTACTTTTGAGAATGCTATTATTTCATGTGGCTCTTCTGTTGTTGACTTACCATTTATTCCTAATGATGACCCACGTGTTATTGATTCAACTGGCGCACTAGAACTTAAAGATGTTCCTGCAGAAATGCTAGTTTTAGGTGGCGGTATCATAGGTTTAGAAATGGGCACAGTATATAGCTCATTAGGCTCTAAAGTTTCAGTTGTAGAATTTGCTGACCAACTAGTGCCAGCTGCTGATGCAGATATTGTTAAAATTTATACAAAATACAATAAGCCACGTTTCGAATCAGTAATGTTGTCAACTAAAGTTGTTGCTGTAGATGCGAAAGACGATGGTTTATACGTAACTTTCGAAGGCAAAAATGCGCCTGAAGGCCAAGTACGTTACGACAAAATTTTAGTTGCTGTAGGGCGTAAGCCAAACGGTCACTTAGTTGCTGCTGATAAAGCTGGCGTAAATGTTGATGAGCGTGGTTTCATCAATGTTTCAAAAGAAATGCGCACTAACGTGCCTCATATTTTTGCTATTGGTGATGTTGTTGGCCAACCTATGCTTGCGCATAAAGCAGTACATGAAGCACATTGTGCAGCTGAAGTTATTTCAGGCAAGAAACACGAATTTGACCCACGTTGCATTCCTTCTATTGCTTATACTGATCCTGAAATGGCATGGGTTGGTGTTACTGAGCGTGAAGCAAAAGATCAAGGTTTAAACATAGAAGTTTCTAACTTCCCATGGTCGGCTTCAGGTCGTGCGATTGCTTCAGCACGTACTGAAGGTAAAACTAAGCTTATTTTTGAAAAAGAATCTGGCCGAATTTTAGGCGGTGCCATTGTTGGTATTAATGCCGGTGAATTATTAGGTGAAGTTTGTTTAGCTATTGAAATGGGCGCAGATGCTGAAGATATCGGTTTAACGATTCATGCTCACCCAACACTAAATGAATCAATTGGTTTAGCAGCAGAAATCTTTGAAGGTTCAATCACTGATTTACCTAATGTAAAAGCAGTTAAAAAGAAAAAGTAATGAGTTAAGCTAACGCTTACACCTTGCTTTATTTCTCTCTAAAAGCCAGCTGAATTAGCTGGCTTTTTTGTCATTAAAAAATAATATCAAATGTAATAAGTTATTAACCAATTTTAAGCGAGGATAAATTGTTCAATAATAAGGCGTTTGATTGAGTATTAGCAGGCTATTAGGATTGAAAACAACGCAGTTATTGACGATTTAAACTGTCTAAAAATGATCGATTATTTATTTTAATTGGTATAATAGAGGATAAACCATGTTTTCTACATTATTACTGGCTATTGCAATTGCCTTGATAATTGAGGGCTTAATTCCCGCACTTTTCCCAAATAAATGGCGTGCATATGTTCTAAAATTAGCCAATGAACCTGTTAGTGCCATTCGCCAAGTAGGCATTTTTTTAGTCATTATCGGTCTTGTAATGTTTTGGATGGTAAATTAATTACTTTGCTAACCCTTCACTATTACAGGCTTTTTTTTTATCGCGCTAAAAATCAACAATTATTGCTTGGACTCAATATTGATATTTGATAGAATCCCCGCCTAATTTTCTTACCAATATGTGAACATGGGTAAAAACGTCGTAGTTCTGGGCACCCAATGGGGTGACGAAGGTAAAGGTAAAGTCGTAGACTTACTTACTGATAAAGCAAAATATGTAGTGCGCTATCAAGGTGGCCACAATGCGGGTCATACACTAGTCATTAACGGTGAAAAAACCGTTCTACATCTTATTCCATCAGGCGTATTACGTGATAACGTAAAATGTTTAATCGGAAACGGTGTTGTTCTTTGTCCAAAAGCACTTATGACAGAAATGGCAATGTTAGAAGAACGTGGCGTACCTGTACGTGAACGTCTTTTAATAAGCGATGCATGTCCGTTAATTCTTCCTTACCACAATGCTTTAGATGCAGCGCGTGAAAAAGCACGTGGTAGCAAAGCTATTGGTACTACAGGCCGTGGTATTGGGCCAGCTTATGAAGACAAAGCTGCTCGCCGTGGTTTACGTGTTGGTGATTTATTTTGTGCAGACTCTTTTGCTGCAAAATTAAAAGAAATTATGGAATACCATAACTTTGTTTTAACAAATTACTACAAAGCTGAGCCAGTGAGTTACGAAGAAGTACTTAGTGATGCAATGGCCGTTGCTGAAGTGATAAAAGGCATGGTTGCCGATATTTCAGAAATGCTAGACCAAGCGCGTAAAGCGGGTGACGCTATCATGTTTGAAGGCGCGCAAGGCACATTACTTGATATCGACCACGGTACTTATCCATACGTAACATCGTCTAATACAACTGTTGGTGGCGTAGCTACTGGTAGTGGTTTTGGTCCGCTTTACTTAGATTACGTACTTGGTATTACAAAAGCATACACAACACGTGTTGGCTCTGGTCCATTCCCTACGGAATTAGACGACGAAGTAGGTCATCACTTAGGTACCGTAGGCCATGAATTTGGCGCTACAACTGGCCGTGAACGTCGTTGTGGTTGGTTTGACGCCGTAGCAATGCATCGTTCAGTACAAGTAAATAGCATTAGTGGCTTTTGTTTAACTAAGTTAGACGTTCTAGACGGCTTAGAAACATTAAAAATATGTACAGGCTATAAAACCGCTGAAGGCGATATTATTACTGTACCGCCAACTGCTGCTGAGGGTTACGAGAAAATTACCCCAGTATATGAAGAAATGCCAGGTTGGAGTGAAACAACAGTAGGCGCTACTTCTGTAGATGCTTTACCCGCTAATGCAATTGCTTATATTAAGCGAATTGAAGAAATTACGGGTGTTCCTGTTGATATTATTTCAACTGGTCCAGATCGCGTTGAAACTATGATTTTAGTTAACCCGTTTGACGAGTAATTAATATCTAACGTTACAAGCTTAAAAAAAACCACCTTCTAGGTGGTTTTTTTATGTGTAGGATTTAACTATTTCATGCAAACATCTCTGTGAGTATCTTAGAAAGTTAGTGCCTATTTTCTTCATTAACCATTAACAGCTACCACAACAAAGGTTAAGCAATAACCCGTCATAGAAAGCCTTCAATATACTCTGCAAATATCAATGGAGCTATATTCGTATTGGTTAATGTTTCAACTGATATATAATTACAATGTAACAGGTTAACCAGTGATAATGTGTGATAAGATCGGCGCGCGTCACAACTGTGTAAACTCTTAAAGTACGCTGTGGCTAAATTCTGTTAATCGTCATGAAATAATACAAGCACACTTATATTTATAAGTAATACAACTGACACAAACTCTTAGTTTACTTTTAAATGCATTATGAATTGATAGTGAGCTCTAATTGCTTTTTTTCTATAAATAGTGGGCGTAATATCTTGACTATTCAGCTCAATTATATGAAAAACGTTTATATTAAAGCTATATTTATTATAGCTTGTAGCTAATTAATATATACAAAATAGCTTGAACTCAACCAAGATATTGCAATAGTATGTTTAATGACATTATTAGAAAATTTAATTAACCGGCAGGCTCTCGCATCAGACTTATATACTAGGAAATAACATGACAGATCTTCGACAACAAGCACTTGATTATCACCAATACCCAACTCCGGGTAAAATTAGTGTTGAATTAACTACGCCGGCTGAAACCAGCCAAGATCTCTCGCTCGCCTATAGTCCTGGTGTTGCTGAGCCAGTACGTGCTATTGCAGAAAATCCTGATGATGTTTATAAATACACCGGTAAAGGTAATACCGTTGCTGTTATTACTAACGGTACAGCGATTTTAGGCTTAGGTAATTTAGGACCTATGGCTTCTAAACCAGTAATGGAAGGTAAAGCGCTATTATTTAAACGTTTTGCTGGCATTAATTCTTTCGACATTGAAGTAAAGCATAAAACGGTAGAAGACTTTATCAGTACTGTTGCTAATATTGCAGACAGCTTTGGTGGTATTAACTTAGAAGATATAAAAGCGCCTGAATGTTTTGTCATTGAAAAAGCGTTAATTGAACGCTGTAAAGTTCCTGTATTTCATGATGACCAACACGGTACGGCCATTGTAACTGCTGCAGGTATGATAAATGCGTTAGAAATTCAAGGTAAAGAACTTCGCCTTGCCAATATTGTTTGTATGGGCGCAGGGGCTGCGGCAATCGCTTGTATGGAATTATTAATAAAGTGTGGTGCTCAGCGTGAAAAAATTTATATGCTCGATACAAAAGGTGTAATTCATACCCGACGTGACGATTTAAATGAATATAAAAAATTATTTGCGAACAATACAGACAAACGTACGTTAGAAGAAGCTATTGACGGTGCAGATGTATTCGTTGGTGTGTCGGGACCGAATGTTTTATCGTCTGAGCACGTTAAATTAATGGCTGATAAGCCGGTAATTTTTGCTTGTTCGAACCCTGATCCTGAAATTAAGCCAGAGCTAGCATTAGCAACGCGTGACGATTTAATTATAGCGACAGGTCGTTCAGACTATCCAAACCAAGTCAATAATGTGCTTTGTTTCCCATTTATTTTCCGTGGCGCATTAGATGTGCGTGCACGTACTATTAATGATGAAATGAAAATTGCGGCGGTACACGCCATTCGTACATTAGCAAAAGAACCTGTACCAGCAGAGGTTCTCGATGCAAGTGGTAGTAAAAGCTTAAGCTTTGGTAAAGACTATATTATTCCTAAGCCTATGGATTCACGCTTGCGTTCGGCTGTAGCTATTGCGGTTGCCCAAGCTGCGGTTGATTCTGGTGTAGCAGCGCTAGCAATGCCTGAAGACTATAACGGCTAATTATTCATGCATAAATCAGCAGAGCAACTTTTGTGCTGAGTATTGTTAATCGTATCAAGGGAAGCTCAGGCTTCCCTTTTTGTTATTTATATTTCTGGGCACTGTGAACGAAAATCTTCATAATTTAAACCTAGCGCTAAAAAAACATCTAAATAAATGTGCTCAGTTAATCAAGTAAGCTAGATCCAAGCCATCGCTTAATTAACAGAGTAACGATGAATTACAGGGTTTGATAAAACGACCAATAAGTTGGTATTATTGTCAATCTAAGCCACGGTATATCGTGGCGTATTCAATGTTCAGTATTTGGCCTAAATTATCGCCGTAATTTGAGCTTAGTCTTTCATTTAGGAAAATGTATGGATAAAGAAATAAAAGCCTACCTTGCTGACTCTGAGATATTACTCAACGCGGTTGGTGAAGGTATTTATGGTCTCGATATAAACGGTAATGCAATTTTTATTAACTCAGCAGCAGAAGCCATGACAGGCTGGTCTAGTGCTGAATTATTAGGGAAAAACATTCATCAATTCCATCATCACAGTTATAGCAATGGTGAGCATTATCCAGCATGTGATTGCAAAATATTTAATACGGCCCTTGATGGTATTTCTCGTCAGGTAGCGGGTGAAGTATTTTGGCGTAAAGATGGTAGTAACTTCCCTGTAGAATATACAACACGTGCGGTTTATAAAAATAATACTATTGTTGGCGCTGTTGCTGTATTTAGAGATGTGAGCCAACAGCAACAAGTTGAACTTGCACTTCGCAGTGCACTTGAAAATGTGCAATCGTTAACTGAGCAGTTACAAGCAGAAAATACCTACCTACAAAGTGAGTTAGCTCAAACCTGGTCACCTACGGGCTTGGTGGGTAAAAGTCCTAAAATGATGGAAATGCTGTCGCAATTAGAGTTAGTTTCACAAACTGATAGTACCGTATTAATTTTAGGTGAAAATGGTACAGGTAAAGAGTTGGTTGCACGAAACATACACGCCTTGAGCCAACGTAAAAACTCTACCATGGTAAAAGTTAATTGTGCCGCATTTACACCAAGCCTGCTTGAATCTGAACTGTTTGGTCATGAAAAAGGTGCTTTTACCGGGGCTACTTCGCGTCGCAAAGGCCGTTTTGAGTTAGCTAATGATGGTACCTTGTTTCTCGATGAAATTGGTGAATTGTCTCTAGAGGCACAAGGTAAGCTATTGCGGGTACTACAAGAGCAAGAGTTTGAACGAATTGGCGGTAGTGAAACTTTAAAGGTAGATATAAGAATTATCGCAGCGACTAATCGTGATTTATTGGCAATGCTAGATCAGGGTACTTTTAGAATGGATTTATTTTATCGACTAAATGTATTTCCGATCACTGTGCCACCGTTACGAGAGCGTTATGAAGATATTCCACTGTTATCACAAGCTATTATCGGTACGTTAAATAAAAAGTTAGGAAAAAATATCAGTGCTATTAGTAACCGAAGCTTATCGCAACTCATGCAATACTCTTGGCCTGGGAATATTAGAGAATTACAAAACTTACTTGAACGAGAGATGATCCTAACCCAATCAACCGTGTTAAATTTTAATTTTAAAACCAGCAATAAAACTTTGCTGCCACCGGTAATTGAAACCTTAGCGCAAGTTGAAGCACGCTATATATTGAGCGCATTAAAATTAACTAAATGGCGTATCGGTGGAGAGTCGGGTGCTGCAAAGCAATTAGGTTTACCTGAAAGTACCTTGCGATCTCGGATGAAAAAATTGAAAATTGTACGGCCGAACGGATCTTTTTAATTATAAAGATAAACCCTTATAGGCACGATATATCGTTGTTGCGTGATATATCGTGTATTTTTTGTGTTTATATTATCAATTTTTTCCTTAAAGTTACTATTAAACAACGGCTTAACTTGTTTTTTTGTTGTTGGATCAAATTTTGCTATAGCAGGTTATCTTAACCTTAGCTCAGTAGCACTCTATGAAGTTCGATTTTAAAGCAGAAGATTTGATCATTAAACCATACAAATCTGAATCCTCAGTTTATGTTCGTAAGCAAAAAGGCACTTATCAACGTATTCGACAATACACAGGTTTGATATTTGTTTTAGTTTTTATTTTACTCCCTTGGTTAACGTTTCAAGGGCATCAGGCAATTTTGCTAGACATTGGCAGACAGCAGTTTCATTTCTTTTCACAAACCTTCTTCCCACAAGACTTTGTCATTTTAGCGGGATTGCTGCTGGTTAGTTGTTATTTACTTTTCTTTTTAACGACTTGGTTAGGTCGTATATGGTGTGGCTACACTTGTCCACAAACGGTATGGACTTTTAGTTTTATTTGGGTCGAAGAGTGGTTAGAAGGTAGTCGTAATCAGCGTATTAAACGTGACGAACAGCCAATGACCTTAAATACCTTCACAAGAAAGTTTACCAAACACTTGATTTGGGGCTTGATAGCGTTTTTTACCGCGACAACATTTATGAGTTACTTTCTACCAGCCCATGAGTTGTATCTTGATCTACTACAATGGCAATGGGATAACCTAACAACGTTTTGGGTGCTATTTTTTGCAGTCTGTACTTATGGAAATGCAGGGTGGCTGCGTGAAAAAATGTGTATTTATATGTGCCCGTATTCACGCTTTCAGTCAGCGATGTTCGATAAAAATACACTGCTTGTAGCCTATAACAAATTACGTGGCGAAAATCGTGGCGCTCGCAAGCGTAAAGAAGATCCAAAAGCGTTAGGCTTGGGTGATTGTGTCGACTGTAATCTTTGTGTAGAAGTTTGCCCGGTGGGTATTGATATTCGCAATGGCCTGCAATATGAATGTATTAACTGCGGTGCTTGTGTTGATGCTTGTGATCAAACCATGGAAAAGTTTAATTATGCAAAAGGCCTGATCAGTTATACTAGTGAAAATGCATTACAAGGTAAAAAAGTAAAATTGTTGAGACCAAAAATTATAGGCTATGGCGTTTTGTCACTACTGGCTATGGCGTATATGGTTTTTACTATTCAAGTACGAGTGCCGATTGAATTTTCAATTTTACGTGATCGCGGAACCTTATTTCAGCTCGACTTTAAAGACAATGTAACAAACAGCTATTTATTAAAAATAACGAACAAATCAAAAGTTGATCGCCAATTTACAATTAATGTATTGGAGAAAAGTGTCAGTTTAAGCGTTGATGATAATGTGCAGATAAAAGCTGGAGAAATCGCGAGCGTACCGATAAAATTAACCATGACGCCAGACAAAATTAGACAAAAAATTTCACCCGTGACATTGAGTGTCGCCGTTGAAAATATGCCGGAAGTTAGCATTATCAAAACAACAAAATTCTTTTCTAACTAATTTTGTAAGATTGTTAAGGTCATTATACTTGAGACCTTTAAATATTAAGTCGTGGTTATTTTAGTGATAATTCAAGCCACAATAACCACGGCTTAGCTGGTAACTAAAGCAGAATTGTTTAACAGAAGCCGATTAACATACGCCATTTAACAGAAGTAACTTAAAAATGACTAAAACAATCAAGCAACGTATTGCCAATATCGCCCTAGTAGTGGAAAACTATGATGATGCAATTGAATTTTATACCCAAAATCTTAACTTTGAGCTTATTGAAGATACCGACTTAGGCAATGGAAAGCGTTGGGTACAAGTTTCACCCCCTAATGCGGAAGGTACGAATATATTATTAGCGAAAGCGAGTAATGAACAGCAACATCAGTCAATCGGTAACCAAGCTGGCGGGCGGGTATTTTTATTCCTACAAACTAATGATTTTTGGCGAGACTATGAGCACATGAAAAGCCAAGGTGTTGAGTTTACCGAACAGCCACGCGTTGAAGATTATGGCACTGTGGTGGTGTTTAAAGACTTGTATGGCACGAAATGGGACTTACTACAGTTGAATGACTCAAGCTTTTAACTTTAACGTCATTATGCTGTTAATCTGGCCAGATAACCTAAGCCAAGATAAACTAAGCCAAGAGAACTTAAGCTCAATAATTAATTGAATATTACACTTAACGGCAATAAAAAAGGCGCTTTTAGCGCCTTTTGTCATTTATAAACCTAAGGGTTTATATCCCATTAATTTTCTGTTTCTTCTTCAATGTCAGTTTCGTATTCACTAAAGTCAGTTACACCTTGTGCTTCTAAGGCTCTGCGAACACTTGCTGGTAATTTTTGTGTGTTGTCTTTAGCCAAATCACTATCGTCAGGTAATGGTTGGCCAGTAAACGCGTGTAAAAACGCTTCACATAAAAGTTCACTGTTCGTAGCATGACGCAAGTTATTAACTTGGCGGCGTGTTCGTTCATCAGTAAGTACTTTTAACACACGTAAAGGGATAGACACGGTGATTTTTTTTACTTGTTCACTTTTCTTCCCGTGTTCGGCGTAAGGGTTAAGATACTCGCCATTCCACTCTGCCATGAATATTCCTCTATGCTTAATTAATTGCGATAAACTTATAGTTAGCGCATCTGGTATACCAGTTAGCAACTAGTTTTATCTTACTTGTTAATTTTACTGGTTGTGGGGCGCGAGTCAATAACGAATGTGTAGAAGTTTAGATGTCTAAAGTGCTTGACCGCGAACTTTAAACCGTTTAGATTGATAGACGTCCAAACATCTATATAGAATATGTTCAATCTGGAGTTCACATGAGCGAGAAAAAAATTGCCACTACCGCAGTTCGCGCTGGTATAAATAGCGACCAACATCATGGTGCTGTTATTCCTGCGATTCATCTTTCAAGTACCTATGCACTGAAGGGCTTTAATGAAAAAGGGCAATTTGATTACTCGCGAACGGGTAACCCAACACGAGCCACTTTTGCCAGTGCTATTGCTGAATTAGAGCAGGGCGCTGTTGGTATAGTTACCAGTACGGGCATGTCAGCCGTTCATCTTATTTGCCAACTATTAAATACTGATGACACCATTGTTATTCCCCACGACTGTTATGGCGGAAGTTTTCGACTATTTACCCATCTTGCTAAACGTGGCCAGTTTAACTTAATAGTGGTTGATCAAAATGATCAAGCCGCGTTAAGCAATGCGCTGGCGGAAAAGCCCAAATTAGTATTGCTAGAGTCTCCAAGTAATCCGCTATTACGCTTAGTTGATATTGCTGCGATAACGGAACAAGCTCATCAAGTAGGTGCGTTAGTGGCAGTTGATAACACCTTTTTGTCACCCGCTTTACAGCAACCTTTATTATTAGGTGCCGATATAGTTTTTCATTCCACCACGAAATATATAAATGGTCATAGTGATGTGGTTGGCGGTGTTTTAGTGGCTAAAGACCAAGCGTTAGGCGAGGAGCTTGCATGGTGGGCCAACTGTATTGGCATTACGGGTTCAGCATTCGACAGCTATTTAGCCTTACGAGGTTTGAAAACCTTACCGCTTCGAATGAAACAACATCAAATTAACGCGAATGCGGTCGCTAAATTTTTACAACAGCAAACAGCGGTTGAACAGGTGTACTTTCCTGGCTTAAGCGATCATCCACAACATGAACTTGCCAAAAAACAACAATATGATTTTGGTGCAATGATGAGTTTTGAACTTAAAGGTGGTGTTGAAGCGGTTAAAGTATTATTCGATAAGTTAAAGTTTTTCACACTTGCACAATCGCTAGGTGGTGTTGAAAGTTTAATAAGTCACCCTTCTACCATGACTCATGCCGGTATGGATATTGAATCACAACTAGCGGCGGGCATTACTCAGTCATTAGTGCGAATTTCTGTTGGTATTGAAGATATTGACGATATGATTGCTGATCTTTCTCAAGCACTTGATGCAAGCCAAGCCTAAATTCGTTCTGAAAAGTTGGCCATGGCATTTTTATGAATGGCCAATTTTAAGTGTATAAAAAGTAAAACTTAAATCTGGTATGACAATCTCAGTCAAACCTGTGGTAAAAAAATGATAGATTCAAATGTAGCGGTAAAGCCAAGTTCGACAAACAATAAGTTAGCAAAAGTTGCCTGTAATGTGCATAAATTTGGCGGTAGTAGTTTAGCCACCAGTGCTTGTATTGAACGTGTTGTTGATATTATTCGTCAGCATTGTCAAATAAACGATATTATTGTGGTATCTGCTAATGGCAGTACTACCGATGCCTTATTTAATATCTATCAACGCGCACTGGCATTAAAAGAAGCTAGCTCACTTAATAAAGAAAACAGCATAAGTAATGAGCTAATTACTCTCAAAGAAGCTTTACTAGCAGCGCTTAGCGATTTAAATACCATGCAAGCCTCGCTCATTAATGAATTGTTAAACCCAACGAGCGCCGCCAGACTGAACAATTTATTAACGAATGAAATTGCAACGAGTGCACAACATTTGCAAGAGGATCCCCAAGGTTATCAAAACGATTTATTAGCCTTTGGTGAAGTATGGTCAGCACGTTTGTTATCAGCAGTATTAAGTGAAAGCGTTTGCCCAAGCTATATACTAGATGCAAGAGACTTTCTGTTAATTAATAATGAAAAAAATAGCACAGTTGACTACAACGCAAGCCAAGTTGCATTCTCTGACCTTAGACAGCCAAATCAACTAGTTATAGTGACTGGTTATATAGCGCGTAATCAAGAACAGCAAACCTGTACATTAGGCCGAAATGGCAGTGACTACTCTGCCACCATCATGGCGGCACTTTCACAAGCACGTAATGTAACGCTATGGACCGATGTTGATGGCATTTATAGTGCTGATCCGCGCATTGTACCTTCAGCGCGAAAGTTACATCGTTTACCTAACGCTGTGGCTAACGAACTAGGACGCTTGGGTAATCCAGTTTTACATGCAAAAACCTTACAACCTTTAACTAATCATAATACCCATTTACATGTTGCAAGCAGTTTTGCACCTGACATCAGCGGTACTGAAATTGGTAAGTTTGGTGAAATAGCAAAACAAGAGCTGTCAGTTACCAGCTTAAATGATTTAATTTTAGCTAAGTCTTCTAGCTTTTTAGCTAAATCAGGCGAGTTAGCCGTTAGCGAATTTTCGCCGATTTGCTATAACCTAGACGAAGGCTACATAGTCGTTACTCAAGCTCAACAAAAGTCGGTTAGTCAATGGCTAGCAAGCCACGATACAGAGGTTACTTTCAAGCCCGTGGCAATTATTGCGATTGTAGGTCATAGCGTGGCAAAACAGGGCGATATGCGTGCTAGATTTAAACGCGCGCTTAAACATCAACCTACATTGCACTTTTTGCATTCTTTTAATGAGCACAGTTATATTGCGATATTACCTGAACTTTGCTCAAGTGAAATACTTAATAATGTGCACGCAGATATGACTAAAGATGCTAAAAACATTGCATTAGTTGTGGCGGGTTTAGGTAATATTGGTGAACGTTTTTTAACTATGTTGCCAAAGCAAATAGCACGAGTTTCAGGATTAGAAAACGTTCATTTAGTTGGCTTGGTAGGTGCGAGTAAAGCACTAATAAATACTGATGGTATTGATGTAGCTAATGCATTGAAGCTTTATCAAGAGCAAGCTCAAGCCTATGATAGTAAACAACTCTTGGCATGGTTAACCAGTCATCCGTACGATGAATTAGTTATTGTTGATATTACACCTAGTGAAGTATTTAGTCAGTTATATCATGAGTTCTTTGCTCGTGGCATACATGTCATTGGCGCTAACAAGTGGGCCGCTTCGTCAAGTACTGAAAACTATCAACAATTGCTTTCAACAGCAGCAAAAAATAATAGTATTTGGCTTGGCAATACTACCGTAGGTGCGGGTTTACCGATTAACTCTTCGATTAAAGAACTATTAAATAGTGGCGATAAAATTTCAGAAATTTCAGGTATATTCTCTGGCACATTATCGTGGTTATTTCAGTATTACGACGGTGTTAAGCCTTTTTCAACCTTGCTATCTGATGCTTTATCGCAAGGCATTACAGAGCCAGATCCAAGAGAAGATTTATCAGGCAGAGATGTACAGCGAAAGTTATTAATACTAGCGCGTGCTGCTGGCTTTGAACTGTCATTATCAGATATTAACTGCCAAAGCTTAGTTCCTGAGCCGTTACGTAATATTTCTTTAACAGAGTTTTTAGAGCGAACGTCAGAGCTCGACGAAATGTTTTTATCACGCTTAAAGCAGGCACAAGATAAAGCTTGCGTGATACGTTATGTTGCTAGGTTTACTTACGACAATGAAAAAATTATGGCGAAAGTAAGTTTGGAAGAATTGAGTGAAAAAGACGCTTTTGCACAATTAACCCCGTGCGATAACGTATTTCAACTTAAAAGCGAATGGTATCAGGAAAACGCCCTGATTATTCGAGGCCCAGGCGCAGGGCGAGATGTAACGGCTGGCGGTATTCATGCCGACTTGGTCACCATTTGTCAGCGCTTAAATCATCGTTATCAGCAAGTAAAAATTAAAGGCATAAATTAAAGGTATAAATTAATAGCAAAAATTTAGTGTTTAAATTATTCCGAGTTAATGAATGTACTGAAGTCGGTGTGTAAATACGGAATAAATGTCGAGTAATAAAAAAGTGTAGCTGGGCTTTAACCCATCTACACTTTTTTGTTTGTTAAACTCTTAAACTCACAAGCGAGTATTGTTTAGAAAGATTTACCGATACTAAATACTAAGTTTTCATCGCTTGTAGTGCCGGCGAGTTCTTTTGAGTTAGATACTACAGCAACACCAACATCAAAACCTGAAACTTCAGTACCGTAACCTACTTCAAAGTAATCGCCGTCAAAGTCTTTACCCCAAGTACCGTATGTAGCATAAAAACCTTCATGTTCAACAGTGGCAGATAAGAAGTCATAATCTTGGTCTGGACCTGCTTCAACTTCCCACTCACCAACATTATAAGAAACAGAGAACATACCGTAGCTTAAGCCTAAGTTAACTTCATTATAAGAGGTGTCAAAATCACCGGTATATTGGTAAGTTGTAAAACCAAGGCTATAACCTAAACCATTGTCTAATTCGCCACCGTAGCCGCCGTAAAGATCAATTTCTAGGCCTTCTTGAACATCTGCAGCCCAAGCACCTACGTAAAAACCACTATTTTCATAATCTACACCAGCACTTGCAGAGGCTGTATCTGTTTGTACAATACCACGGAAAATATATTGTGATACCACACCCACATTAGCACTTAAGCCTTCAACTTCAAGCGCTGATACTGAAGTAGAAGCCAATGCTGAAGTTGCTAGTATAATAGAGGTCGAAAGAGAGATTATTGATTTTTTCATGTTTTAGTCCACTAAGTTTTTATAATTGTTATAACTATTGCAAAGACAGTGCCTGAGTGTTTGTTTTTATTGCAAGTCTTTATTTATCAGATGTTTAAGGTCGATTTTCTGGCACTTAAATTCATCTTTAAGTAAGCGGTTGTACTGAATTGGTGCAATTAAAATGTCTTGTGTACAAAAAAAGTGCATCAGATATTAGAAACAGCAATTTTTAAGCGCTAATATATTGGCATTGAACAAGCGCTTGAAATACAAATGGTGATTTGTTTAAAGGAATACGGTTATATCGACTTTTGTGGCTGATCTAAGTCGCAAATTTTCTACATTTAAGTTAAAGTAGCGCAAATTTTGTCAAGGTAATTACTATGTCTGATTTTCTTATTGCTCCATCGATCTTATCGGCTGACTTTGCTCGTTTAGGTGAAGATGTTGTCAACGTACTTAACGCTGGCGCTGATGTTATCCATTTTGATGTTATGGACAATCACTTTGTGCCAAACCTTACTTTTGGTTCAATGATCTGTAAGTCATTAAGAGACTACGGCATAACGGCGCCTATTGATGTGCACTTAATGGTTAAGCCTGTTGATAGCTTAATCCCAGACTTTGCTAAAGCAGGGGCCGATATTATTACGTTTCACCCTGAAGCTAGTGATCATATCGATAGAACCTTGCAGCTAATTAAAGACCATGGTTGTAAAGCTGGCTTAGTATTAAACCCAGCCACACCGTTACATGTTTTAGATTTTGTGATGGATAAACTCGACGTTATTTTATTAATGTCAGTTAATCCAGGTTTTGGTGGTCAGTCGTTTATTCCTACTACGCTAGACAAATTACGTTTGGTACGTGAAAAAATAGATGCCAGTGGTTTCGACATTCGTTTGCAAGTAGACGGCGGCGTTAAAGCCGATAATATTGCTGATATTGCCAAAGCAGGCGCCGACATGTTTGTGGCCGGTTCAGCGATATTTTCAAAGCCAGATTATAAAGTTGCCATTGATGAAATGCGTGCAGAACTAAATACTGTAAAATAATTAATAGATTAAATAATAAAGAAAACTTCAAGGATAAAAAATGAGTAAACCTATTGTATTAAGCGGCTGCCAGCCATCAGGCGAGTTAACTATTGGTAATTATCTCGGCGCGTTAAAGCAATGGGTAAGCATGCAAGATAGCCATGAATGTTATTATATGTTGGTTGATCAACATGCCATAACGGTTCGCCCTGACCCAGAAGCATTGCGCAAAGCAACCTTAGATGGCTTAGCATTATACTTAGCCTGTGGTGTTGACCCAGAAAAAAGTACCATCTTTATTCAATCTCATGTGCCAGAGCACGCACAATTGAGCTGGGTATTAAATTGCTACACTCAAATGGGTGAGCTTAATCGCATGACCCAATATAAAGATAAGTCATCTAAATCTGAAGCTAACATGAACTCTGGTTTATTTACCTATCCGGTATTAATGGCGGCTGATATTTTGTTATATGGCGCTAATCAAGTACCTGTTGGCGATGATCAAAAGCAACATTTAGAGTTAGCCCGTGACATTGCAACACGCTTTAATAATTTACATGGTGAAACTTTTAAAGTACCAGAGCCTTATATTCCTGAGTTTGGTGCGCGTGTAATGAGCTTGTTAGAGCCGACTAAAAAAATGTCTAAATCTGATACTAATCCGGGTAACTTTATCGGTTTATTAGAAGATACTAAAAAGATAACCAAGAAAATTAAACGTGCAGTAACTGACTCAGACGAACAAGCTAATATTTATTTTGATATTGCTGAAAAGCCAGGCGTGTCTAACTTATTGTCATTATTGTCTTGTACCACAGGCAAAACCGTTGAAGAACTTGTTCCTGAATATGAAGATAAAATGTATGGTCACTTAAAAGGTGATGTTGCAGAAGCCGTTGTCGCTTTACTTGCGCCCATTCAAGAACGTTATCATCAGTTCCGTAATGACCAAGCATATTTAGATGAAGTTATGCGCAAAGGTGCAGAGAAAGCCTCTGCTCGTGCTAGCAAGTTACTTGCTGAGGTTTATCAAGCGGTTGGTTTTATCGCTAAACCATAACTAAACCATAACTAAACCATAACTAAGCCATAACTAAACCTTAACTCAACTTGAGTTAAATTTTAGACACCCTGAAAAATCTAAAAAGCCGTCGTATTTACGACGGCTTTTTTATGAGTAAAGCTCAAGTAATAGAGACTTTATTCATTTACTCTTTACTGTCTTCTTGTGCGCTTTTAGTCGCCTTATCAAAGAGCTTACTGGCGTCATTGACAAATGTTTCAACATTGCTGCTTGGCGCGAAAATAAATGCTGGCGACATAATGGTGGTATCAAACTGCGGACGCGGATTAAAATCAGGCTGTTTACTCATTTGGATAATAAAACTGCCACCAAAGAGTAAAAGTATTAAACATGAGGCAACAACATTTCTTCTGCGTAAAGTCATATGAAAACCTACATAGCAATTTAGCCAAAATAACCCAAAAGCTAGCAGTAGCGGAATAATAGTTAACAGCCAAAGCATAGAGAAGTTACTAGAAGTATTAAAATGTACTATGTTTTCAAAAATATCACTGAGCCACATTAAATTAAAAAAGATAAAGCTAATACCCATTTGGGTCCAAAAACGTGCATCGTGTTTGGTTAAGTGCGACACCAAGGCAATGCCTGCAGGCCATAAAGCAAAACCTAATGTTAAGCCGATAGTCGGAACGAGCATTTGCGTTAAAGAAACCTCGTTAGCATTGTTTAAATTAATAATCCAACCGCCAATAAAGGCAAATAAAGTCATGCTAAGTGCAAGTACTACTGGATGACGAGCTAAATTAATTAAACTCTCGAACGGACTAATCGCAATACTTTCAGCAACTGGGTGGCTTGGAAAAACAAAGCGCACTTGGCTTTTGCCAATTGAAATAATATCGCCTGAGCTTACCTTGTGCTGAATAACGTTTTCTTTACTGCCTTCAAGAAAGCTACCATTAATAGAACCTTGATCATTCACCAACCAGTGCTCACCATTAAATTGTAATTGCAAGTGCTCAGGGCAAACATGTGGGTCGCTAACAATAATGTCGTTATCGTAACCTCGACCAATTGTAATAGTGTTAGATGCAAATTTTTGGCGACTTAAAAGCTTATGACCATGGCTGATTTCTTCAATAATTATTTCCATGAAACCGACTCCATAAATTTAGCTAAAAAGGCAAGTGAAGTTTCTTGTGCAACACCGGCAATAGTAAAGTGGCTAAGCAATGCATATTGTTCGTGATCAATTGATATAGCGATATAAAGTACGTCATACAACTCAGGGAAGTCTTTATAAGCGCGAGTGCAAAACACGGCTTTGTTATTTATATTACTGGTTTGAGGCATAACAAGGTCATGGTGACATTGATATTCTGTTACATCATCTTTACCCGCTAGGTTTCCAGGGGCAACTTGGTTAAGTTGACGTTCAAAGATATGATAAAACTTTGTGCTGCCAATTTTATCTGATTCCATATATCGGTACTCCATTTCAAGAGAGCCAGTAAAAAAGTCAGCAGAAATATAGGTGTTTTCATCTAAATCGCAATTGGCAACTGCGGCCATAATTTGCGCGTCAGCTTTATCAGAATTTGACTCACCCCAACAGCGCACAAAAGGTACGTCAATTGTCGGAATTAACCCTCGACCTAATTGTTTTAATTGCCAATCACTATTCATAATGGTGGTAATGAGTTTTTCTTGATTCTGCATAAGTTGCGCAGCCATTTGTTGCTCAATACTTGTTGGTGGGCTTTCTTGATATTGTTGATAAAGCGCAAGTAATTTGTCGTGCGGAACTAAAAAACCAATTTGATTACCCGATGTAGCCACATTAATACCAACGACTTGCGTAGCTTTATTAACGACAGGGCCGCCACTCATGCCAGAGTTAACTGAGCCTGTAAAATGAATGCGGTCGTTAAATGATTCGTTTTTTAAGCCATTGTATGTGCCAGGCACTACTATCATGCCTAAGTCATGCGGGTTACCTAAAGAGTAAAGCTCTTCACCTTTAGTGGGTGGTTGCTGTGCTATCTCAAAAAAAGCCATTTCATTAGGCACTTCACGTTGAACAATGGCGAGGTCGTTAATTACATCAACGCTTTTTAACGTCAGCGCGGCCTTGTTACCTTTATTGTCTAAATATTCAATGGTGTATTTGTGAGGATGACGGGCAAAGCCAGAAATAACATGATAATTAGTCGCAATAAGACCGTCGCTGCTAATTTGAAAGCCTGAACCAATTGAAGATTTTTCACCACTGGCTTTGTCGATTAACCTTATTTGATAAAGCGATGGGGCCAACTGTTTAAAAATTTCTTCGGCCTGCTCAACTGCGAAACTTAATGTGCTAAAACACATAAGTAGCAGAGCAAAAATAGATTTCATTGAATATCCTTTTTTATTATTACTTTAGGAACTGTTTGATATTTAGGCAAAGCAGTACTTGTATGGTTACCATTGTGCCAGTGTAATCAAATTTGTCATCTTTTATCCGATAAAATACCTGTTTTGTCTGTTGCGTAGCTTGGCCTGAATAATGTCATATAAAAACGTTACTGTTTATTGGCTGTGATATTACAAGCTAACTAACATATTTCCACAGTAGAAGAGTTGCTTAATAACTTGCACTAACTCATGGGTTAGTCGCCATATACATTGCAAAATATAGTGGTAGGCACTCACAAGTATCTAACAAACTAAAATTCATAGTTTAATCTAATTAATAGCGAGCAATTCTTTTCACATAAGCTAAATTCATTATTTAAGTCTATTATTAAAATATTGAAGTTACAGGATTTCGTCTCGTTATGAATGCAAAAAAAGCGATAAGCGCATTAAGTCACGAATATATTGTTAATGACTCGCTGCATCAATTATTTGATGCGGTTAATGCTATTTCTGTACAAGGGTACGATGAAGAACGACGTGTAATTTATTGGAATAAAGGTAGTGAGTTACTTTATGGCTTCACCAAAGAGGAAGCTACCGGTAAAAAAATAGAGAACCTTATTATTCCAAAGCCGATGTGTGAGGTTGTTATTGTTGCACATTCAAATTGGGTTAAGAACAATGTTGAGATCCCTGCAGCAGAGCTTACTTTACATAATAAGCATGGCGATAATGTATCTGTTTATTCAAGCCATGTCATGTTTACTAATCAATATAATAAGAAACAAATGTATTGTATTGATATTGATTTATCCGATGTTATAAAAGCGCAAGAACAAGTAACGTTTAAAGAGCACATGCTTGAAACTATATTCAAAGCTATACCGGATTTGTTCTTCTTGATGGAAAGTGATGGCACCATTTTAGATTATCACGCCAGTAACAAAAGCGATCTTTATGCAACGCCAGAAAGTTTCATTGGCAAAAACATGTCAGATGTTTTACCCAAAGAGGTTGGAAACAAGTTTCATATTCATCTTGCTAAAGCATTAAATCAAACAAAAATGATAACGTTTGAATACGAATTAACGTTGGAACATGGCGTGGCATATTTTGAAGCTAGGGTTAATTACTTATCAAAATATCAACAGCTAGTTGTTATTATTCGCGATATTACAGAGCAACATAAAGCGGCGGAATTAATTCGGCATCAAGCTTACTTTGATAGTTTAACCTTATTACCTAATCGATTTTTAGCATTAGATCGCTTAACGCAGATTCTAAATGAAGCTGAAAGAAGTAATGAGCAAGTTGGTGTGCTTTTTCTTGATCTAGACGATTTCAAAAAAGTAAATGACTCTCTAGGCCATGAAGTTGGTGATAAGTTACTAATAGAGTCGGCTAAACGACTGCAAAATGTGCTACGAAAAGAAGATACTGTGGGCCGTTTAGGGGGTGATGAATTTATTATTCTTTTAAGAAATTTAAATGAACATCATAATGCACTGTCTATTGCAGAAGTGTTGCTGAAAACCTTTAGAGAGCCCTTTAATATAGATGATAGAGAATTAATATTAACTTTGAGTATTGGTATTGCGCTTTATCCTGTTAACGGCGTTATCGCCTCAGATTTATTACGCAATGCTGATACTGCTATGTATCAAGCTAAAAGCTTAGGCCGTAATACCTATTCTTTTTTCACCCAAGAAATGAATATAGTTATGCAACGCCGCTTTGCAATTGAAGAACAGATGCACGGAGCGCTAGAACGTAACGAGTTTGAGTTATATTATCAACCACAGTTTGATTTGAGCAGTAATAATATGATTGGTGCCGAAGCTTTGCTACGTTGGCACAACCCTACCTTAGGTAACGTTACACCAGACGAATTTATTCCAATCGCCGAACACACTGGGCTTATAGTGCCTATGGGACAATTTGTGGTAAAACAAGCCCTAGAGTTTCTGAGTAATTGGCAGCATAAACAAAATAAAAAATTTACCATGGCGGTTAACTTGTCTCCGCGCCAGTTTAGAGATAAAAAGCTGTTGAGTTTAATTAAAAAAACTATCAATAATCTAGGCATTGATTTTAAAGACTTTGAACTGGAAATCACTGAAGGTGTTTTGATGGGAGGGCAAAGATACATTAAAGATGCTTTACTTGAAATTAACAGCCTTGGCATAAAACTCTCGATGGATGATTTTGGTACAGGTTATTCGTCATTAAGTTATTTACGACAATATAATTTCGATGTTTTAAAAATTGATCGAAGCTTTATTAGTGGTATTACAATCAATAAATCGGATTGTGACTTAGTAAAAGCCACGATTGCAATGTCTCATAGTTTAGGACTTTTAGTGGTTGCAGAAGGCGTAGAAACTAAAGAGCAGCTTGTTTTATTGAAAGAGCTAGGGTGTGATTTTGTACAAGGGTATTATTTAAGTAAACCAATAACTGGAGAACAACTGATTGATATAAATGCTGATGTTAATTTTAACGTTAATTGAGAGAATTCAACGTAGTTATTTGCTTAATTAAAATGATGGTTATATAAGTTGTCGTTGTGCTGACGTTGGAGTATTATTTAATGATAATAGTTATCATTTGTAGGGTTTGCATGGCTCATTTGATGTTATACAAGTAGCCTCAACTCAGCTGACTATTATTTGGGTCATTAGTTATGGTTACTTTCACTCAGTACCCTTTAGATTTATTTATTGAATGGCAATTATGTTGCCATTGTCGTCAATTAACTTATCAATACAGAGTATTTAAAAACTCATTTTAAGGTGAAATTAACATTATGGACAACATACAAGCTAGGCGTTATTTGCTCGATAAAGCTGGAACAATTGAAAATTTTCCTTTCGGTGAGGATGTCAGTGTATTCAAAGTAAAACATAAAATGTTTGCCACCTTATCGCTGGGTAATGGCAATGAAAAAGGTACTCAAGGTAAAATGGCTGGACATTACTGTGTTAATTTAAAGTGTGATCCTGAAGAAGCGGTAATGTTACGTGATATTTTCAGCGCGGTAATCCCTGGTTATCATATGAATAAAGCGCAATGGAATACCGTGATTTTAGATGGCTCAATTCCATCAGGAGAAATTGAGCGCATGATCGATAACTCGTATAGCCTAGTGGTGAGTAAAATGCCTAAAAAAGATCAAACCTCTATATTAATACATCTATAACTTAATAGCTTGCTCTGCTTTAAAGCATGTAAGCTGTTATAGAACGCCATTCGTTTAAACACGAGTGGCGTTTTTTATTTTATAAAGAACAGGATTTTTAAGTTTTTTAAGTACCGCTCTTAGATATGACTTTAGTTTGGTTTTTCTGGCACTTATTTGGATTAAACTCTAATTCTTCTCGTCCCTTTGTTTAAATGACTTATTCAACAATATTATGTTTAGGACAATCGTAAAACTCCATCCAATTTATTTTTTCTTAGCCTTTTAGCAAATGATGAATCTAGCTACATAATATAATTATTTAATCAAGTCGCGCTAAAAAACTATTTTCAGTATAAAACGGTAAAATATTCTTATATAAGTTAGTAGTTTAAAGAATTTTTAATAAATACTAGAGTACATATCAATATTCAATTGTTGTTTTCTACATTATTTCAGCTACTTTTATAAGCAGCTATTTAAGGATAAATAACAAACCACATTAAGGATGATGTATGAATAATATCTATGTAACACTTATAAAAAATTATCTATTGACGATATTCCTATCTGCCTTTGCACATAACGCTATAGCAGTAGAGGCAATAGCACCCATTGTCGAATGGGAGAAAAAACAGAATGCAGAGCAGCGGCTTGAAGTATTTGGCGATGACTTCTTAGGTGATGCTATCGACCCACACACGGGTACCCTTATATTTGATCAAACCGATATTAACTTACCGGGTAATTCGCACTTACCTGTCACTTTATCAAGAAAACGAGCATCAGGCTTCACTTATAAAGATGGTGTAGATGCTGAATTTGGTGACTGGACTTTGTCAGCTCCACGGATCAAAACTACATCATTAGATGCTAGACCATGGGTAGGACAAAGGTGCTCTAAACCAACTAATCAAATTTTGAGTACTTTCAATTATGGCACAAAAGGTAACTTAACAAGTGTAACTACAACAGGCTATTCAAACGGCGTTCAGTTAGAAGTACCAGGACAAGCTAGTCAGCAAATCATAGAAAATAATGGTGTAGCAATTTGGCCAAGTGCTGCTAAAAAAGTAACTGTTAAAAATTGGTATTTTACTTGTTCTACTGCAACTGATGGTGGCGAAGGGCTTATAGGTCATGCGCCTAATGGTGACATTTATAAGTTCGACTACGCCTATGTTTTAGACTCACCCAAAATGGGGTTTGTTGGTGCTAGTCCTCTTGAAAGAAATGTTTATATTCTAGCGGCTAGCCAAGTTAGCGATGTTAACGGGAATTGGGTCAAGTACCAATATGACTCACTTAACCGTTTAAAGGCAATTTATGCTAACGATGGTCGTCGTATTGACCTTAATTACTCGGGTAGTTCTAAACTCATTCGATCAGCGAAAGCGGCTAGCGAAACATGGTATTACAATTATCGGATAAATAATTTTCCAAGAACTGATTGGATGCCATATGCTGGACAACCATTGCGCGGCCAAGTGTTATCTCGAGTTACACAACCTGACGGTCATTATTGGTCATTTAACTTAGATTTAATGACTGGTACTTCCGCACCTAGTGGTATTCGTTGTCATAAATGGTCACGTATGGTTTCATTAACACATCCTTATGGTGCAACGGGTACTTTTGTATTAAAAGATACTGAACATAGACAAATTTTCGCTCGTCAAGCTCGAAGAACTGAAAAATGTCCAGATATTGAACCAGGTTTGCCTCCACGTGGTAACCCAATTATACCTTTAGATGATGACGTAACAACTTCAACAATGGCCGTAATCAAAAAAAGTGTTACAGGACCATCATTAACACCAGCTACTTGGGTTTATCAATATGAGGGTGACAAGGGACCTACGGGTTCATCGTCATCTGACAGAACTAACTGGACGAAAGTATCAGCACCAGAAGGTCACTATACCTATTACCATGCTTGGATTAGTGAACCATTAGGTGGCAGGCTTGTTAAAAAAGAAACTCGATTATCAAGTGCTGGTACAGTTAAAAAAACTGAGCAATACACATATCTAAAAGAAGTAAGTGTTGGGATATCACCTATTATAAAAGCACCAGGGCCAGGTGACGCTAAAAACCCTATTCACACGACAAAAATTGTTACTCAACAAGATGGCGATACCTATACTCAAGAGTTTGGCTTTATTACTAGCCATAGTTCGTCGCTATACTCTTACGCTAATCCAGTGATGAAGTCAGTAAAATCAAATGTGTCGACGTTAGCACGCGTAACGCTGACAGAATATAGCCATAACAAAAGCAAATGGATATTAGGATTACCTAAAAAACAAACGGTTAATAATAGGGTTACTCAAGAAAACACTTATAACTCTTTAGGAAAAAAGATTAGCGAGCAACGTAATGGTGCACTTTTTGCTACTTATAGTTATCATGCAGATGGCACTTTTTCTACAGCTAAAGATGCCAATAACCGCACGTTAAAAGCCTCTTTGTATAAGCGTGGAACACCTCAAAAAGTAACGCGAGCTGACGGTAAAAGTGTTTATCAAAATGTTGATGATTTCGGTCGCATAAGCTCTATAACTGATGCGCTAGGTAATACGGTTAGTTATACTAGAGACAGTATGGGAAGGCTCGTTACTGCAGATCTGCCAGGGAATTGGTCTAATGTAAATCATCATTATAATTTTAATGGTAGCCCAAATCATACCATCACTAAAGGTAACGCCAGAACAACCATCACTTATGATGCTATGTTTCGACCTTTATTGGTTGCCACTAAAGATACCTTAACAAATAAGTCTACGTATATTAATTATACGTATGACAGTGCTGGAAGAGAGGCTTTTGCATCATTTCCTTCAGCTAGCTCAACTTCTACAGTAGGTATTACTTCTGAATATGACGGGTTAAATCGATTAACTAAAAAGCGCGAAACTGTTTATCCATATGCAACTACATTAACCCGATACTATAGTGGTCATCGTCGTACAGAAACGGATCCAGACGGCAATAAAACAGATTACTATCATTATGGTTACGATGGTGCTAATTACAAAGACGTTAAGTCACAACATTCGCCACTAGGAATACAAACAGATATTAATAAAAATGTTTGGGGTGAAATAACATCAATTAAACAGTGGGGCAGTCAAGGAAGTGGCGGCTCATCTGGAGGTGATATTGGTGATGGCTCTAAAGGTGGTTCGGTTATTATCCCTGTAGCACCAACTAATCCTGGCGATAAAAAAATTAAGCCGCCGGGAATATATTTACCAAAAGATCCAAATAGTGCGACTACAAGTGCGTATGCTAATAACCAAAGCACAAGTACCTCAGGAAGCAATGCAGCAGCTAGTATTACTCGACGTTATTATTATGATCAAAACCGTCGTTTATGCCGAATTAGTGAACCTGATGTTGGTGACACGCTATATCAATACGACGCTTCTGGTTGGTTAACGGCTTATCAAAAAGGTGCAAATAGTGGAAATACCTGTTTATCACCAAGTGGTAATGCAAAAGTAACACTTTTAAGAGATGCTGTTGGGCGTATAACTAAGCGCGATTTTTCATACCACTTAACACCAGACATAAATAAAACCTACGACGCTAATGGTAACGTTTTAACGGTCAGTCGAAATGGCATTAATTGGCTTTATACCTATAACTCACTTAGCTTACCTACATCTGAACAACTTAACGTTGATGGGCGTCAATATGCTTTAGCCTATGGATACAATTCTGCAGGGCAAATGTCATCAATGACTTACCCAAGCGGTAAAACCATTAGCTATAATCCCGATGGTTTAGGTCGACCTCGACAAGCTAATTATGGTGGAACTTATTATGCGAGTAATATTCAATATCATGCTAGTGGCCAAGTAAGTCGTTTAAACTACGGTAATGGGCATCTTTATCAACAACTACTAAATGAGCGCTTATTACCAGCACGTTTGCTAACCAGTAAAGGCAGTATTAAAGCGATAGACATGAGTTACAGTTATGACAAACGAAAACTCACTACATCAATAATCGATGGTGCCATAAGTAACAATAACCGAGTAATGAGCTATGACGCGTTAGAACGAATTACCTCTGCTTCAGGGCCATGGGGTAATGGTCAGTTTAGTTATGACAGCATTGGTAATATCCTCACTAAAGATTTAGGATCTCGAAGTATTGAACTCAGTTACGATAGCGATAATAGACTTAATCGTTCAGTTGATACCGGTGGTTTAGGCGGTAATACAGGTACAAGAGACTTTGACTATGATAGCCGTGGTAATACAATTACTGCAGGTAATTTAAACTTTACCTTTGATTATGCTGACCAGCCTACTTCTATGTACGGCGGGGGTATATCAGGCACTTATCAATACGATGGTAACTTGAAACGCGTTAAGGCGACGATTGCGGGTAAAACTATATACAATGTGTATAACCTTGCTGGTAAGTTAATTCATATAGATAACATAAGTACGAATAAACGAACTGACTATATTAGCGCAGGCAGTATGACGGTTGCGAGGGTTGAAAATAACACCCCAACTTACGTGCATCACGATAGTTTAGGCAGCCCCGTAGCAGGCACAAATGCTTCAGGAGCAATATTATGGCGAGAGCGTTATACGCCCTATGGTATAACACTTGATAATGCTGAAGCTAATAACGATCAAGCAGGTTATACGGGACATATTAAAGACAGTGATACTGGTTTAGTTTATATGCAGGCACGATACTATGATCCAGTTATCGGGCGTTTTTATTCCAATGATCCGGTTGGTTGGGTTCCTAGAAATCCGGTACACTCTTTTGGTAGATACACATATGCGAATAATAACCCTTATAAATATACTGACCCGACAGGTATGGAAGGTGCAGATACTTTTGAAAAAGAAATCATAAAACCTGAATATAAGGAAATAGAAGTTACTTTTGATGTAGTATTATCAATGGAAAAAACTGATGGTTCAACTACTTCAACCAGTACGGACGGCACTACATCAGACAGTGAAACAATTAATATTGATGGACCAATATCATTTGGCTCTAGCACAGATAAAGCAACAGGGGCAACAACCCAGAGTGTAACTTTTGGTAAACAAGTTGGCACAGATGATTTAAATGTTACTCCATCAATATCAGCCGACTCAAATGGTGATCTTACTGGTGCAGTTCAAGTGAAAGTTGGACCAGCGGGTGTCGCTGTTCAGGGAAAGGTTCCAGCTTCTGGTATCATTCACACCATTAAAACATTCGTTAGTAAGGCTAACGATACTTTAACAACCTCACCATCGGGAAGGTAGATATAATGAAAGCATTATTATATTTTTTTGTCATTTTTTATTGCGTAATAGGGTTAGCCAAAGAGCAGAATATTAATAGTGAAAATTCTCTTACTATAAAATATGAAGAGCTTAAAAAGGCAGCTTTGGATGGAGACATTAATAGTCAGTATGAAATATTTAACTTTGTTAGTAGTAATAAGCCTAAATTAAATGAAAACCTTACTGAAGCATTTAAGCTTATGATTAAAGCTGGTGAGGCTGGGCATACCGAAGCACAATTTACTATTGGTTATATATATCAAAAGGGAAGCTTACTGAAAAAAAATAGTGATGTTGCCCTTGGTTGGTTATTAGAAGCGGCTAAGAAAGGCCATAAAAGAGCACAACTTCTTGTTGGCAGGAATTATTCTGTTAGAGCTATAGATGCAACAGATGAAAAAGGTAAAAAAGAGAATGAGAAACTAGCTATATATTGGTTTGAAAAATCAATTACAGATAAGTCTTTGATAGCCATAAAACACTATGGAATATATCTTTTCATGATTGATACATTTTCTTCTAAAGCAGATAAGTTGCTAAGCCAAGCTGCTGAAAGTGGTGATTCTGAAGCGATGTACTGGCTAGGAAAAATGTTTGCTCATCGATGGAGTGATAACAGAGGGAATACTGAGTTTGAACTTGCCCATTCATGGCTCGAAAAAGCTAAACAAAATGGGTATAAATCCCAATCATTTATTGATGAGTTAGATGAAAAGAAAAAAAACTATCTAGAAGGATTAGCAAAAGAGAATAGTCAGGAAGAATAACTCATGCAATTTCATGATTGATACATTTTCTTCTAAAGCAGATAAGTTGCTAAGCCAAGCTGCTGAAAGTGGTGATTCTAAACTAAGAAAACCCCACGACATTATCTCAGGTGAGTTATGGCTACGCCAAGGAAGCAGCAAATTAGTTTAGTAAACACCCCGTATTATCATTGTGTGGCGCGTTGCGTTCGACGCGCTTTTTTATGCGGTGAAGACACCTTATCAGGACAAAGCTTTGAGCACCGCCGAGAATGGATAGAAGAGAAGTTACACTTTCTCAGCCAAGAAAAATTAACAAAGACATATATGGACGCTTCCTTGATGTCAAGCCGAGCTTAAGTGAAACATAAGAAAATATCTTCTGTTTTACATGGCTGATCTGAACTATTTTCAATCTACTGTTTAGGATGACAGGCTCTGTGCTTGCTTAAAGCAAACTGTACTGACATATATTCGAGCTATGGCTTGTTATCCATGCTCCAGATGAGTTGCGAACTAGAAGTACCTTTAAACATTGAACACTCAAACGCGCTTTATGCACTTGTCCTATCGCAGGCTTTGTTCTAGTTGGCTAGTGCCTTTTTATTTCATCTTGTAAACAACAGTCTTGAAAAGTTAAACCTTAAAAATTAGGGACTATCTAGCTGCCTAAACACTCACACAGGCTCAAAGCCTTTGTCCTAGACAGGCTAGCTAGATAGTAAAACGGGTAATAATTCATGCCACACCCCTAATCACTTGAGGTGTGTAATGGCATTGCTTTTGTAATAATGTCCACATGATACGTGCTAATTTGTGCGCTGTTGCTACAGCGGTGCAATTGAACGTTTTTCTTGCTCTTAATTGAAAATTAACAAAGACACCCATCGTTATTTTTTGAACCTAAAGCCCCGCAAGGGACTTTATTTTTGGCTGCTTTTGGAGCCAAAGAGGTGATGTACCTCGGTTTCTGAAGTATTTAGAATGAGTTTCTCTTTAATTCTAAGGAGATAGGATTAGGTCAACTGTTAAAATAAAAGGTACAGGTATGACAAATACAAGCACAATAAACTCTAACACTAGTGTTGAGCATGATCATGAGCTCTAATATAGGGCTATATGCTATAGCAACAATATTTTCTTTTTTACTTATTTTTATTATAAAAGAGAAAAGGAAGTTTTTACTTATTGTTTCAATCTGGTTTTTGCTTCTTGGTTTTATAACCATTAATACAGAGCAAGGTAAAAGTTATGATGGGTTGTCGACATTGCTTTTTACTATCGCCAGTATTAGCTATGCTATTCGACACTTGATTAATAATCGTGAACGGTGAAGTTAACTATAGAAAAAACTTAAAGTACACAGAGCTGGCAAGAAAATGAGTTCATTATTGAGTCGGGTCTGCATGAAATCGGCTTTAATTATGTTAAAGATGGCAGTGTAAGCCAAGGAGAAGATGCTGCATTTATTGATAACGTAGTATTTTCTGCCAATTAACACTATTATCTACAATGAAAGTGGGTAACATGCTCACTTTCATTTATTGTCATATGTGTAATGTGTATTTAATTAATTTTGTTGTATATGGGATTGTATGAATAAACTTAACGTATTGGTTCTATTGCCGCTGGCTATGCTTTTGGGTTGTGCACAAAATATTGAAACGCCAAATGGCGCATCGCAATGGGACTTTGATCACGAAGTGCAATTTAAACAAACTGATTTAGAAAACGGTAAAGTTAATCTACAAGTTATTGCTAAGCAAAATACTGAGTTTAGTAAGTTAGCTACTTTTTTAATGCGTAGATCATTACGTATTTGTAAAAGTTATGGTTTTAAAATTGAAGTGCTTGAAGGGGTTGAGCGCTTTGATGATAAGTTAGCGTTTCCAAATATGATCATGCCGTCTTTATCTGCCAATATAGAGTGTTCAAGTATAGTTACTGAAAAATAATGTCTCAGCTGTTGAACCAAATTCATTAATTAGCTGTTCATGATTATTCATGAAAAAGTAGAACACTAAATTAATCAAATTGATGTTATAAAAAAGGGTTACTTTACAATGTTGTAAAGTAACCCTTTTGTTTTATGACGATTAATTTTCTAACTTTTTTACGGTAAGTAAAATTAATTTATTTAAACCTAGCTTGGATCAGCAATTTTCACTGCAGCAGTACCTAGCGTTGTTAATGCTTCAACTGGTGGCGCAAAATCTGTAAGGTTAATACCGTCTACAGCACTTTTGTATTCAGCTAAAGTCGGGAAACGACCTAACATAGAAGAAAGCACAACTAATGGTGTTGAACCCAATAGTGATTCACCTTTTTTCTCAGTAGTATCTGCTACTACACGACCTTGGAATAAGCGTGTAGACGTAGCAATTACCGTGTCACCAGGTTCAGCTTTTTCTTGGTTACCCATACATAAATTACAACCAGGGCGTTCTAAGTACATGATGTTCTCATACTTAGTACGTGCTGAATTTTTCGGGTTTGAATCGTCAAATTCAAAGCCTGAATACTTCTGTAGTATTTCCCAGTCGCCTTCAGCTTTAAGTTCGTCAACAATATTGTATGTTGGCGGCGCTACAACTAATGGTACTTTAAATTCAATAGTGCCGTTTTGCTTTTCAATATTACGGAACATTTGCGCAATAATTTGCATATCGCCTTTATGAACCATACATGAGCCAACAAAACCTAAATCAACCGTTTTACCTTCGTAGAAAGAAACAGGGCGAATAACATCATGTGTATAACGCTTAGATACATCATCGTTGTTTACATCTGGATCGGCGATCATTGGTTCATCGATTTGGTCTAAATCAACAACAACTTCTGCTGAGTATTTAGCATTTGTATCTGGTCTTAGTGCAGGTGAAGTACCAGACTTAACCTCGTCAATACGTTTATCAGCTAAAGCAATTAAACCATGAAGCGTTTTCGCTGGGTTTTCCATGCCTTTATCAATCATGATTTGGATGCGACTTTTCGCTAATTCAAGTGATGCAATTAAGGTATCATCTTGAGAAATACAGATTGAAGCTTTTGCTTTCATTTCTGCAGTCCAATCGGTAAAAGTAAATGCTTGGTCAGCCATTAACGTACCAATGTGTACTTCGATTACACGACCTTGGAATACGTTTTCACCGCCAAATTGCTTCAACATTTGCGCTTGTGTTGCATGAACAACGTCACGGAAATCCATGTATTTTTTCATATGACCTTTAAAGGTCACTTTCACTGATTCAGGGATTGGCATTGCAGACTCACCCGTTGCCAGTGCAATTGCTACCGTACCTGAGTCGGCACCAAAGGCAACACCTTTAGACATACGTGTATGCGAGTCACCACCAATGATAATAGCGCGGTCGTCAACGGTAATATCATTCAATACTTTGTGAATAACATCCGTCATTGCCGGATAAACACCTTTAGGATCACGTGCTGTGATTAAACCAAACGCGTTCATAAAGCTCATTAACTTAGGCGTATTCGCTTTTGCTTTACTATCCCAAACAGATGCTGTGTGACAACCTGATTGGAAAGCACCATCAACAATTGGCGATATAGTAGAAGCAGCCATTGCTTCTAATTCCTGACATGTCATAGGGCCAGTAGTATCTTGCGAGCCGACAATATTTACTTTAACACGAACGTTTGAGCCTGCGTGCAATGGTGAATCAGATAAAACACCCACAGCATTACGGTTGAATATTTTCTCAACAGCGGTTAAGCCTTGGCCTTCATGCGAAATTTCTTTTGAAGATGCATACACGCTTACAGGTTTAACACCTAAAGCTTCTGTGGCAAATGTTTGTAGTTTCTTACCAAACGTTACAGCATATGACCCACCAGCTTTCATGAATTCCATTTTCTGTGGCGTAAAGGCTGAAGATATATCAGCAAGCTCTTGGTCGCCGTTAAATAATTTATGCGCTTTGGTATCAATAGTTAATACAGTACCTGTAGCTACTGAGTACAATTCTTCCAGTACGGCATCACCATTTGCGTCAACAACGGTATTACCACTTGCGTCCACTTTCTTAACCCAATTTTTAAGGTCAATACCAATACCACCTGTTACATCAACCGTTGTTAGGAAGATTGGAGCGATACCATTTGTGCCAGCAACAATAGGTGCAATGTTGATAAAAGGTACGTATGGACTTGCTTGCTTACCGGTTAATAGTGCAACGTTGTTAACACCCGACATACGCGATGAACCAACACCCATAGTGCCTTTTTCTGCGATAAGCATAACTGTCGCATTAGGGTGCTTAACTTGTAATGCTTTAATTTCTGCTTGCGCTTCTGGCGTGCTCATACATTGACCATGTAATTCACGATCTGCACGAGAATGAGATTGATGACCTGGAGATAATAAATCTGTTGAAATATCACCTTCACCAGCTATATAAGTAACAATTTCAATTTTCTCGTCTATTTCAGGCAGCTTTGTAAAGAACTCAGCGTGTGCATAACTGGTTAAAATATCTTTAGCAATGGCGTTACCGGCTTTATATGCTGCTTCAAGACGAGCAGTATCAGCATCGTATAAAAATACTTGGGTCTTTAATACTTCTGCGGCAGGTTGTGCAACTGATGCATCGTCAGATAAAGCTAAATCAAGTAGTACTTCTACTGAAGGGCCGCCTTTCATGTGAGAAAGCAATTCAAAGGCAAATTCAACTGAAATTTCTGCGACTGAAACTTCACCAAGAATAATAGCTTTTAAGAATTTAGCTTTTTCGCTTGCGGCACTTGTAGTACCAGGTAAAGTATTATAAATGAAGAAATTCAGTGACTCAGCTCTGTACTCGTTGCCTTGATCTTTAATTTGTTCAATAATTTCAGCCAATAACTCAGCGCTATCAATCGGCTTTGGTGCAAGACCTAGCTCATTCTTACGATTTTCAATTTCTGCGATATATTCTAAATACAGACTCATTTGATTCCCTCTCTGACTTATTTACTAATAACAATGTAACTCATCATAGCTAAGCATAACTAAGTATTGTTGAATTTGGTCGATTATCGCAAGAAAACTTCTATAGAATATCTATGAAGTACCCCTTGGTTATTGATCAATTACAATTTCTTCGTACAAAGTCTAATCGCAAAGATTAATAGTGCCCAGCAATGTAAAAAATTTGGCTATATTCTACCTGAATTTTTCAGGACTAGTAATCACTTGGTTTAATAAGCACTATTCATGATGTGTATATGTGGTAGAAAGAACGGTTATACTGGTTGGTCTTGTTTGCTTACTTACTGATAATATTTTGAAAAATAACAATTAAGTCTTGGGGCTTTCTTCACAGTAATAGGTTTCATTAAGTGCAGATATGGCAATGACTACATTTACTCTTAACCTTATTGAACATTGGGCAAAAGAATTAACGTAAAAATGTTGTGCTAGCGATATTCTTTTACTCAAAAGCATAGAAGATTTACGTTATTTTTTACCCAGCTTGGCTTTAACTGCTTGCATATGTTCGCGAAAGCTTTTATCAAAATTTGACTCACCACAATTAAAAAATTGTGTGGATGAACCTTCGCTTAACCCGTAAGCACTCATGTCTTGTGTTACCGAACATAACCCATCTTCCCCTTTGGTAATCGCTATTCCTGCGCCCATGTTTTTAGTGTTTTGTTCACGTATTTTCTCTTCATCTTTTAAGGGAACTGAATGGGGAACAGCTTTTACTGTAGGGTTAAAAATAGAAGGAGGCTGTGCATCTTGGTATGGGTTATCTACAGCTAAAGTTGCCTTATTCTTTAACTGACTGCGTAACCTTTGTAATTGTGTAAAGCTATCAAGTTTTTTATTTTTAGGTAATGGAATAGGAGCGGGTGAAGGTGCGGTTTCAGCGGGCGGTGCAGTTGAGCCCAGTATTGAATTATTCGTTGTAATCTCAGCTTGACTGAACGCCGGCTTTATTAACGTATTGTTGCTCGCTTTGTTAATAGTTTTCTCGTTCGATTTATTGATTTTTTTAGCAATTGAGTTGGCTTTTGGCTGATCATTATTAAGCGGTTTTTCTTCAATGTTTTGGGTTTTGCTTAGCTTTTCTACCACGTCTTTTTTTACTATCTGTGTTAGAGGTTTGGCAGCACTTGGGGCATAGTATATAAAGCTTTTTATCGGGGCAGGGTGACTAATTTCTTTAACTGGTTTTTGCTGATTTGATTGAGTGCTAATAATTAAAAGTAAGATAATGCCGTGAACAACAAGGGAAAATAAAATGGCAAGGTAAGTTCCTTTTTGCACGGTAATATCAATGTTGGCTAGCTAAGTGGTAATTTATAGACGATATATCTGTTCGTAAGTTCAATTGTAGTTCAACTTAGTTTCTTATTTTATTAGTTATAGCTTGAATATCGCCACTGTCTGATAGCGACTTTAAAGCGGCTGACAATTGCGTAATGTTATCTCTTAATGGTGATTTACGAGATACCACGATATAAGAGCTTACCGTTTTATCATATACAAACTTTGCTAAATTAATTTTGGTTTTATAAACGTCTTGGTCAACCCAGGGCGTTATGGTTTCTTCACGCTCAAGAAAGGTATCAATACGACCTTTTAATAACATATCAACAAGTTGCTGATAATTAATTAGCGGGACTTTTGTAAGTTGTGTGTCGTGATCGAATTTATCAAAATATGAAGCGCCTCTTAATACACCTACTTTTAAAGGTAGTAAATCTTGATATTTATCGAGCACTATATTGCTATCAGAACGAATATAAAACTGTAATGGTAAGTGTTGAATTTTAATCGGCGGCTCAAGGTAATGAAGGAACTTTTCTCGGTTTTCTGTTTTACGGATCGCAATCATCATATCTGCTTGTCCATTTTGTAAAAATGCAAAACAGCGAGCAGGTGGGCAATATATAAACTTTGTTTTTGTTGCCATTTTTTTTGCTAATAAATTGGCAATATCAATATTCTCGCCAACAAATACGCCGTCGACGATATCGGAAAATGGCGGCTCAATATACATAGCAACTGTTATTATTGGTAAAGGCTGTGATGTGGCTTTTATTGAGATAATTAAAAATAACAAGCAGCTATGTAAAATAGCCAATATTTTTAATGGTAATTTTTGAGCTAAGCGCATGATTACGGGAGTGAAGTTAATGTTATTATTTATGATAAACCGTCTCCTTATTACATCAAAGAAAGCATGTACATTTTATTACGCTTGATAATCTTGTATTAAAAACTGGGTGTTTGCTACAATTAACAGTGATCACGATTATAGCAATGTCTTTGTTATTATTAGAAGCTATTCTGTAAAATATTAGTAGGTTTATAGGATTGTCGAAACAACTATCTAACTAAATATCAATAGATTACACCATCATTTTACGTCATTTAATTCTAGTTAGTGACGAAAAAACAAAATTCGCCCTAAACATTTTCAGAACGAGGTAGGTATGGAATATCAATTTATAGATGATCCACTAACAGGTAGTGCTATTGCTAAGTTTTCGCTTGATCATGAAGTTATTGGTCCTTGGTTAGAGGTTGAGGTTGGCACTAATACGGAAAAGCTTAAACAACTGCTGTCTGCTATGGCTGATATTGAAGCAGAGAAGCAAACTGAAATTACCATTACTGGTAACGAGTATACAGTTGTTTTTAATCGAGGTGATGTAACAATTCAAACCAATGCAAGTATGGATGGGTTAGAAATTTTACCCGACTCTTTGATTGAAGAAGATATCGATTTTGATCAACAAGACTCTGCTTCCTGCGGCCATGAAGATTTTCGAGAGTTACTGCTTTCCTGGGCCAAGTTTGTCGAGAAAAAGTAACATTAAAAAATAAATGCTTTCATCTAAAAACTACCAGCCCATGGAGCTGAGCCAGCTTATTATTTCTTTCGTTAAGCTTCCCTTAGGATAATAACCGATCATTTGATTATTCAGCTGCTTTTGTCGAAAGTATATTTTCATCGATTTTTTGGCCAAATCTTTTCTTAATGTTGCGTTAGCGTGCACTAAATAATGGTCACGCTTTAAGGTTAAATCGAGTATTGGGTAATCTGTATCAGCCATTTGCTGCGCGAGTTTTTCACTGGCTGGTTGTGTTGGCATATAGCTGCTAAGCATAACCATTGCTGCAGGTGAGCCGACTAACCCTTGTTGATAAATATCAAGCAATACCGCGCTATTACTACCCTCTGCAATAACAATAATTGCCCCAGGGTAACCTTTTGCTTGTTCAATGGTCGCGAGCATAATTTCAGCAAAATCTTTACTGTAACTAGCAAGTGTTTCAGTATCTTGCGTTTGTCTTTCTGCTGCTGTTAATGCCTGCGAAGGATAACCTTGAGGTTTGTTTGGCGGATGTAAGGTTATCGTTGTCCAACCTTTTGATGGCATATTTTTACGCAGTTGATTAAGCGCATTGGGCGTTGCTATGCTTTGTTGCCAATCTGGAATTAGCACCATAATACCTTTGTTAACAGGCGTGGTGTATTCATTAGTTGCGGTTAGATAACTGTTTGAACCAACAACTAATGGGCTAATTTTTTCTTGTGCTAAATAATGTTTTATATCTTGTTGTTGCTGTTGAAAAATATCTACAGGTGGGTTGATAACAACTTGGTGTTGATGGTCGTCTTTAGGTGTTTTTTCTTTTGTTGCATCGGTGTCTGTTGGTGATATTTCTGCATTAGCAGCTTTAGTATTACTTTCAGCAGCTTTAGTATTACTTTCAGCAGCTTTAGTATTACTTTCAGTAGCTTCAGTTGAGCTGCTATCCACGTTTAGCGTTTTTTCTATTTGTTGCTCTTGTGATTCTTGGCTGGCCTGAAATGGTAATGCGTAAGCAATATTCACCTGAAGTGAATATACAGCTAAGCATATGAACAAAACGAAGGGAATTATATTCAAACGCATAAAAAAGTTTTCCTCAAACTGTTAATGGTCAGTGCTGCAACTTTATTATAAGCCTGTAAGTGTATATCGTCGCTAACGAAAGTTTCTTTAATTATTCAACGTAATTTTTAGTATTAATCAAAGGGACAGTCTTTAGTAAAAGTTAAGGTTTTCTCGCTTACGGGATGCGTTATTTGTAGCATTTGAGCATGTAATTGCAAGCGACTACTCGCATTTAAAGCTAGCGGATGTGCATAAAGTCGGTCGCCAATAATGGGGTGACCTAAACATAACATATGCACTCTTAACTGATGAGAACGACCTGTGACGGGGGTTAGCGCTAACAGTGTGGTTATTTGGTTGTCATTATTTGCATCGTAACTTAATACTCGATAATGGGTTAATGCTGCTTTGCCTTGTTCATGGTCAACTTTCTGTTTAGGTCTATTGGGCCAATCACAAATTAAAGGTTGATCGACAGAGCCCTGTGAATTTTCAACTTTTCCAAATACGCGCGCAATATAACTTTTTTGGGTTAGCCTTTTCTCGAATTGACGACTTATATTAACGTGGGCTGGCTTGTTTAACGCCAGTAAAATAATACCCGAAGTGGCCATGTCTAAGCGATGTACTACAGTGGCTGTTGGCAGCACTTTTAGCACTCTGTTTTGTAAACAATCTTGATGCTCGGGTAAACGCCCCGGTACAGTCAATAATCCGCTAGGCTTGTTAAGCACAACAATATCGTTATCTTGATAAATAATATCAAGATATGGGCTCATAGGGGGTTGATAAATAAAGTCAGGGTTAGCAGCCATCTTGTGGGGTTCCTTTTGAAGGTGTCTTAAACAAAAGGCTACACTAAGTGTAGCCTTTATATTGTTGCGCTTTCTATTCAGTAACTAAAAACTAGTTGCTAACTACTATTAAACGAACCGCTTCAAATTGAATTTTAGCTTTTTCAATATAGTCTGCTAAAGCACTTTTTTGCATTAAAATAAAATCAACTTCTTGCTGACGTACGCTTGGGTTTATTGCTTTAAGTGCTGTTAATCTTTGATGCTCTTCATCCATGGCTTCTTGCATTCCAGCAAGTGCTTTTGCTTGTATGGTTGCCGTTTGTTGTTCGGCATGTGTTTCAGCTTTAGCCACTAATGGCGCTATTTGGCTTCTTAGTGCTTTAACTAGTTGTAAGGCTACTTGCTTTTTCACTGGTGATAGTTGTTGATCTAACACAGCTTCGCTCACTTTATCAGCAAGGTTATTACCATTTTTATCCACCAATATACGAATAGGTGTTGTTGGTAAGTAACGACCGAGTTGTAAGTTACTTGGCGCAATAGCTTCTAGAGTAAAAATACACTCTAAGAAGAATGTCCCGGCTGGCAGCGCAGGGTTCTTAAGCAAACCAATACTTGAATTACCCGTTTCGTCAGACAATACCAAGTCCATCGCGCCACGAACCATAGGGTGGTCCCAAGTAATTAGCTGATAGTTTTCAACGGCTAATGCGGTTTGGCGATTAAAGGTTATGGTTGTACCGTCTTCAGGTAAGCATGGGAAGTTAGCACACAACATATGCTCAGAAGGTTGCAAAGCAATGGCATTATCAGCTTTATCATCTTGTTGAATGCCAAAAACATCTAATATCTGGAACATAAATTGTGGTAAATGAATTTGTTGATCTAATTGCTCAATTTTTTCCACTAAAGCGTGGGCTTTACCTTGGCCAGAAGAATGTAATTCAAGTAACTTATCTCGACCTGATTCTAGATCTTGTTTGATCGTTAAGTGTTTTTCATGGCTTTGTTCAATCAAAGTTTCAGCTTCTTTGGTGTCCCAACTCGCGCTCAACGCTAAATCGAATAAGGTTTCACCGAAAGCATTAAATACTGCATGGCCAGTAATACAGGTATGCTCAAAGGCATTTAAAGATTGCTTGTACCATTTAAACAGTAAGCTTTGTGCCGAGTCTTCAAAATAAGGCACATGAATTCGAATAGTTTCAGTTTGTCCAATACGGTCTAAACGGCCGATACGTTGCTCTAGTAAGTCAGGGTTACGCGGTAAATCAAATAATACTAAATGGTGCGCAAACTGAAAGTTACGGCCTTCGCTACCAATTTCAGAACATAGCAGTACTTGGGCGCTATCTTCATCTTGGGCAAAGTAAGCGGCAGCGCGATCACGTTCAAAAATACTTAAACCTTCGTGAAATACTGCTGCACGCATGCCTTCTTTAACACGCAAGGCTGATTCTAGGTCGATAGCCGTTTGTGCATTGGCACAAATAACTAACACTTTTTCTTTTTTCAGCGATTGTAACAGCTCGATTAAGTAGTCAACGCGTGGGTCAATATCATACCAATCTTCATGGCTGTCTAAGCTGAATAACGTTTCAGGGGTAAAAATGAGTTTTACTTGTGGTTGCGCTTTTAAATCTTCAGCGGTCCCCGAGAGTAATAACTCATTAATGGCTTCTTGATAAGCATCAGGCATAACCAGCGGTGTTGAGTGTAACTCACGCCCAGGGAAGCCTTTAATAGTATTGCGACTGTTACGAAATAGAATACGACCTGTGCCATGGCGATCTAAAAGCTGGTCAAGAATATGTTGTCGAGCATTTTTTTGCTCTGTTATATCAGCATGATTTATTGCTGCAATATGTGCGCTAACATCAGCTTCACTTAATAATGTGGTTAGCGTTGTTACTTGCTCATTAGCCAATGGTTCATCGGTAATTAATGTATTAGCAGCATCTGCAACTTCAGTATAATGCTGTTCTTCTTCGGTAAATTTTTGATAATCGAAAAAGCGATCAGGGTCAAGCAATCGTAAACGAGCAAAATGACCTTCGTGACCTAGCTGATCAGGTGTTGCAGTTAATAGTAAAACCCCAGGAATAGTTTGTGCTAATTGCTCAATACATTGGTATTCAATACTGGCATTATCTTGCTGCCAATTTAAATGATGTGCTTCATCAACCACCATTAAATCCCACTCTTCATCAATCATCGCTTCATACCAGCGAGGATTTTTAGTGATAAAACCAAGGTTTACAAGTACCAATTGCTCTTGGCTAAAGGGATTTTCGCCTTCGCCATTATCTGAAGTTTCTTCACAGCGACTTTCATCAAAAATACTAAACGGCAGATTAAAACGGCGTAACATTTCAACCAACCATTGGTGCATTAATGATTCTGGCACAATAATAAGTACACGTTTAGCGCGACCGGTAACTAGCTGTTGATGAATAATTAAACCTGCTTCAATGGTTTTACCTAAACCTACTTCATCAGCTAGCAACACTCTTGGGGCAAAGCGGCTGCCCACTTCTTCAGCAATGTATAACTGGTGAGGAATTAAACTAACACGACCACCGCTAAGGCCTGTTAAATCTGATTGTTGTTGGCTAAATTGATGATGTAAACAGTCTTTTCTTAAACGAAACCAATCAAGGCGATCAATCTGGCCATTAAGTAGGCGATCATGCGGTTTGTTAAATTTAATAAAATGATCAATCATCATTTCTTTAATTGAACTCGCTTCACCTGTGTCTTGCCTAACACCAAAGTAAGTTAATAAGTTGTTTTTTTCTTCTGAATATTCAACGGTTAGCGTCCAGCCTTCATGGCTTGGAATGCTGTCTCCTTCGTTAAAAATAACGCGCGTTAAAGGTGCGTTATCCATAGCATATTGTCTCGCATCCCCTGTTGCCGTAAATACGATAGTTACAAAACGACCTTCGACAGCGGTAACGGTGCCTAGCCCTTGATTTGACTCACTATCACTAATCCAGCGTTGCCCAGGGTAAAATGACATAAACAAAAACTCCAACTCATTAACTCGCGTAAAAATACGCGTAAAAAAAAGGCGCTATAATATCGTTAATCATAGAAGTGATCATTAAATAATTCAGCTAAAAGGTAGTTTTTTTGCTGAAATTTTACAGATTTGGGGGTTGTATTAATTTACATAACCTGAACTCTGGATAATGAGTGCTTGAGACTCATGTGAATCAAAAGCTTAGGTGGCAAAGTTAATCTTATTGCAAGGTGAACATCACGAATAGGCATCATCAATGCTTCATTTTATGCCATTTCCAAGGCAAAACGTTTATAAATAGTGAGCTATTTATCGACGTTTTAACGCAGGTAATGGCTTAAAAGGGAGCATTGAGCAAGTGCTGCTTATTCTGAGTTGAGGTTACATAGCATTCACAGTAGTAATAATGTACTTAATACAAATTTAATTAATTCAAAAAAGCTGCTTGCTTGCAGATAAATAAACTGTAAAGTGGTTATTAGCTTAATAGAAAAGCTAATTCTATGATTGTAAAAGCAATGATAGAAACGAACGAAGCAATAAATTATTTTGGTGAGATAAGTTATCAATCTTTTGTGGTTTTTCGCAGTATTTTCTAAACAAGTATTGCTGTGAAACCTTCAACTTGGATAAGGATTTCATATGACAATAAATAAAATTATTTACGTTTTAGATACCAATATATTATTACACGAACCTTTCGCTTTCCTCTCTTTCAAAGAACACGATGTTGTAGTACCCATGACGGTTTTAGAAGAGCTAGACTCTATTAAAGACCGCAATAAAGATGTAAGCCGAGATGCCCGCATTGCCATCAGGGCACTAGAAGATACCTTAGTTAACGCTTCACCAGAGCAAGTGCTTGCCGGCGTTAAGCTACCGCAAAATAATGAACAACACCCAAGTGGCTGTTTATCTATTTTTAACGACTATGCGCTTGATGAAAGTAAAGTTAAGCTGTCGTTTAATGAAAATGACAATCGCATTATTAGTGCAGCCATTCATTTACAAGCTACAAACCCAAACAATAAAGTAGTACTGGTTACCAAAGATATTAACATGCGTTTAAAAGCGAAAGGCGCTGGGCTTGCTTTTGTTGAAGACTATCGCACCGATCAGCTTATTGACGACATTCAATTTTTAACCAAAGGTTATCACGAGTTTACCGGTGATTTTTGGCAGCATGTTAAGGAGTGCGAAAGCGAAACCCAAGGCCGTAATACCACTCATTATATAAAACGAGACTTATTACCTAATAGTTATATTAATGAATACTTAATAGATGAAGGCGAGCACTTTGCAGGGAAAATTACTGGCGGAGATCATGAGAAACTCGCCATAGCAGATTTAAGCCGAGAGCGCTTAATGGCGAAACAAGCTTGGGGTATTCATCCAAAAAATATTTATCAGGGTATGGCGATGGATGCGCTACTCGACCCTGCTATTGATTTAGTGATTCTTACAGGGCCAGCAGGTTGTGGTAAGACAGGTATTACTGCAAGCTTTTTTTCAATATTTGTGCAGACCTATCTACAGACCTTATTCTTACTGAAGAAATTGAGTATTTATAACAAGCTCAGATCTAATCTCTCTAACATGTCATTAAGTGTGACTTAAAGAACAGAACCATTAATCAATAAATATAAATAACGGATTTAACCTGCAAGAAGGCACAAACAAAAATAATAAACCTAAGGTAAATCTAAAATGCTAATTAATGAAAATCGTTCTCAAAGGAGAACTAAAATGAATAATCTAAGTGAACACAGAAACCCAAGAGTATTAGATACATCGGCACTAGTTCATGATCCAAAGTCATTGCTCGCTTACAGTGAAGATGTATACATCTGTCTAACAGTTTTAGAAGAGTTAGATAATTTAAAAGAAAGAACCAATAAATCGGTAAGTGCTGATGCTCGTGTATGTATTCGTATGCTTGAAGACATAATTAATGGGCACAGTGCAGAAGAAATGGAAGCAGGTATTCCACTGCCTTCTACTGAAACAGCTAAAAGAGGCAAGTTGTTCATTGGTATTGATACTCAATTGGACATGGCAAAAGAATTAAAGCACACGATAGGTAGCGATGCTGACAATAGAATAATTAACTATGCACTGCATCTTCAGAAAGAGTTAGATAAAGACGTTACCATCGTTAGCCGCGACATCAATATGCGATTAAAAGCTCGAACTGTTGGTGTTATGGCTGAAGATGTATCCGTTGATAATCAAATCGCAGATATAGATTTGCTTTATACAGGCGTACAAGCCTTTGAAGGTGATCTTTTTGATCGAATTGAATCAGATAAAGATTTCAAAGTCTCAGGAGAGGTTTATACATTCCCAATCAGCTTGTTCAACGATGAAGTTCAGCCAAACATGTATTGGTACGATGAAGCCGGACACATTGGCCGGATTTCAGAAGTGACTGATACTGAGGTATACACAAAGTTATTGCCTCGTAAGCAAGAAAAGGTATGGGGCATATTGCCAAAAAATCAGCGTCAGGCGGTAGCTTTAAGCCAATTAACAGACCCTTACTATGACTTAAATATCATCCTTGGCCCTGCTGGCTCCGGAAAAACTTTTTTGGCAGTTGCTTCGGCGCTGCATCAAGTATTGGAGTTGAAAAAGTACAAAAAAATTGTTGTGGTGCGGTCAAGAGACTTTATGGATGACGATCCCGGATTCCTTCCGGGTGATTTAACTGAAAAATCGATGCCTTTGCTTGCAGGTATTACGGATGCACTTATCTCGATGCACTCTGATGATAATCATGAAGGAAATATTCATGCAACAGTTGAGCATGTGATTGAAAAAGCCAATATAGAATTTACTAGCATGGCTTACTTTCGGGGCCGTTCAATAGACGATGCTGTGTTAATCATTGATGAAGCTCAAAACATGACTAGAGCGCAAATCAAGGGTATGTTAAGTCGTGGAGGTAAAAATTGTCGGACTATTGTATTGGGTAACCTAGCCCAGATTGACGATAAGTTTGTAACACCTGCTTCGTCTGGTGCAAGTGCGGCTGTTAATGTGTATCGTCATTATGAAAAAGGATCAGTGCTGATTTTTGATGAAGTAGAGCGTAGTAGCTTGGCTGAATTCACTGAAAAGAATATGTAGGCATCAAACTACCATTCACATTTCCTTATAATATTGCGACAATAGCCACTGCTTTTTGCAGTGGCTTTTCAGAGAAGCCAGTTTCCACACATGCGGACGAAATGGATTTACTCTGGGTTTAAAAGATTAATCATACATTGAAGATGTAATGACTTGGGTGCTGTGGACCTTAGTTATTATGTTTTGGTGTGCGTATGTCTTTTGAATCAGAAGCGCTTATAAGTAATATAAAGCGTCAGGCAAAGAGGTTGTCAAAAAAGTTATCAATTCCCCTTGGGCAGGCCCAAGAAGGAGTATCTATTTGTCTATACGGCTGTGACAGTTACAGTGATTTACTAGTAAAAATAAAAGCTGAATCTTTTGACAATCCATTGATAGTACTTTCCGCTCTCTCACCAAACTCGGAAATATTTTTAGTAAAAATATTGGCTAGCCACCTAGATAGCATCATCGGAAATTTTGAAAAAAAATTTCCCGGCTCCAATATAAATGAAGAATTGGTCATATCCCTTTTTGGGCTTAGCTTTTCAGAGTTTAAACTCAAAATATCTACATAAATTTGTACAAATACGTAAGTTGTCATTTTGTTTTTTGGCGATATTATAAGATGAAGGCTGACCGGACAGCCTACGCCTACGCATATTTTTTTCGTTAAAAATATGAGCAGTGAAGCGGAGCATCCGAAAAATTTGGTGATTCAAATAGTCAGATAAACAGTGTGTTAGTAGGCCATTGTTTGTTTGCAAGCACTGTTTGGAGAACTATATGATCTCGCTATACCAATTAAAGAATAAGCTTAACAAACAAGCTAAAGAGTTTGCTGAGTTATTAGAGTTTCCTGATCTTTACGCACAAGGTCTGTGGGCTAGAGGTGTTTATAACAGCCCTCATTTTTCTGATACCCATAATTGTCTCACTGAGGTGTTTGAACAGGAAAATCTGGATTCAATTCTAAAGCACGATTCCCTGAAATACTTGATGATCAATGAATATGATGATCAAGAAATCATTGAGTCGCTTCATAAAGAAATTGAGTCAATGGCAAACCGCATTGAAAGCCTGATGCTGGTAGATATCGAAACATTAGAGTTAGTTTCAGTGATCTACCAAGCTTTAGGGTTACCTGAAGATGCCAAGTTTATTGTAAATACAGGAGCTGACTTCCGCTTAGAGTGGCGACCATACTTTGATGCCTTTGATGATCCGTTGATAGTTCAATATGCAGATTTAAAAGTTCATGGTTGTTATTTCAGGCTCATCGCTTCAAAGTTTCCGTTTGAAAAGCTTTCCTTGGATAACATTAAAAAATACATGTACATCAATCATGTAAACCATGATGGTGAATTCGAAGGCTGTATATCTGACGGAAATAGCTTTTCGAAACATGAACATTGGCTGATGTTGACACTCGAACTATTCAACAGCGGCAAAGTAAGCAAGACTCAGTTCAGTCCAACAACCTTCAAAATCGAGGGCATGCGTTATTTGGTTTATGGCTTCCCACTGGTTCCTTCCTATGTATCTGATTGGCACAAACCCGATTTATGTCTACAGGTCAAAAACGTAGATGGAGATCAAAAGTTTACTATTCGTATAGACCAGCAGAGCTTAATTTTCTATGCCCGTCGCGTTGATACCAATTTTTTTAACACCATAGATTATGAAAAATACATTTCGTTGTATCAATCTAGTGTTCTGTCACATTTTGATGCTGACAAGAATTTACTAGAAGTCGATGGGGTTAAATATCTAAGTTTTTTTCGCCCGTTTAGCATTGAGGATAACAAGGAAGCACAAGCATGAGACCAAAAATCAAACTGACTAACGCCACACTTATCTCAATTCAATCTGATACAGAGGAAAAAGTTGAACAGGTGCTTTACGCCACATTTGCTGAAGATAGTGATTGCGGTAAAAAGGGAGAAGTTTTGTTCACAACAAAAGTTATCGAAATCAATGGCCTTGAGTTCCGAACTTTTGGTGCTGACTTTTATACCTTAGATGCTGAACCAAAAGAGTTTGATGTAAATGTATTTGAGTTCAATTTAATGCATGAGTGTATGTATTCTCCAAATGAGTTATTAGAGTTGCGAGATATGCTCCCTGCTAGCTATTAGTAGGGAGTAACACATGGATAAAACATTTTTAAAGGATGCCTACATAGTCTCAGTCTATGACTATAAAGAATTTGAAAAATCATTTATTGGCGAGTTTTTATCAGGGGTGGTTATTGACGATGAAACATTCAGATTTCGGCCATTTGAGCAAATAGTAACTTCAAAGATTATTAGCAAAACTGCTGTCGAGGATAAACTAGAAATAACCACACATAATGGGAGTTACTATGTGATTGATGTTGACCACAAGTTAATTGATATTTCGTTTGTTGAATTGGTTGTTATGAGAGCAGGAGCTTATTCGGCAGATCGAGTTTTAGAAATGAGAGAGCAACTTAAGTCTCAACATAAAAGTCATTAAATAACGAAAATAAGGAGTCTAGAATGACTTCAACAAATTCAATATTCGATCAGATTAGTAATTTTACGTAATAGCTAGCTTTTTAGTGATAGCAATAAAGCGAAGCTTCCAATTCATATTCCTTGATTCGGAAGCTTCACAATTGATGAAAATTGAATTAGCGGGATAACTCCTCAATTTTCTTTTTGGAGAACCAGCGATATAAAACAGGCAAAACAAACAATGTGAGTAATGTTGCTGTTATCAAACCACCAACTATAACACTTGCCAGTGGTCGTTGTATTTCAGCTCCTACACCATTTGACATTAACATCGGTATTAAACCTAATGCAGATGTTATTGCTGTCATAAGAACAGGTCTCAAACGAGAAGTTGCTCCTTCAAAAACAGCATCAGTGACTTCTAAGCCATCTCTAATTCGCTGGTTTATACTTTCAACCATAACCACACCATTTAACACTGCAACACCAAATAGTGTAATGAAGCCAACGGAGCTTGGTACGGACAAGTATTGCCCAGAGAAATATAAGGAGAAAACACCACCGATAACAGCTAATGGGACATTAACTAAAATCAACATGGCTTGACCAACTGAGCCAAATGCGAAGTAAAGCAAAAGAGCAATTAGCGCCAAAGATAAAGGAACCACTATAGCTAACCGTTGTTGTGCTCGTTGTTGACTTTCAAATTGACCACCAATGGCAACAGAGTAGCCAGCAGGTAAATCGACTTTCTCGGCGATTACTTGTCTGATATCGGCAACAACACTGCCCATATCTCGATTCTGTACGTTGGCTTGGATAACAACACGTCGTTGCACATCATCTCTTCTCACTTGCGGAGGGCCTGACTCAAAAGAGATTGTTGCAACATCACCAAGACGAACCCAAGCCCCTGTTGGAGACTGAATGCGAATATCAGAAATAGCTTCTTTATTACTACGATATTCTTTTTCTAAACGCACATATATATCATAACGCTCATTCCCGTTGATGATTTGTCCTGCTTCAACTCCACCTATACCATCTCGTATCACTTCCATTATATCACCGACCGATAGGCCAAAACGTGAAAGCTCTTGTCTGTTTGGCTTTACAACTAATTGAGCTTCACCAGCTATTTGTTCAAGCGCAACATCTCTAGCGCCTTCAACTTCTTTAATTGCCGATTCTATTTCTTGCCCTTTAACTGCCAATTGATTGAGGTCTGGCCCAAACAGCTTTATCGCTAGTTGTGCTTTTACACCAGATAGTAACTCATCTACACGGGTGGCAATTGGTTGAGAAAAGTTCAGTAAAAGTCCCGGAAACTCTTCAAGCGATTGTTCCATTTTGTTTTGCAGTTCATAACGGTTTGAAGCACTGGTCCACTCGGATACAGGTTTAAGTCCGATATAAATCTCGATGTTATTAACTGGTTCAGGATCGCCGCCAATATCAGGTCGCCCGATACGGCTTAGCGCATAAGTAACTTCAGGAAATGCCATCAACTTTTCTTCTAATATAGGTGAAACCATCAATGCAGTATCTAAACTAGAAGAAGGAGCAAGAGTTGCTCTTAAGTTAATTGTTCCTTCTTCTAGCTCTGGAACGAATTCAGTACCTATGTAAGGTATAATTGAAAAAGCCGAAACAACCATAATTAGCGAGGTAACAACAATTAACTTGGTACGTTTAAGTGCAAACTTAAGCCCCTTTTTATATAGCTTATCTAAAGGTTTAACGACAAAGCTTTCTCTTTCTTTTATGCCTTTTTTGAACATGAAAGTGGCGAGTGCTGGTACGATAAACAAGGCAACAACAATAGCTGAAATGATGGCTAAAATAATACTAATTGCCATTGGCTGGAATAATTTTGCTTCGACGCCTTCAAAGCTAAACAAAGGCAAGAACACGACTAAAATGACAGAAGCAGCAAAAAATACTGGGCGAGCCACTTCTTTGCCTGCTTGTTTTAGCCGCAACTCGATACCATGATCATCTTTTTCTATTGCAAAGGGATCAGTATCATCACTAGGAACACGTGCTTCTACACTTTGTTGGTGTGTTGAATCAGGGTGGTTTAAATGTTTAAACATATTTTCAACCATGACCACTGAGCCGTCCACAAGCATACCAATAGCTACGGCAATGCCACCTAGTGACATAAGATTGGCAGAAATTCCCCACCAAGCCATGATCATTAATGCAATACCTACCGATATTGGAATGGAAATAAGAACAAGAAACGTTGCTCTTAAATTCATTAAGAACAGGGCAAGCACGATACAAATAAAGATAAAGGCAAGTGCTAGTGCATTGACTACAGTACTGACAGCTTGTTCGATTAAATCAGCTTGATCATAGAAGGGTTCGAATCGAACACCTTTAGGTAATGCCTGATTGATTAGTGGAATTCGTGCATTAATACCATCAATGGTTGCTTTTGTATTGGAACCCATACGCTTGAGTACAATGCCTGATACAACTTCACCTAGGTTTTCAACTTTTCCTTCGGACGTTTTACGGGTCATAGTGACCGCACCTTGTCGAATTTCACTACCTAGTTCAACTTTGGCGACATCAGAAACCGTCACAACAGTACCATCTACGGTTTTTACAGGTACTTGCTTAATGTTGCTAATGCCTGCTTCACCACTTTCGAACCAACCCGTTCCTCGAATAACAAGCTGCTCTTGTCCTCGGTTCATATACCAACCGCCAACGTTGGCATTGTTACTATCAAGTGCATTAACGATATCTTCTTGCGACAATCCATATGCAAGGAGCTTAGAGGGAGCTATGTTCACTTGATATTGCCTAACATTACCTCCGAAAGATAAGACATCTGTGACACCATCAACTGGCATAATTAGCAATTTGATTATCCAATCATTGAGGCTTCTGAGCGCCATTGAGTCATATCCTGCGTCTTTATCTGACACGAGCAAGTATTGAAATACTTGACCTAACCCAGACGTATTTGGTCCCATTTCAGGCGTACCTACACCGTCAGGTATCAACTCTTTTGCAGCTTGAAGCCGTTCAAAGACGAGCTGCCGTGCAAAATAGATATCAGTCCCTTCTTTAAAAACGACAGTAACGCCAGACAGCCCCGTTTTGGAAATTGAACGTACTTGTTCAACATCAGGTAACGCATACATGACCGCTTCAATCGGATAAGTGATGAGTTGTTCTACTTCTTCTGCGGCAAGCCCCGGCGCTTCTGTATTAACCGCGACTTGAACATTAGTCACATCAGGGAAAGCATCCAAGTTCAGTTTTGGGATCACCATTATTGCGCCAACAATAGTGGCAAATAAGGCAATCAAAATAAGGAGTCGGTTGTTTACAGACCAATCTATAATTTTATTAAACATAGCGGCTCTCCTTAATGGTTATGCGGATCAAATCCGCCTTTAGCTATTTCAGAAGCAACAAAAAACGCTCCTTGAGTGACCACACGAGTACCACTTTCTAAACCAAATATTTCTCTGAAATTACCTAGAGAACGACCTAACTCAACCTCTGTCGCTTTGAATTCACCGGGATGATCCTCAACAAATACGGTCCAATCTCCGTCCGCACTTCTAATTAGCGCTTCTTCTGGAACGGCCATAACTTTTTGTTCAGTGGCAAATTGGAAATATACTTTAACAAACATGCCTGAATGGAGATTGTCATCTGCATTATTAACACTTAGGCGAATGATTCGAGTTCTAGTGATGGGATCAATCGTGTGGGCTTCCTGAATAACTTTTGCCTTATAATCCTCTCCTTCTAATTTAACTATTGCCGGAGAGTTGATTGATAGATTGAGCTTTTTGTTGGGTGATACTTTAGCTTCCACCCACAGCTTATTTTCATCTGCCAAAAGCATGATAGTATCACCCGCATCGACTCGTTGGCCTTGGGTGAAGTCATCTTGTAAAACTACTCCTTCTCGCTGAGCTACTAGCGAATATTGGCCAAACGAAGTTATGTCTTTATTTGATATGTCTTTTATAGCTTTTTCAGTTAACCCTAGTGCGATAAGTTTTCCGTATGTGGCGTTAAATGTGGTTTGAGCCTGAAGTAAACGACTTTCACTTACTGTTTTGTTGCCTAATTTCTTTACTCGCTGCCATTCAGTTGACGCAATCAAGTAGTCAGCTTGAGCTTGAGCCATTGCTTCACTAAATAGGGTGACCAGCTTTTGTCCTTTTTCTACGTGTTCACCGAGTGCAGTATGTCTGCTTATTATCACTGACTCGGTACGGGGAGAAACGACATAGCTGCTATAACCATCTACTTTGACCTCTCCGGGCGCATAGATTGTACTGAATTGATAATCAGGTCTTATGCTTTGAACTTTAATATTGGCTAGTGACATTTTTTGAGGGCTTAGAGTAATACCTTCTTCATGTTCCTCTTCAGTTTCTTTATTTTTGCTCTCTTGGTCGTGACCATGTTCGTCATGTTCTGTGTCTTTTTCAGAATGGTTGCCTTCATTTTCCTGATGGCCTTCTTCTACATGATTTTCTTCACTTTCCGAGTGTTCGTGTTTATGTTTTTTGGGATTTGCTGTTACAGGTTCAATTGTATTTACTTGTAGAGCATACACTTCACCGCTTAATGTCCCACCTAAAAAAAGTCCACTAATTACTATTGCTAATAATTTTTTGCTAAATAATGTATTCATTTTTTTACCTATATTCTTTTAACGTTTAAGATTTCTAATTGCCGTTTTAACTAATTAAATCTTAAACTTAGATAATTGACCCATGCTCCAAATGAAGGCTATTTCAGAGAGTCTAAATTGTTTTTCTAGTTGAATGCCTGAGTGCAATCCATCAGCTCTTTGGCTCAACGCTATTAGATAGTCTGAAGTATTGATGTCTCCAGCCTCCCAACGAGCGTTTAGCAACCTCGCGCTATTATCAATTCGGTTTTGCATAAGGTTTTGCCATCGCTGATAGTATTTTTTACTGATCATGAGGGATTCATAGTTGGCCTGAGCTTCAAAAGAGCATTTTCGATAAATGGATTGGAAATAAGCTTCCGCAGCAACGGCTTCTGAATATGCCGCTTTAGTAGCATCGGAATAGTTATTTCTGATATTCAAAGGCATAGAGAATGTTAAGCCAACGATATTATCGTCACTATTTTTTCCTGCGCTAATCCCTATGGTGGGATTAGCTTTATTCTCAATGGTTGTTAGTTGTGCTTTAGCTTGTTGCTCTTTCCATTTTGCTTTAGCGAATTGTACTTGGGGGTGTTGTTCAATCCATTCAGCTTTGTATGAATAGTTTTCAACATCGAAATCAATAGAGATTTTACTGGCTAACTCTGGTGTCCAATCAGGCAGCAGCTCTTTAACTTTAACCTCAGCATTTTTTAGCTCGATTTGATCTTCAGCTATTTCACTAAAAACTTGAGACAAGTTTAAGTAAACCAGCTCAGCATCTAGAGGCTCAAGTATTCCCGCCTTTTGTTTGTCTTCCACAATACTAAGTAAGGTTTGCAGTTGACTTTCTCTCTCCGTAGATAGCTGTGCAGTATCTTTCGCTGATTGCCAATTTGTCAAAGCAATTAACGCATCGGCCTTTTTTGAATCGATTAAATTCAATAAGTGCTGCTGGCTGGCATAAAGAGTTATCTCGCCAATTGACGTATTGGCAGAGCGTTTATCCCAAAAATCAATGGTCTGACTCAAACCGATTGAATAGTTATTAAAATCACCTTCTTTCTCAAAACTTGCGTCAAGCTCAGGGTTATATATTGCCTGAGTTAAGCTTTTTGCATGATGATTGCTTGCGATTAACAACTCTCTTGCTTCAATTATTTCGGGATCTTTATTTATTTGTGTGTCTAACCACGACTCACTTTTTTGCTTGCTGTAAGCGGCATATGAAATACTTACAAGCAGGCAGAATGACAGGCAAGTGCCTGTATTTTTTATATATTTATACATAAGACTTCTTAAATTTTAAGTATTAATCATCTCTCATTTACCGATTTTTAATCGATAAATGGACGGATATAAATTTAGAAATTTAAGAAATAGGAGGGCGTAATATAGCGTCTAAAAATTCTTTTGTTTGATCGAATTGATAAGGTATTAGGTTGTTGTTATATAACTTTGTTGCACTATTTGAATTGCTAATTAATATCCAAGATAAGTGGCTGCCGCTACAATGACCACAATGATGACAATCCTTGATATCATGAGGTTCATCATCAGCGTTTTCATTTAAAATATCGCGATCAACTTTATGGTCATGTTGAGTTTGCAGGTGCTCTACATCGATTTGATGATTCTCAGAAGTTGCAGACGCAATAGAGCTTATCGATTGTAGAACAATCGAAAGAACTAATATTATCCTTAAAGCAACAGTGAAATTCAAAATAGACACCCATAAAATTGTGAGATAAAACTATAACAAGAAGCGACAGTTGAGACTAGCTCTATGTTTCTTTTTCATGCTCATCTCTGCAAGTTTCTTTGGGAAACTCAAACTCAATGGTTGTATGAGACAAATGATATTCTGAAAGTTCAATTGCGATAGTTTGTTTTAATGCCACGAGTTCATTCACACTTGAGTTTTTAGATAACTCCAAATGAGCTGTTAGTACATGACTTTCTCCGTCTAACGACCAAAAGTGCATGTGATGAACCCCATTAACTTCAGGTAATTGAATTAAAGTTTGTTTGATATTTTGTTGAGTTTCTTCATCTGGTGCGGCTTGAAGAAACAAAACAAGTGTAGATTTTAGATTTCTGAAAACATTAAATAAGATAAATAATGTAAAACCAATTGATAGCAGTGGGTCTAGTATTGGCAGTTCTACAAATAACAATACAATTGAAACAATTAGAACAGCGACCCAACCGAAAACATCTTCTAGTAAATGCCAAGTTAGTACTTTTTCATTTAAAGTTTCACCAGCTTTTAATTTGAATACGGCATATCCATTGACGGCAACACCGAGTATCGCAAGCCCTAACATTCCTTCAACCACAGGCATTTCAGGGTTAGATAACCTTGGAATTGCTTCAAACAACACCCAAATTGAGCCAATTACTAACACAACGCCATTTACCAATGCCCCGAACAGTGTAAGTCGGCGGTAACCATAGCTGTATTTATCTGGCGCTGCTTTGTTTGAAAAACGACTTAATATCCATGCAAAGCCAATCGATAAACTATCTCCTAAGTCATGCACCGCATCAGCCATAATAGCGGTACTGTTGGTGAGCCAACCACCAATAAATTCGATGATCGTAAAGGTAACATTCAGAAAAAATGCCCAACCAATTCTGTCGTCTGTTCCATGTTGATGACTATGACTATGACTATGACTATGACTATGCATTTTGTACCTCCAGCGCTTTATTTTTTCTTAGATTAGTGACATTGAAATTTATTAGGTGGCGGATCACTTTTTGATACATCCAGCGTTTGACTCCAGACAAATTAGTGCCTTTTTCAAGGTAAAACTCATCAGGGGAATTATAAAGTCCAAAGTCGTCGTGAATCCCTTCTTTTTGAATATATGTGTCGGTTCCGCGCCAATCTGTATCTGGTGATGAAAAACATTTTGTTGCAACACCATAACCACAGAAATTGTCTTTTATTTGATTAAACTTTTGCTGTATTGAAGTGAGATATTGATTATCTAAAATAAAGCCCTCTAAATTGATCCAACGTCCTTCAAAGTAAACTTCAACCCAACTGTGAATAATGTATTTGGGCGCTAACCAAAAGACATAGGTAGGAATAGCTCCTTTTTGTAATTGCTGATCTATTGTAAACCCGTGAAATCGGCACTGAATTCCTAATCCACGTAATAAGGCCATTAAAAGGTTGCCCTTAGTGTTGCATTGCCCGTATCCGTCAGATAAAACTTCACTTGCGGAAATATCGTCGCTTTCGTTATAGCCAAATAGTATTTCGTCTTTTACAAACTGATAAGCAGTGCCAATCTTGTTGTAGTCATCAAGCTCATGCCATTTTCGCTCTGTTATTAATGATTGGATAGTGGGGTGTTCAAAATTGACTATCTCAGTTTTTTTAAGATATTCTTGATTCATAAGAGCTTCCTTACCTTGAATTGCAGCAGGTTGATTGTTTATTTTTTATCTGATACTTCAGATGTATATTGAGCCGATACTAATTCTTGTTTGGCATCCGTTAATATCATGTAAGCGCCTCGAAGAATTAACATTGAAATGATGCTAGCAATAACAATATCAGGCCAGCGTTGTTCTAGCACCATGACAAGTATGCCAGCGAATACGACACCAAGGTTTGCGATCACATCATTAGCTGAAAATATCCAGCTAGCCCTCATATGCACTTCATCATTGTTGTGTTTTCGTATAAGCATCAAACAAATGACATTAGCGATTAAAGCCACAGAACCAACTCCAATCATAAACCAAGAATGAGGCTCACTTTCTCCAACTATTCGTCTAGCTATATCGAGAAAAATTAGAACCCCTAACCCCAATTGGAAATAACCACTAACTAATGCTGCATTAGCTTTATGTTGGATTGACTTCCCCACGGCATATAAGGCAATGGCATAGACGATAGCATCAGCTAGCATATCTAACGAATCAGCAATTAATGCGGTTGATTCAGATAACCAACCTAAACCAATTTCAAATACAAACATCGTGGCATTTATAGCTAAAAGCCAATAAAGCACTGTTTTTTGTTGGTCATCTTTTAATTCTACTTCACAGCCACAACCGCTCATTTTTTAACTCCGCCTTACTTGTATAATTCAAGTGTAAAACCTATAGTAACTATAGAGTCAAGTTTAAAAAGGAAATATTATGAAAATAGGTGAATTATCGAAAACATCCGGTTGTTCTATACAAACTATTAGATTCTATGAAAAAGAAGGATTACTTTCTGATCCAGAGCGTACAGAAGGTAACTTCAGGTTGTATGACGTTACCGCTTTGAAGCAATTAGAATTCGTAAAACATTGTCGCAGTCTCGATATCTCTCTTATAGATATTAAACGTCTTATCGACCTAAAAAATAAACCAGAGGAAAGTTGCTCAAGTGTAAATGCGCTGATTGCGCAACAATTAGCTTTGGTAAATAAACGCATGAAAGAATTAAAAGCCTTAAAAAACGAATTACAACAAATGGCTAGTACGTGTAATTCTGATAATACCATTGAAGGGTGTGGGATAATTAAGTCATTAGATAGCTAAAGTGATGTATAAAAGACTCTTTTTTAACTCACCTTGATTATTGATACAGGCTAATTAATAGTTATTTTCTTACCCACACGAACAGATTTGAGTTCCCCGACAAACTCTCTCAACTAACAATACAGATTTGTCGCTAGTATCGTGAGCACCTAACGTGACCATTTTGAGTCTATGAGACATTAAATTAATGTCATTAAGGACGTATTGTTTATCAATAAGCGAGCATACTCCTTCGCTGTATATCAATACCTTTGACGGGGATGTATATGCATTTACAAGATAAACGAGTCAGAATTAGAGATGTATCAACCATGTGCACTGGTATAACTTTTGACTACTAACCGTCAAATGAGATTATGAATGCTACATGTACCCCTTTGAAAAAACTGACGATAATCAAATATTCATAAATGTTTACACAGTATCAATTTACTTAGTCGAAAATTTACATTAGTATTGGAGTTGTGTATTTGTAAGAGAATTTTATGTCTAAAGCATTTTCAAAAGTCTTAGTAATAACGTTTATGCTGGTTGCCTTTGTAGGGCAAGCATTTGCGTATTCTGCTATGTCTTGCGAAATGTCGTCAGGTTCTCACGAGTCACACATGAACATGGATCATTCCAAGATGAGTCATCATGAAGGAATGAACCACGGTGAAATGAATAAAAGCAGCAATGGTCAAACAGAAGATTGTTGTGATGTTGAATGTGTTTGTCCTGCAAATGCTTGTTCATCTACTACAGTCCTAAATTCCAGTATTGATTCGACAGATATTCAAATATTGAGTGAATCTGTAGCTGCTCTGCAATCTAAACAACCTCATTCAATTTCCACTTCCCTTTATCGTCCACCGATTTTTGCCTAATACAGGATTAGTGCGCCCAAATTTCGCGCACATGTAATAAATTTTTCTGTTAGTCAATATAGCGTAGTAGCGCTATAGATATTTTCCAGCGATGTCTGGGGGCAAAAATGATCAATAAGTATTTAAAAATAGCAGTTTTAATGCTGCTTTCACCTGCGTTTGCAAACGCTAATGAACATAACCATACAGACAATCACGACGTAACACCTTTAGAGTTAATCGTTTATAAAACCCCTACTTGTGGGTGTTGTAAAAAATGGATAACTCATATTGAAGACGAAGGGATCGTTGCGCATTCCAAAGATTTCCGAAACATCAGCAACATCAAAACTAAGTATGGTATCAAGCCTAATTACCGTTCCTGCCACACGGCAGTGAGTAGAAACGGATTTGCCTTTGAAGGTCACGTACCTGCTAAATTTATTCAGCAGTTCTTATCAGAAGAGCACCCGAATGCGATTGGGCTTTCAGTTCCAGCAATGCCAGTTGGCTCTCCCGGTATGGAAGTCGGTGACCGCTTTATGCCATACAAAGTGTTAATTCTATTTAAAGATGGAACGAGTGAAGTCTATGCAAAAGTTAAGACATACGAGGAGCAATTCTAATGAAATTGAACGCTTCAAACCTTACGTCACTTTCAACTGCACTAATACTCGGCTTATCTGTATTCTCAGTTCAAGCTGAGAAAGTAGTGTCGCTTGAACAAGCTATCACCTTGGCTCAGCAAAATGATCCTTGGCTTCATGGGAGTCGGTTAAAACAAAGTGCGGTTGAAAATAGAAGTATCGCTTCAGGTACTTTGCCTGACCCCAAAGTATCACTTGGGATAATGAATTTACCAACAGATACTTGGGACTTAGATCAGGAAGGAATGACTCAACTAAAGGTTGGTGTTTCTCAAATGTTTCCTAGAGGTGATAGTTTAAAGATTAAACAAGAGCAATTAAAAATTGAGTCAACGAAATTTCCACTGCTACGAGAGGATCGTAAGGCTAAACTGATAAGCCAAGTATCACAACTTTGGTTAGATGCTTACTTAGCCCAGAAAACTATTAAATTGATTGAAGATGATTGGTCTCTCTTTGAGCAGATGGCGGAAGTGGCTAAAGCTAGCTATTCAAACGTTGTTGGTAAAACTAGACAGCAAGATGTTATTCGTGCTCAATTGGAAATAGTGCAGTTAGATGACAGATTAACTTCGCAAAAGCAGAAACTAGAAACGACAATCGCTCGCCTTAATGAGTGGCTTCATATTTACGATGCTGACCGATTGAATGAATCATTCAACTTTGACGCGCAACCATTAGAGTTTAGCGTCTCAAAAGAATTGCCTTCGATTCAATTGAATAATCCAACAGTCCTAAAAGCATCTAATTACTCAAGAAATCTATTGGCTCAGGAGCTTTCGAATCACCCAGCCATACTTGCAATTGATATAAAACGCAAAGCTTCAGAAAAAGCAGTTGAGTTAGCTAAACAGCAATATGAGCCGCAATGGGGTGTTAATGCTAGTTATGCCTATCGTGACAATATGCCCTCTGGTGATAGCCGAGCTGATTTATTTTCTGTTGGAGTAACGTTTGATTTGCCGTTGTTCACTGAGAATAGGCAAGATAAGCAAGTTGCAGCTTCTATTGCTGATTCAGAAGCTGTAAAAACCGAGAAATTATTGCTAACAAAACAAATGATCAGTGCGGTGGAAAAGGAGCTTAGACAGCTTAAACGTTTATCTGATAGACAATCTATTTATCAAAAACAACTCCTTAAACAAACTCATGACCAAGCGGAAGCGTCTTTGACGGCTTACACCAATGATGATGGTGATTTTGCCGAAGTTGTTCGTGCAAGAATCGCAGAATTAAACGCCAGAATATCAGCCTTAAGAATTGATGTTGACGCACTTAAAACAGTAGCTCGCATCAACTATTTCTTTGCGCATTCTCAATCTAACTCAAATGCTGAACATAAGCCAATGCACACTTCGCACAGAATGAATCAGCACTTTGGAGAAAAATAATGTCAACGAATACTAAAACACCAAATTTGAAACTAGTTGCCGCCATCATCATTGGAGCAGCACTAGGTGCTGGAGCATTGAGCTTATATCAAGGTGCAGGTTCAAACAGCAATGCTGATGAAGCAACATTAGCAGAGAAAAAACCGCTGTATTGGGTTGCACCGATGGATTCTAATTACCGCCGGGACAAGCCCGGTAAGTCGCCTATGGGTATGGATTTAATTCCTGTGTATGAGGAGGAATCATCTGGTGATGACTTTGGCCCCGGAGCCGTAAAAATCGCGCCTCATGTAGTGAATAATCTTGGGGTTCGCACTGCTCCTGTTGAGCTTAAAAATATGCATACTGAAATCTCAACCGTAGGTTACGTTCAATATGATGAAGATAAGCTAATTCATATCCACCCACGTGTTGATGGTTGGATTGAAAAGCTCTACGTCAAAGCAGCAGGTAATCCTGTAGAGAAAGAGCAACCTCTTTACACGCTTTATTCTCCTCAGTTAGTTAATGCGCAAGAAGAGCTGTTAATAGCGTTAAAACGCAATAATAGCTCTTTAATTTCAGCAGCCAAAGATCGCCTTAAAGCGTTACAGCTTTCAGCAGACTTTGTTCAAAAGCTAGAAAAGACACGAAAGGTTCAGCAAACAATCACTTTTTACTCACCACAAGCAGGTGTTGTTGATGGTTTGAAGATTAGGGAAGGTTTTTATGTAAAACCGGGAAACACCTTATTAAGCATTGGTCAGTTAGATCAAGTTTGGGTTGAAGCAGAAGTGTTTGAACGTGATGCGGCTTTGATTAAAGAAGGATTGCCAGTATCAATGACTCTGGATTATTTACCGGGTGAGGACTGGGCTGGTGTTGTTGATTATGTCTATCCAACGTTGAACAGTAAAACTCGTACTCTTAGAGTGCGATTGAAATTCGACAACACAGATTACCAGCTAAAACCAAACATGTTTGCACAAGTCTCTATTCACGCTAATCAATCTGATAGCACGATACTCGTACCTAAAGAAGCCGTCATTCGCACAGGTAAACAAGACAGAGTTGTACTTGCCTTGGGGGATGGGCAATTTAAGTCTATCGAAGTGACGATTGGCCGGGTTGATATCGACAGCATCGAAATATTAGACGGCTTAAATGAAGATGACGTTGTGGTGACATCAGCTCAGTTCTTGATTGATTCTGAATCAAGTAAAAGCTCTGACTTTAAACGAATGACTCATGATGAAGTGCCTAACTCTGTTTGGATGCAAGGTGATGTTAATAGTGTTATGGCAGGACACCGTATGGTTAATATTTCGCATGGCCCTGCTGAAGCTTGGGACTGGCCTGAGATGGTTATGGATTTTACTGTGGCTGAAAAAGTCGATATTGACTCATTAAAGTCTGGGCAATCTTTGCACTTTGAAGTGAGTAAAACCGAAGATGGTGGATATGAAATTACTGGAATTCATATCATGAGTGAGCCTGCTGATATGAGTGAAGAAGTATCTTTGGCAACGGTATCTGGTCTTATTAATGACATTAACATTGATATGCGAACATTGAATATTAGCCGAGGGCCAATAGAGAAATGGGATAGACCTGCTGCGACGATGGATTTTATCGTCGCGGACAATATAGAAATAGTTGATTTCAATGTTGGTGATAATGTCACTTTCACTTTTGAGGTTAGAGATGACTTAGTTATCACTGACATTTCTCTTGAATCAGATGAACAACACGGCAAGGAAAATAAAGCTGCTGTTGATCATTCTAATCATTAAGTGGGGGAAAAATAATGATTGAATCAATTATTAGATGGTCTATCGGCAATCGCTTCTTTGTTTTGTTGATTACCTTAATTGTCGCGTTTGGTGGTTTGTACTCATTACAAAAAACGCCAGTAGATGCACTCCCAGATCTTTCTGATGTGCAGGTGATAATTAAGACGAGCTATCCGGGACAGGCACCACAAGTAGTGCAAGATCAAGTGACGTTTCCCCTTACTACAGCGATGTTGTCAGTACCGGGAGCGCAAACTGTTCGTGGTTACTCATTTTTTGGTGATTCCTACGTCTATATCATTTTTGATGATGATACTGATTTGTATTGGGCTAGAAGCAGAGTACTTGAATACTTAAGCCAAGTAGCATCAAGCCTGCCTGATTCAGCAAAGCCTCAATTAGGACCTGATGCAACAGGTGTGGGCTGGGTATACATTTATGCTTTAACAGATAAGTCTGGAAACCATGACCTAAGCCAATTAAGAAGTATTCAAGATTGGTTTTTAAAGTATGAACTACAAACTGTTCCGGGCGTGTCTGAGGTTTCCGCCGTTGGCGGTATGGTTAAGCAATATCAGGTACAAGTCGATCCAGATAAGTTAAGAGCTTATAACGTGCCGTTAAGTCATATCCAAATGGCACTTAAACGAGGCAATAAAGAAACTGGCGCATCTGTTGTGGAAATGGCGGAAGCTGAATACATGGTTACTGCTACGGGATATATTCAATCAGTTGGAGACATAGAGAAAATTCCACTTGGTATTAACGAACAAGGCACGCCATTGCGTATTGGTGATGTTGCTACCGTTAATTTAGGGCCTCAAATGCGCCGTGGTATAGCAGAGCTTAATGGTGAAGGCGAAGTTGTTGGTGGTGTTGTCGTTATGCGTTTTGGTGAGAATGCCCAACAAACCATAAACGGTGTAAAAGAAAAACTTGAATCGCTTAAATCTTCTCTACCAGAGGGGGTGGAGATTGTCCCTGTTTATGACAGATCGAAGTTAATAGATCGTGCTGTTGATAACCTTTGGAGCAAGTTGCTAGAGGAGCTTGCAGTCGTTGCTATTGTCTGTGTTGCTTTCCTATTTCATCTTCGATCATCAATTGTAGCTGTTGTCACTCTGCCATTAGGTATATTGGTGTCGTTCATCATCATGTATATGCAAGGCATCAATGCCAACATTATGTCTTTAGGTGGTATCGCTATTGCGATCGGTGCGATGACTGATGGCGCAATAGTGATGATTGAAAATATGCATAAGCATATGGAAAAAACACCGCTAACAGATGAAAACCGTTGGCAAATAGTAGCTAAGGCTGCGAGTGAAGTAGGTCCTGCTTTATTTTTTAGCTTGCTGATCATTACAGTCTCATTCTTACCCGTTTTTATCTTGGAAGCGCAGGAAGGCAGAATGTTTTCACCGCTTGCCTATACTAAAACCTATGCAATGGCTGCATCAGCAGGCTTGGCGATCACATTGGTGCCTGTTTTGATGGGCTACTTTATTCGAGGCAAAGTTGTTTCTGAAAAGAAAAACCCGTTAAACCGATTATTGATTGCTATCTACATGCCTGTTTTAAAGCAAGTGATGAAGTTTCCAAAATCGACAATAGTAGCAGCAATATTAGTGACTATCGTTGGCTTTTGGCCTGTAGATAAAATTGGTAGTGAATTCATTCCGCCATTGGATGAAGGCGATCTCATGTATATGCCTACTACCTATCCCGGTATTTCAATTGGTAAAGCAAGGGAGTTATTGCAGCAAACAGACAAGCTTATTCGCACTGTGCCAGAAGTTGAAACTGTATTTGGTAAAGTAGGAAGAGCTGAAACTGCAACCGATCCTGCACCTTTAACCATGATTGAAACCTTTATTCAGTTGAAGCCACAAGAACAGTGGCGAGAAGGTGTGACTACTGAATCGTTAAAAGCTGAGTTTGATAAATTGGTTAAGTTTCCGGGCTTAACAAATGCTTGGGTTATGCCAATCAAGACCCGAATCGACATGTTAGCTACAGGCATAAAAACGCCTGTGGGTATTAAAGTCGCCGGACCAGAGCTTGATGTGATTCAGGAAATCGGCCAACAAATAGAGCAAATTTTACCCGAAGTTACAGGCACAGCATCAGTTTACTCAGAGCGAGTTGCAGGTGGACGATATATCAAGGTTGATATTTCACGCGATAAGGCAAGTCGCTTTGGGTTAAACATCGAAGATGTTCAACAAGTGGTTTCTACAGCTATTGGTGGTATGAACGTTACCCAAACGGTAGAAGGTCAAGAGCGTTACCCTGTTAACTTACGCTATCCGCAAGACTATCGAGACTCTCCTGAGCAGCTATCACGATTACCTGTTGTAACACCAAATGGACAACGCATTGCACTAGGTGATGTCGCAGATATCCGAGTAGAAAATGGTCCGCCGGGGATTAAGAGTGAAAATGCTCGATTAAATGGCTGGACGTTTATCGATATAGACGGTGTTGACGTAGGTACTTATGTTGAAAGTGCAAAAATACACTTGGCTAATAATCTAAAACTACCAGCCGGTTATTCAATTACTTGGGCTGGGCAATACGAATATATGGAAAGAGCGAAAGAAAAGCTCACCTATGTATTGCCTTTAACACTCGCCATTATTGTTATTCTACTTTACTTAAACTTCAGAGCGTTTAGCGAAGTGGCTATCATCATCGTGACTTTGCCGATGGCAATGATTGGTGGCTTATGGTTGATGTATCTAGAAGGATTTAACTTCTCTGTGGCTGTTGGCGTGGGCTTTATTGCGCTGGCTGGTGTTGCTGTTGAGATTGGCGTGATAATGCTGGTTTATCTCAATCAAGCACTTGCTGAGCTGAAGGAAAAAGCCGAGGAGCGAGCAGAAGCCATCTCAGATGATGCCTACCAAGATGCATTATTGCAAGGTGCTGGTTTGCGTGTGCGTCCAGTAATGATGACGGTAGCCACAATCATTATCGGCTTAATGCCTATTTTATATGGTACAGGAACTGGCTCAGAGGTAATGAGTCGTATTGCTGCACCAATGGTAGGTGGCATGACAAGTGCTGTACTGCTAACTCTAATTGTGCTTCCAGCAATTTATTCAATCGTTAAAAAGCCTGAAGTAAATGCCTTTAACAAAGGACTGTCTAACTTGGAGCTAGATAATAATGCTTAGCAAAGTTAGAAAGTATCACAAATGGCTTATGGCATTTGTCGGAATACAACTTCTGTTCTGGTCTATAACTGGCGTGTATATGGTGACTATGGATATTCACTATATACATGGCGAGTCCTTAGCTAAGAGTGAGGAAGTCAAAATAGATTTAGCAAGAGTGGATTACTCCATTGCAGAACTTGCTGCTGATTACCCAGAAGCTAGCCAAGTCACGCTTACTCAAAGCATGGGCCGTCCCTTGTATTCTTTTATTAATGGAGATCAGGGGAAAGTAGCAATTGACGCTAAAACTGGGGCTGTTCGTCCACCTGTTGATGAAGTCAAAGCTAAAGAAATCGCGCAATACCATTACGCAATGAATCATGAAATCAACGGCATAAGGCTGATTCAATCAATCACAGATATGCCTGCTGAGTTATCTCCAAGACACTTACCCGTTTGGAGAGTAACGTTTGACCAATTCGCCACTCCGACATTTTATATCAGTCAACAAACAGGCGCACTTGTTGCCAAGCGACATGATTTCTGGAGGTTGTTTGATTGGATGTGGCGTTTCCACATTATGGATTATGATGATGGTGAAAATGTATCTAACTGGTTTTTGTTCTTGGTCGCAACTCTAGGTCTAATGGGCGCAATTACTGGCGCTGTATTGACTTATTATCGAGTGCTTTCCCCAAATAAAAAGGGAGTCATTTGATGCGACTATTTAAGTTGAATACTACGTTACACAAATGGCTTTCTTTATTTGTTGGTTTACAACTGCTTATTTGGTTGGGAACGGGTCTTTACTTCAATTTGATGGATCACAGTAAAGCCAGTGGTAATGAGCTTAGAGTTCATTCTCATCATGAAGGTAACATTACAGACTTTAGATTTATCCCTATTAAAGACATTACTAATGAAGCACCTCAAGAAGTAAAACTTATATGGATTTTACATCAGCCTTACTATCATTTTGTGTTCGATAAGGGCCAGCATAGCTACCAAGAACTTCACTCAAAGCTATTTGATGCTTTAACAGGAAAGCCATTTAACCTGTCTGAAGAACAAGTACTAACTTTGGCAAAAAACTCCTATTCAGGTGAGGGCAAGCTAACTACACCAGTGTTATCTCAGCCCCCATTTTCTGATCACGTAAGGCAACAAAATCCTATGTGGCAAGTTGTCGTTGAGGATGAGAATAATACAACTATTTATTTAGATAGTATTACAGGCCAAGTGCTTCGCCATGCCAATGATGATTTCAGGCTAAAAGATCTGATGATGAAGCTTCACTTTATGGACTATGGCAACTCTGGAGGGTTTAACCATTGGTTGATCATTGCATTTGCTTTTTCAACGCTATTACTTTCAGTTACTGGCGTAACTTGGCTGATACAGCAATATCAAAACGGTTTTCTGAAGCCTGTTTGGAGTAGCAACAAGCAAAAAGTGGCTGTGACCTTTTCCAATGAAAATACCATTACTGACATTTCAGCAACTGGTTACTCAACAGTATTAGAAGGATTAGCTAGTTCACATGTTTACCTTCCGTCAAGTTGTGGTGGAGGCGGTACATGTGGCAAATGCATGTTCTTAAGTTCAACTCAATTACCTATCACACTTTCTGAGCAGGAACATTTATCAGATGAGCAGCTTAAGGAAGGCTATCGGTTAGGATGTCAGCACAGATTCTCTGAAATTAGCTCAATTGAAGTTAATACGGATCTCAATATTGAAAATCATGAGCTAGTTGTGGTTGCGACTAACTTCATTACTCCTTTTATCAAGGAAGTGAAGTTTAAGGTGAAATCAGGCAAACAATTGGCATTTAAAGCTGGAGCATATATGCAATTTGAAGTGCCAGCAGGGATGAATAGCCTACGCCCAGACGATATGCCTGAGAACTTTGAAAAATACTGGGAAAGTTATTCTCATGGAAAGTTTTCACATGACGGCGCAACTCGCCATTACTCCTTGGTTAACTTTGATCAAGAAACAGATGAGCTAACCTTCAACATCCGCTGGCAAACGGCTAAGGATGGTTATAATGCAGGTATAGGTTCAAGCTATTTAGGGTCACTCGAAGTTGGTGAAACGATAATCGCAAAGGGTCCTTTTTCTGACTTTTACGCTACTTCAGATAAAAAGGTTCCTCGCATATTTATTGGCGCTGGCTCAGGGATTGCTCCACTCAGAGCTATCATTTTTGAACAGTTGAAAAAACGTCAAGATGAAAGTAATTTGACTCTCATCTATGGTGCGAGAACTGAAGATGATTTGCTGTACCGCGATGAGTTGAACTCATTGAGTGAGCAGCATAAAAACTTTTCTTATATTCCTACACTTTCTAACCCTTCAGAACAATGGCAAGGGCATTCTGGCTATGTACAGCAAGTACTTCTGCCGTATTTGAGCCAGAAAGTAAAATTCCTGTCTACAGAATTTTACTTGTGCGGCCCAGAAGCAATGATGAGTGAAGTGGAACAAATAATTACTGATGTTGGTATACCCAGTAATCAAATTTTCAAAGACAAATTCAGTCGTTAATACATAATTTAAATAGAGGTAAATATGAAAATATTAATTAAATTTTTAACCGTAATCAGCATTGTTTTTAGTAGTGCGGTGTTCGCGCATGTTCATCTTGAAAAAAGTGTGCCTGCTGATAATGCAATGTTAATGAAGACTCCAGAAGAGTTAACGTTGGCATTTAGCAAAGAGGTTCGTGTAGTCAAAATTACATTGAAAAATAAGCAAGGTAAAAAGGTTAAATTTGGCTTCAAGCCTACTAAAGAAGCCAGTGCTGAATTTACGTGGAAACTACCGAAACTAATACCTGCTAACTATGTTGTTGATGTGACTTTCTTAGGAAAAGATGGGCACAAAATGAAAGATAGCTTTGCCTTTATGGTTCACTAAGCACAAAGAGTAACAGCGATGGAAATGTATATCTGGAATACAGTCATTGTACTGTCAAAAATTGTATTTTACGTCGGTTTTGCCTGCATTTCTGGGTATACATTTTTCAGGCAAGTTTTTGAGCAAAGTGAGTCTCATAATAACTTGGCAATAGCGAACTTAAAATGGATAAGAGGTTCAATAGTCATCGCTTTGCTTGCAAATGGTGTTTGGTTCTTCGCTAGTACTGGCGCGATGGCAGAAGAAGGCATTCAAGGGGCATTATCCCCCGATATGTTGGCTATTATTTGGGACTCATCTGTCGGTGATGGAACTTTACTTAGAGGTCTTGGATTAGTTCTAGCGATATTCGCGATAACGTTACACCTTAAATTCCAATCTGTTGCGCTGAGCAATAGCATAAAACAAAGCTTGTTAGGGCTTAGCCTTATAGTACTTTCCTACACCTTTAGCTTGTTCGGTCATGTATCTGAACTAGGAGTGTTCGAAAAAGTATTGTTGATGCTCCATGTGCTTGTTATGGCTTGGTGGTTCGGA